>NZ_CP026378.1:1538733-1846479 GCF_002953215.1 Mixta calida
CGCCGCCCATCAGCGGCGTGCCGGAGGTCTGGAGCCAGCGGCAGGGCGGCCTGCTGGATGTGGCGCTGGCGCCCGATTTCGCCCAAAGCCGTCGCGTCTGGATCAGCTATACCGAAGCGGATGATAACGGACGCGTCGGCGCGGTGGTCGGCTACGGCAAACTGAGCGAAGACAATCGCCAGCTGACGAATTTCAATGTGGCGCTGCGCCAGCAGCCGAAGCTTTCCAGCGGCGCGAATCTCGGCACCCGTCTCGCCTTTGACCGCGAAGGGTATCTCTGGATCGCCTTTGGCGATAATTTCCAGAGCGAGACTGCGCAGGATCTCGATAAGCTGCAAGGCAAGCTGGTGCGCCTGAAAGCGGATGGCTCGGTGCCGGAAGATAATCCTTTTGTCGGCCGCAACAATGCGCGCCCGGAAATTTGGGCGTATGGCCTGCGCAATCCGCAGGGGCTGGCGCTGAATCCCTGGACGCAGCAAATGTGGGAAAGCGAGCATGGTCCGCGCGGCGGCGATGAGGTGAATATTCCCGAAAAGGGCAAAAACTATGGCTGGCCGATCGCCACCTGGGGCATCGACTACAGCGGCGAGAAAGTGCCGCAGTCCAAAGGCGGCGAAGCGCCGGGCACCGAGCAGCCCATCTACTGGTGGAAAAACTCACCGGCGATCAGCGGCATGACGTTTTACAACAGCGCCCGCTTCCAGCCGTGGAAAAATTCGCTGTTTATCGGCGCGCTGAAGGAAAAAAATCTGATTCGCCTTAGCCTGAACGGCGACAAGGTCATAGAGGAGGAGCGACTGTTGCAGGATCGCGGCGAGCGCATTCGCGACGTGCGTCAGGGGCCGGATGGCTATCTCTACGTGCTGACCGACGAACGCGACGGCAAACTGCTGAAAGTGGGCCTGCAACCGTAAAACGCGCCTGAACCCCGGCGCCGGGTTCAGGCGCGCGCGCTATTTTTCCCAGTGGGCGACCTGCCAGCCGCGCTGTCGCGCCTCATCCAGCAGCTGCGCGTCGGGATTGACGGCGCAGGCGTGATCCGCCAACGCCAACAGCGGCAGATCGGTGATGGAATCGCTGTAGGCCCACGTCTGCTGGAAGCGGTTTTCCTGTTGCAGCGCGCGCCAGTCGGCGAGACGCGTCGCCTTGCCTGCCCGCCACGCCATCACCGCGCACGGCGCGCCGCTGTAGCGATCGTCGACAATCTCTACGCCCACCGCCAGCGCGCCGTGCGCGCCGAGACGTTGCGCAATCGGCGCCATCAGATGTTCGCCGCTGGCGGAGATCAGCATAATGGTGTCGCCGCGCTGCTGATGCCAGGCGAGACGCTCGCGTGCGGCGGGGTAGACGCGCGGCATAATATCGCGGTGAATAAAGCGGCGTACCCAGCCGTTGACCGTCAGGGTGCCCATCCCGCTCAGCGGCGCCAGCGTCCGGCTCATATAGGCTTCCAGCGACAGCGCGCCCTGACAATATTGCGCCATCAGCGCCTCTTCTTCAGCGATCAGCGTTTCGGGCGCATAGCCCTGCGATACCAGCCAGCGCATCCACAGGCTGTTGCTGTCTGCACAAATCAGCGTTTTATCCAGATCGAAAAGCGCTAAATCCACGATGATTCTCCTCAGACCCATTTTCTTCAGGTTAGCGGAGTTTTGTGATCGTCTTAGCTATTTCAGGCAAAATCAGAATCAGGCGCATTTAAGAGATAGCGAATCGGACGCCAGAATAAGATTTTTCTACCAAACTCTAAATAACTTTACGCAGCAGCGGTTTTAATCGCTGCTCCGACAGGTTAGCGTAGGATGCTGCGTTTCATATCTTTATGAAACTTATGATATTTCTACAGGTTATTCGATTCCATCATGAAAAAAATGCGCCTTCACGCTGGCCTTTGTACGCTGGCGATAAGCGGCACGCTGATGCTGCTTCCTGTTGTTGTTAACGCCGAGCAGGCGCCCGCCGCGCCGCAGATTGAGGCGAAATCCTGGATTTTGATGGATTACGCCAGCGGGGATGTGCTGGCGGAAGCTAACGCTGACGATCGGCTCGATCCCGCCAGTCTGACGAAAATGATGTCGAGCTACGTTATCGGCCAGGCGCTAAAAAGCGGCAAAATCACCCGCGACGATATGGTAACCGTCGGGCAGGACGCCTGGGCCACCGGCAATCCAATTCTGAAAGGCTCATCGCTGATGTTCCTCAAGCCCGGCGACCGCATTCCGGTATCGGAGCTGAATAAAGGCATAGTGATTCAGTCGGGTAACGACGCCAGCATCGCGCTGGCCGATTACGTGGCGGGCAGTCAGGATGCCTTTGTCGGGCTGATGAACAATTATGTCCGCGCGCTGGGCCTGAAAAACACCCACTTCAAAACTGTGCACGGCCTGGATGCGGAAGGGCAGTACAGCACCGCGCGCGATATGGCGCTGATCGGCCAGGCGCTGATCCGCGACGTGCCGGAAGAATACGCGCTGAATAAAGAGAAGTCGTTCACCTTCAATAATATTACCCAGCGCAACCGCAACCGCCTGCTGTGGAGCAGCAATCTTAACGTCGACGGCATTAAGACCGGCCATACGGCGGGCGCCGGCAATAACCTGGTGGCTTCCGCCACCGAAGGCGATATGCGCCTGATTTCCGTGGTGATGGGCGCAAAAACGGATGCGATTCGCTTCCGCGAGAGCGAAAAGCTGCTGACCTGGGGCTTTCGCTTTTTTGAAACGGTGATACCCATCAAGGCTAATGCGCCCTTTACGCAGCAGCGCGTCTGGTTTGGCGACAGCAAAGAAGTGAATCTGGGCGTGGAGAAAGATGTCGCGCTGACGATCCCGAAAGGGCAGATGAAAAACCTGAAGGCGAGCTTCACCCTGAGCGCGCCGCAGCTGCAGGCGCCGCTGAAAAAGTATCAGCCGGTGGGCACCATCGATTTTCAGTTGAATGGCAAAACCGTTGCGCAACGGCCGCTGGTGGTGCTGGAGCCGGTGCAGGAAGGCGGCTTCTTTAGCCGCATCGTCGATTTCGTGATGATGAAGTTCAACGGCTGGTTCGGGAAGTGGTTCTCGTAACAACAGCCAGGCAAAAAAGGTCGGCGCTGCCGACCTTTTTTATCGCGCCTGACACAAACGCAGTTTGCCGTTCAGCCCGGCCGAGGTTTTAACTTTTCAGGGTTATAGCCAGCGGCCATTTGCCGTTCAGCCCGACCAGAGTTTTACCCTTTCAGAACTTATAACCAGCGATCATTTACCGTTCAGCCCGATCAGAGCTTTACCTTCTCCGGCATTATCACCAGTTGTTATTTGCCATTCTTACCGCAGGCTTCATTGAAATTTATCAGCAACAAGCCTGACCGGGCATTCTGACAAACGACGCCGAACGCAAGGCGCGGGGAGGAGAGGTCGGGGAGTAAAGCGTCCCGCGCCAGGGAAGGCGCGGGACGAGCTGTCAGGGATGACGGATTGCGTCTTTACGATCGGCCTCTCCTCCCTGCGCAGGCGCCAGCTCCCTCGGCCACCTGATCACGCAGGCGCCTGTTCCCTCAGCCGCTTGATCACGCAGGCGCCTTCTCCCTCACACACCCAATCCCGCAACCCCAACGGCCAAAAAGCAAAAAGGCCGGCAATGCCGACCTTTTTACTTCTGACGCCGCAGCTTATCCCACCAGCGACCAGATGATAGCGGAGATAGAAATCGTTCCGATAACCACCACGAAAATGTTGCTCAGGGCGCCGCTGTAGCGACGCATCGCCGGCACTTTATTGATGGCGTACATCGGCATCAGGAACAGCAGCACCGCGATAATCGGACCGCCCAGCGTCTCGATCATACCAAGAATGCTTGGGTTCCAGGTCGCCACCAGCCAGGTGGTCACCAGCATAAACAGCGCGGTCAGACGGTTCAGCTTATTCTCGCTGATGCTTTTGCCACGGCTGCGCAACGACTTGATGATCAACCCGTTAAAGCCTTCACGCGCGCCCAGATAGTGACCAAGGAACGATTTGGTGATCGCTACCATCGCCACAATCGGCGCCAGCCACGCCATCATCGGCGTATTAAAGTGGTTGGCGAGATAGGAGAGGATGGAGATATTCTGCGCTTTCGCTTCCGCCAGATGCGCCGGCGAAAGAGACAGCACGCAGCTGAAGACGAAAAACATTACCGTCAGCACCATCATCACATGGCTCAGCGCCAGAATGCGTGAACATTTGCGTTCAGCCTCTTCGCCATACTCCTCGCGCTTCGCTAAGGCAAAGGCGGAAATAATCGGCGAGTGGTTAAAAGAGAACACCATCACCGGCAGCGCCAGCCACAGCGTCATCGGCAGGTTGCCGCCGTTGCCGCTAAAAGAAGCCTCCTGGAAAATCGCCGTGCTCCAGTTCGGGATCAGCCAGAACGCCAGCAGCATCAGCACGCCGACAAACGGAAAAACCAGCAGGCTCATGGTTTTTACAATCACCTCTTTCCCGAAGCGGATAATCATCATCAAACCGACGATCAACAGCAGCGACAGCAGCGCGCGCGGCGGCGCCTGAATGTGCAGCTGGTGGGTCAGAAAGCTCTCTACCGTATTGGTAATCGCTACGCTGTAAACCAGCAGAATAGGGTAAATGGCGAAAAAGTAGAGCAGCGTAATCACCTTGCCGGCGCCGATGCCGAAATGCTCTTCTACCACTTCAGTGATATCTTCGCCTGGCTTGCTGCCCGACAGCACGAAACGGCAGAGGCCGCGGTGCGCGTAGTAAGTCATCGGGAAAGCCAGCAGCGCCATAATAATCAGCGGCACCAGTCCGCCGATGCCGGCATTGATCGGCAAAAAGAGTACGCCGGCGCCAATCGCCGTACCGTAAAGTCCCAACATCCACATGGTATCGGTTTTGCGCCAGCTGCTGGCGTGTGTTGTCGCCTGTCCGGTCTGGATTGCGGTTTGCTGTGAGGCCATTACCATCTCCATGAGTAACGAATGAATATAAAAAACCGTCGGCGTTCGGCTATGCGAGCGCAGTTATTCACCGCCGGTAAACAAATAGTGTCCTGGGGATACCCCGTTTTCGCGGCACACTCTACCATCATGAAAATAAGTTAAAAGTACCGCGATACCACTAATAGGTGATTAGGATCACAATGCGGAGAATAAGTTAGGTTCGATAATCTGGATGTTTAATTATTTTTAATTTAATTCTCTAAGTTTGTTGTTAATCATGGAGGATAAAGCTGTTTTTTTATTTAATGTCTGGTTGTAAATAGCGAGGTGATTTGTTTGTTTTTTGTGCGATTGTTTTATTAATTTCTTTAAAAACAAATAATTGAAATGATGCTCGCTTTGAATTTACACAGTTTGCGCAACAAATTAGTTTAATTTTCATTAAACGGCTCGTCTTTGCGCAATAGATCGTAAACAACGTGAAATAAGATCAAACAGGAATGAATAAAAAAAACGGGCCTGTAAAACAGACCCGTCAGAAGGGGAGATTAATTACGTACCCAGCCTTTTCTGATCGGCAGGGAAAAAAGCAGACGATAAATCTGATGCAGGAGTTTCATTAAAGGTTGGCCATACCAGGGCCAGGCCATCTGCGAAAACAGACAGCCCAGTACTCCTACCAGCAGCCCGCCCAGCATATCCATCGGCCAGTGAACGCCGAGAAAAACGCGCGACCAGGCGATAGCGATGCCGATTGCCAGCAGCAGCACGCCCGACCAGAGGCGGTGCCAGAAGATAAACGCCAGCGCAAAAGTGAAAATGGTGGTGCCATGATCGCTGGGATAAGAATCATCCGGCGCGTGCGACAGGAACTGGTGTCCAAAACCAATGGCAAAAGGGCGCGGGTGAGGGAACAGTTGGCCGACGCACCAGGAGATCGCCAGCGCATAGAGCAGGGCGATGCCGGTTTTCAAGACCAGCTCCCGAATGCCGCTATGCGGTCCCCAGAGCCACAGCGCGACAATCAGCATCGGGACAATGGCAATTAAATCTTTGGCGATAAACGTCGCCAGTTCCAGTAACCAGGCCGGAGAGTCCGGCGTGGCGTTGATCCAGAGAAACAGCGTCCGGTTCAACTCTTCCATCATTATATCTTCCTCGTCTTATCTGTCAGGCGCGTTACACACCCATAAACCAACAACTGCGCCAGCCAAACCCACCAGCCAGACCATAAATTATGGGAAAGGAAGTGCGCGCCGCGCATCATCTGGCCATAACCCATCACTAAACCCAGCGCGATTGCGCCGCCCCAACAGAGCCAGGCCATTCTGGGACGCGTCGGCCAGTAAAGAAAAAACAGCGCCATCAGACTAAAGCCGCTTGAGGCGTGCCCACCGGGAAAACAACGCCCAGGCCCGCTTTCCATCGGCACGGCGCCGAGCAGCGGATAAGAGAACGCTTTACCGCCGAACTGCACCAGATCCCAGGGGCAGGAGTGCGCGCTTGTCGCTTTCAACACGCCCACAGCCAGCGACCCGACGCCGATCAACAGCGCTACCAGCACCCAGCGCGGCTGACGACGAATCAGGCCCGCCAGCAGCAGCGCAACGCCGATGACAATGACGATATCCTTCAACAGGCGATGATTGATCAGATCCAGCCAACGGTTATCCTTCCAGGGAAATTGCTGCGTCATGGGATCGAACCAGTAACCGGTCAGCGCCATATCCAGGCTCCCGTCGCGCGCCAGCCACAAAAACAGCAGGCCCAAAACCGCCAGAAAAACAGCATGGATAGCGTAGAAGCGTCCCGGCAAAGGGTAAAGCGCCTTAATCCTAATCGGAGGGGATGTTGCGGGTTGGTTTAACTTTGATGTCAGTTGCATGACCGTGCCTGCAAAGGGAACAGGCTGGCTATAGTGACGATCGGTCCTTAAGAAAACATTAAGAGAAGGCGACGAAAAGCAGGCATAAAAAAACCCGCTAATCAGAGATTAACGGGCTCCACAATTTGGGGATTTCAAAGAAAAGCAGTGGCACATATTGAGACTGCCAGCCATGAAAGAAGTTCGCACAAAAAATAAAATATTTTTTAGCCGCCCAGCGCCGGCCAGATAATTACAATCAGCGTGCCCGCCAGCGTCAGTAAAACGTTAGCGATAGCGTAGGTTCCGGCATAGCCCAGCGCCGGGATATTGCTGCGCGCGGTATCGCTGATAATCTCCATCGCCGGGGCGCAGGTGCGCGCGCCCATGATGGCGCCGAACAGCAGGGCGCGGTTCATGCGCAGCACGTAGGCGCCGAACAGGTAGCAGAGCACCACCGGCAGCAGGCTCACCGCCAGGCCGCTCACCAGCATAAGCAGGCCGGTTTCGCCCAGGCCTTTCCCCAGGCCGCTGCCGGCGCTGAGTCCGACGCCGGCCATAAACACCATCAGGCCGAACTCTTTCACCATCGTCAGCGCGCCCTGCGGGATATAGCCGAAGGTTGGATGGTTGGCACGCAGAAAGCCCAGCATGATGCCGGCGAACAGCAGGCCGGCGGCGTTGCCGATGCCGAAGCTGAAGGCGCTGAACTGGAAGCTCACCATGCCGATCATCAGACCTATGATAAAAAAGGCGCAAAAAGCGAGCAGGTCGGTCACCTGACTGTGAATAGAGATAAAGCCGATGCGATCGGCAAGGCTCTTTACACGGCGCGCTTCGCCGCTGACCTGCAGCACGTCGCCTTTATTCAGCATGATGCTGTCGTCGATCGGCATCTCAATCTGGCTGCGGATAACGCGGTTAAGGAAGCAGCCGTGATCGGTCAGCTTCAGATGACTGAGACGCTTGTTGACCGCATTGTGGTTTTTCACCACGATCTCTTCGGTGACGATGCGCATATCGAGCAGATCGCGGTCGAACACCTCTTTACCGTTGCGGAAGCTGGGATCGAGACGCGCATGGGCGTCGGGATAGCCCACCAGCGAAATTTCATCGCCCAACTGCAGCACCGCGTCGCCGTCGGGACTGGCCAGAATGCCGTTGCGGCGGATACGTTCGATATAGCAACCCGTCTGGCGGTAGATGCCCAGCTCGCGCAGATTTTTTCCGTCCGCCCAGGCGACCAGTTCAGGACCGACGCGGTAGGCGCGGATCACCGGCAGATAGACTTTTCGCTGGCTGTCGGCGTCGAGACCGCGTTCGCGGGCGATCTGCTGCGCGCAGGTAGGCAGATCCTGATGCTGCAGGCGCGGCAGGTAGCGGGCGCCGAAGATCAGGCTGACCAGGCCGACCAGGTAGGTCAGGGCATAGCCGAGGCTGAGGTGATCCTGCATCTGGCCGAGCAGCGGGCTGTCGCTCATTGACTGCCGTAGCGTATCGCCGGCGCCGACCAGCACCGGCGTAGAGGTCATTGCGCCCGCCAGCATCCCCGCCGTCAGGCCGATATCCCAGCCGAACGCTTTGCCCAGCGCCAGCGCCAGCAGCATGGCGCTGCTGACCATCACCAGCGCCAGCATCAGGTAGTTTTTGCCGTCGCGGAAAAAAATAGAGAAGAAATTGGGCCCGGCCTCGACGCCTACGCAAAAAATAAACAGCATAAAGCCCAGACTCAGCGCATTGGTATTAATGCCAAAGTGCTGCTGGCCCAGTATAAGCGAAACCACTAAAACACCAATGGAATTACCCAGTTGCACCGAGCCGAGGCGTAATTTACCCAGACAGAGGCCTAAAGCCAGCACGACGAATAATAACAAAATATCATTACGGCTTAACAAATCTGCGACGTTTATATTCACGTATTAACTTCTTGTTTACCAGTAACTTGTTGAAAGACCTGAATTTCCAGGCTAACGTTATTTCCTGTAAGCGCGATGATGGACCGGGCAGTGGCCCGTCCGGAAAGCGATATTCAGGGGCATATGTAAAGTGGCGCTTATTTTATTCATTTATTCTTCAGACCTCCAGTAGAAAGCCAGAGTAAAAACAAAATATTTATTAACTTTTTCCTGTTAATTGTTTAACAGCTTTTTCAGAAACGCTTATTTTTTTGACGGTCCTGGGTAGCAGAAATAAATGAGGAAATTCTATGCTGTTGTATGGCGTCCGCTGGCCGGGCGTAATGATTTGTATGACGCTTTACTGCGCGACCTTCCTGCTGGCGCGCTATAGCGGCGAAGACACGTCTGGCTACTCTTCGGAGCAGACCGGGCTGCTGCTGTTTATGCTGCCGGGCCTGGTCGCGGCGTTGATAAATCGTCGGACGCCGCTGAGCCACGCGCTGCTGGCGGCGCTGGCGGCGACGCCGTGCTGCCTGCTGATCGGCTTCAGTCATGCGTTTATTTCTCAGTCGCTGTTGCAGGAGCTGGCCTGGCTGACCAGCGCCATATTCTGGTGCGGCTTCGGCGCGCTGCTGGTGATGCTGTGGCGTACCCTGACCGCCTCGCGCACAACGCGCTGACGCGTTGGCCAGGCCAGCGCCACGATCTTGCGTTAAGCCCGCTGTCGCGATGGCGCGTCAGACGCATAAAAAAACCGGCGCGCCTGAGCGGGCCGGTTTTTTACGCCGCTGATTTACCTTTACAGCGCGACGCCCAGGTTCGCTTTGCTCCAGGCGTTGAAGTCGGTAAAGCCGCCGATGTGCTGGGTATCGACGAAAATCTGCGGCACAGTTTCTACCGGCTTACCGACTTTCTCTTCCAGATCTTTCTTGGTAATGCCTTCCGCCTGAATGTCAACGTAGCGGAAGTTGAAGTCTTCACGCTCTGCGGTCAGCTTTTCCGCCAGATCTTTCGCACGTACGCAGTAGGGGCAGCCGGGACGGCCAAAAATCACTGCAAGCATCGTTATCTCCTTTGTCTCTCATTTTTGTGTGAATTATGTCACACTTTTAAGCTAGCTGAACGCATCATCGCGCCGGGCCTTCCCCTCTGTAAAGAAGGCTGTGCCTGTTGCTACAATGCATACAGGCTATGCGTCATTGTGCCAGTTACGCTTTAATATGAAACCCCCGTTTCGTTTGCGGGATGCCAAAAGGGAGAAATCCGGTGAAACGTGCTCTGCAGTTGCCTAAAACGGTGCTGGCGCTGGAAGCTGTCGGCATCCTGCTGCTGATTCTGGCTTTTCTACTTGTGCAGCATCTGGTGGCGCTGCCTGTCGGCTGGTCCGGCCGGCGCATCGCCACCGCGCTGATTTTTACCGGCATTGTCCTGATGCTGCCCGCCGCCGTCGCGCTGATGTGGCGCATGGCGCAGGCTATCGCGCCTGAGCTTTTCGGCCGCCGCCGCGACGATGCCTCATCGAAACCTACCGGAGATTCACATGACGCCGACCATTGAACTGTTACGTGCGCATCGTTCGATTCGTGCTTTTACCGATCAACCGATTAGCGATGAACAGCGTGAGGCGATTATCGCCGCTGCGCAGTCGGCTTCCACGTCCAGCTTTTTACAATGCTCATCCATTATTCGTATTACCGACAAGGCGCTGCGTGAACAGCTGGTGACGCTGACCGGCGGCCAGCATTATGTGGCGCAGGCGGCGGAGTTCTGGGTGTTCTGCGCCGATTTTCAGCGCAATCTGCAAATCTGTCCTGAGGCGCAGCTCGGTCTGGCGGAACAGCTGCTGCTGGGCTGCGTCGATACGGCGATTATGGGACAGAACGCGATGATCGCCGCCGAGTCGCTCGGACTGGGCGGCGTCTATATCGGCGGCATCCGCAACAGCATCGGGCAGGTGACCGAGTTGCTCGGCCTGCCGCAGCATGTGCTGCCGCTGTTCGGCATGTGCCTCGGCTGGCCGCAGCAGGAGCCCGATCTGAAGCCGCGCATGCCCGCCAGCATGCTGGTGCATGAAAATCGCTATCATCCGCTCGATCCAGTGCAGCTGGACGCCTACGATCGTGAGCTGGAAGCCTATTATCAGCAGCGCGACAGCAACCAGCGCAGCGACAATTTCAGCAACCATATTCGTCGCACCATCGTGCGTGAAAGCCGTCCCTTTATTCTCGACTACCTGCACAAGCAGGGTTGGGCAACGCGGTAATTTCAGGCGGAGACCTTCGGGTGAAAATTGCCATCCTTTCCCGTGACGCATCGCTTTACTCCTGTAAACGTCTGCGTGAGGCTGCGCGGGGGCGCGGCCACCAGGTGGAGATCGTCGACCCGCTCTCCTGCTATATGAATATCAATCCCGCCTCGGCGGCGGTGCACTATCGCGGACGGGCGCTGGATGATTTCGATGCGGTGATCCCGCGCATCGGCTCAGCTATCACCTTTTACGGCACCGCGGTGCTGCGCCAGTTCGAGCTGTGCGGCAGCTACCCGCTGAACGAATCGGTGGCGATCACCCGCGCGCGCGACAAGCTGCGTTCGCTGCAGCTGCTGGCGCGACAGGGAATTGATATGCCGGTCACCGGCTTCGCCCATTCGCCCGACGACACCAGCGATCTGATCGATATGGTGGGCGGCGCGCCGCTGGTGGTGAAGCTGGTAGAGGGCACGCAGGGCATCGGCGTGGTGCTGGCGGAGACGCGCCAGGCGGCGGAAAGCGTTATTGACGCCTTTCGCGGCCTTAACGCACACATTCTGGTGCAGGAATTTATAAAAGAGGCGAAAGGGCGCGATATTCGCTGCCTGGTGATCGGCAACGAAGTGGTGGCTGCTATCGAACGCGAGGCGAAAGAGGGCGATTTTCGCTCTAACCTGCATCGCGGCGGCCGCGCCCGCTGCGTGGAGATCACCCCGCGCGAGCGCGAAATCGCGGTGAAGGCGGCGGCCACGCTGGGACTGGACGTGGCGGGCGTCGATATTCTGCGCGCGCAGCGCGGCCCGCTGGTGATGGAGGTCAACGCCTCGCCGGGACTGGAGGGCATCGAAAAAACCACTGGTTTGAATATTGCCGCCATGATGATCGACTGGATTGAGCAGCACGCCCAACCCGGTTTCAGTCTGAAAACCGGTGGTTGAATCGCCTTTTTGACCGGCGGACGTGGTTTTCAGGTTGCTTTTTCCGTAAGCTATTGCGCTTATTTCAACGCGGTATAGGGCAGTAGCATATGGATTCACTCGTCGTTCCAGACTTAGACGTATTACGACGTTGGCTGGATCAGCAAAGCATTACCTGGTTTGAATGCGACGCCTGTCAGGCGCTGCATCTGCCGCACATGCAGAATTTCGATGGCGTTTTCGATGCCAAAATCGATTTGGTCGATAACGTCATTCTGTTTTCCGCCCTTGCAGAGGTGAAGCCCACGGCGCTGATTCCGCTCGTGGGGGATCTGTCGCAAATCAACGCCGCGTCGCTGACGGTGAAAGCGTTTCTGGATATTCAGGATGATAATCTGCCGAAGCTGATTGTCTGTCAGTCACTGTTGATCGAAGCCGGTATTACTTACGGTCAGTTCGTCCATTTTCTGCGTCAGAGCGAAGAGCAGATCTCAATGGTGATTATGGAAGCCTTCGCCAATAATTTGCTGTTGATGGGGGAAGAAGATGAACCTGTCGCGCCCGATCAGCGTTTGCCCGTTCTGCACTGATTCTCTCTTCAGCCGTTATTTCCTCTCTTTTCGCGCCCCTTCCCGCTTTTCCAGCCGGGGAAGCGGCGCACTTCACATTTTTATGCTGCGTTTAGGCCTTTAATGCCACATATTTCTCGCCGTTTATGCTGGTCTGGCATATCACATAGGTGAAACATGCATAAATAATCGATAAAAGGCGTTTTTTACTCTGGGGTATGGCCTGAATGCCAGCATGCGGCTATGCTTGCGGGGCTGCATCGTGGGTGCGGTAAACCGCACGCGGCGCGCGGCGTTTTCTCAGCGGCCAGCACTGAATAACGATTCACTGTCACAGCTGATACGCAAGGGGAGGCCGGCCGGCTTCTTCTGTTCTGCATCTGAAGTTTGATCCCGATTCTGGAGGAAGGAAACATGTTAAACAACCACGGCAAGAAATGGTTGTCTGGTGTGGTGGCTGGCGTGCTGATGGCGGCTTCCGCCGGCGCTATGGCGGAACAGAAAACCCTGCACGTTTATAACTGGTCAGATTATATCTCGCCCGATACCGTTCCCGATTTCGAGAAGCAGACCGGCATTAAAGTGATTTATGACGTGTTTGATTCCAACGAAGTGCTGGAAGGCAAACTGATGGCTGGCAGCACCGGCTACGACGTGGTGGTGCCGTCATCGAGCTTTCTGGCGCGTCAGCTGCAGTCCGGCGTTTTCCAGCCGCTCGATAAAAGCAAGCTGCCTAACTACAAGAACCTCGATCCTGAGCTGCTGAAAAAGGTTGAACAGCACGATCCGGGCAATAAATACGCTATCCCTTATCTGTGGGCCACCACCGGCATCGGCTATAACGTCGATAAGGTGAAGGCGGTGCTGGGCAAAGACGCGCCGGTCGACAGCTGGGATCTGGTGCTGAAGCCGGAAAATCTTGAGAAACTGAAAAGCTGCGGCGTCTCTTTCCTTGACGCGCCGGAGGAGATTTTCGCCACCGTGCTGAACTACCTCGGCAAAGATCCCAACAGCAGCGACGCGAAGGATTACTCCGGCGCAGCGACCGATCTGCTGCTGAAGCTGCGTCCGAATATTCGCTATTTCCACTCCTCGCAGTACATCAACGATCTGGCTAACGGCAACACCTGCGTGGCGATCGGCTGGGCGGGCGACGTGTTGCAGGCGAAAAACCGCGCGGCGGAAGCGAAAAACGGCGTCAATATCGCCTACAGCATTCCGAAAGAGGGCGCGCTGGCCTTCTTCGATATGATGGCGATCCCGAAAGACGCGAAAAACCTCGATGAAGCCTATCAATGGCTGAACTACATCATGGACCCGAAAGTGATTGCGCACATTTCCGACAAGATGTTCTACGCTAACGGTAACAAGGCGTCGCTGCCGCTGGTGAGCGAAGCGGTGCGCAACAACCCTGGCATTTTCCCTACGCCGGAAACTATGTCCAGGCTGTTCGTGCTGAAAGTGCAGGAACCTAAACTGGACCGTGTGCGCACCCGCGCATGGACCAAAGTAAAAAGCGGTAAGTAATTCGCAAACGCGAATACCCATCGCAGGCTAAAGACAACAGAGGCGCGGTTCCGGCCTCTGTTGTCTTATTTGTGCGGCCCCGTGCCGTGAGTGTCCGCTTAGCGCCGGAGAGTAAAGTTAGTGAACGACGCGATCCCCCGTCCTCCCCATAAAACGGCAAAGGCCCTGACGCCGCTGCTGGAGATCCGCAACCTGACCAAATCGTTTGATGGCCAGCACGCTGTCGATGACGTCAGCCTGACGATTTATAAAGGCGAAATTTTTGCGCTGCTCGGCGCTTCGGGCTGCGGCAAATCGACCCTGTTGCGCATGCTGGCGGGGTTTGAAGCGCCGACCCACGGCCAGATCCTGCTCGACGGGCAGGATCTTTCCCATGTGCCGCCTTACCAGCGCCCGATCAATATGATGTTCCAGTCCTATGCGCTGTTTCCCCATATGACGGTGGAACAGAATATCGCCTTCGGCCTGAAGCAGGACAAGCTGCCGAAGGGCGAAATCAGCAGCCGCGTGGCGGAAATGCTGGCGCTGGTGCATATGCAGGAGTTTGCGAAGCGCAAGCCGCACCAGCTTTCCGGCGGCCAGCGTCAACGCGTGGCGCTGGCGCGTAGCCTGGCGAAGCGTCCCAAGCTGCTGCTGCTGGATGAGCCAATGGGCGCGCTGGATAAGAAACTGCGTGACCGCATGCAGCTGGAGGTAGTGGATATCCTTGAGCGCGTCGGCGCCACCTGCGTGATGGTGACGCACGATCAGGAAGAGGCGATGACCATGGCGGGCCGCATCGCCATTATGAACCGCGGCAAATTCGTTCAGATCGGCGAGCCGGAGGAGATCTATGAGCATCCCACCAGCCGCTACAGCGCCGAATTTATCGGCTCGGTTAACGTCTTTGAGGGGCTGCTGCGCGAGCGGCGCGAAGATGGCCTGGTCATCGACAGCCCTGGTCTGGTGCATCCGCTGAAGGTCGCTTCCGACGTGTCGATCATGGATAACGTGCCGGTCTCTATCGCGCTGCGTCCTGAAAAAGTGATGCTTTGCGAGCAGGTGCCGGAAGATGGCTGCAACTTCGCCGTCGGCGAGGTGGTGCATATCGCCTATCTGGGCGATCTGTCGATTTATCATGTACGGCTGCACAGCGGACAGATGATCAGCGCGCAGCTTCAGAACGCGCATCGCTTCCGTCAGGGCGCGCCGACCTGGGGCGATGAAGTGCGTCTCAGTTGGGACGCCGACAGCTGCGTCGTACTGACGGTATAAGAGGGCGCATATGAAACAACCTGTTGCCGCGGCGCAGCCCGGCGCTTTCGGCCGCACGCTGACGCGGCTGAAAATGGCTCACGGACGCAAGCTGGCGATCGCGCTGCCCTATTTCTGGCTGGTGCTGTTCTTCCTGCTGCCGTTCCTGATCGTGCTGAAGATCAGCTTTTCCGAGATCGCGCGCGCTATTCCGCCTTATACCGATCTGATCGCCTGGGCGGACGACCAGCTGACGCTGGTGTTCAATCTGGGGAATTATCTCCAGCTGACGGACGATCCGCTTTACGTCGACGCCTATTTACAGTCGCTGAAGGTGGCGGCGATTTCGACGCTGATCTGCCTGGTGGTAGGCTACCCGCTCGCCTGGGCGGTGGCGCAAAGCCCCGCCTCGGTGCGCAATATCCTGCTGCTGCTGGTGATCCTGCCGTCATGGACTTCCTTTCTGGTGCGCGTTTACGCCTGGATGGGGCTGTTGAACAGCAACGGTATCCTTAACCGCTTTTTAATGTGGCTGGGGGTTATCGATCATCCGCTGGCGATCCTCTATACCAATACGGCGGTCTATATCGGCATTGTCTACTGCTATCTGCCGTTTATGGTGCTGCCGATCTACACCGCGCTGACGCGCATCGACTATTCGCTGGTGGAAGCCTCGCTCGACCTGGGCGCGCGCCCGCTGAAAACCTTTTTTAGCGTGATCGTGCCGCTGACGAAGAACGGCATTATCGCCGGGTCGATGCTGGTGTTTATTCCGGCGGTAGGGGAGTACGTGATCCCTGAACTGCTGGGCGGGCCGGACAGCATAATGATCGGCCGCATCCTGTGGCAGGAGTTTTTCAATAACCGCGACTGGCCGGTCGCCTCGGCGCTGGCGGTGATTATTCTGCTGATTTTGATTCTGCCGATCATCTGGTTCCACAAGCATCAAAACAAAACCCTGGAGGAGAAGGCATGAGCAATCTGCCCGCTGTTCGTTCGCCATGGCGGCTGGTGATTCTGCTGCTGTGCTTCAGCTTCCTTTATGCGCCGATGTTGCTGCTGGTGGTCTACTCGTTCAACAGTTCGCAGCTGGTGACCGTCTGGGAGAGCTTCTCGCTGCACTGGTATCGGGTGCTGTTCCAGGACAGTGCGATGATCAGCGCGGTGACGCTGAGCCTGACCATCGCCGCGCTTAGCGCCACGATGGCGGTGGTGCTGGGCACGATCGCGGCGGTGGTGATCGTGCGCTTCGGCCGTTTCAAGGGCTCGACCGGCTTCGCCTTTATGCTTACCGCGCCGCTGGTGATGCCCGATGTGATCACCGGCCTGTCGCTGCTGCTGCTGTTTGTAGCGATGGGGCATGCGTTGGGCTGGCCAGGCGATCGCGGCATGCTGACCATCTGGCTGGCGCACGTTACCTTCTGCACCGCTTACGTCTCGGTGGTGATCAACTCGCGCCTGCGCGAGCTGGATCGCTCGATTGAGGAAGCGGCGATGGACCTGGGCGCGACGCCGCTGAAGGTCTTTTTCGTGATTACCGTACCGATGATCGCGCCAGCGCTGGTCACCGGCTGGCTGCTCGCTTTTACCCTGTCGCTCGACGATCTGGTGATCGCCAGCTTTGTCACCGGTCCGGGGGCTACCACGCTGCCGATGGCGATTTTCGCCACCGTGCGCCGCGGGGTGAACCCGGAGATCAACGCGCTTGCCTCGCTGATCCTGTTTGTGGTCGGGCTGGTCGGCTTTATCGCCTGGCGCTTTATGGCGCATGAAGAGAAGCAGCGGGTACGCGATATTCAGAAAGCGAGACGTAGCTAAAATCCGAAACCTTTGCCACTATTGATTGCAGGGTTCTGCAGCGTCAGATCGCGTCCGACAGAGGGGCGGCGCGGTCTGACGTACAGGGTGAACGTGGTCTGCTGCGATGCAAGGAGTCGGTGAATGTCGGAAGTTTTCAGAACCGGTAAAGTGGTTACGCGCTACCCGCAGGCGCCTGTTCCGGTCCTGATCGCCGGGCAGGCGATTATCGCCACCCGCTGCCTTAGCGTGCTGCTGCTGGCGAATGAGCTGGGCTATGACGGGGTGTCCGACTTTATTCACCGCAGCGCCCAGGCCTGGGACTCCACGCTGATTTTTTTCGCCAGTCAGATTATCTTTTTTATCGAGCTGCGCAGCGCCCTGACGTTGATGCGCGGTTCGCGTCGCGGTCGCGCCACTTATCTGATTACCCAGGCGATCGTGCTGCTCTATCTCTGGGCCGCGTCGATGGGCTGGATCTATCCCGAAATCTTCAGCCTCAGCGGGGCGGGCAGCATCGATATTTTGCATAATCTGCTGCTGCATAAAATGCCCGATCTGCTGGTGCTGGCGCTGCTGTTTTTGCCCGCCGCCAGCCGGCAATTTTTTCAGCGAAACTGAGTGGCTGATGCTACAATCCTGCCCCGCAAACCGGCACACCCACTCATCACAGGTTTAATCATGCATTGCGCGCTTTACGATGCAGACCGCTGTCGCTCCTGTCAGTGGCTGACACTCCCTTATCCCCAACAGCTGCGGCAGAAGCAGGATCATTTGCAGGCGCTGCTCACCGATATAACGGTCGGCGAATGGCGTTCGCCGGTGAGCTCGCCGCAGCAGGCGTTTCGCAACAAGGCGAAAATGGTGGTAAGCGGCAGCGTCGAGCGCCCGGTGCTGGGCATCGTACAGCGCGACGGCAGCCCGGTCGATCTCACCGCCTGTCCGCTCTATCCCGCCAGCTTTGCGCCAGTGTTCGAGGTGCTGAAGCCCTTTATCGCCCGCGCCGGTCTGACGCCCTATAACGTGGCGCGGCGGCGCGGCGAGCTGAAGTTCCTGCTGTTGAGCGAAAGCGCGCTCGACGGCAGGCTGATGCTGCGCTTTGTGCTGCGATCGCAGGCGAAGCTGGACCAGCTGCGCGCCGCGCTGCCGTGGTTACAGCAGCAGCTACCGCAGCTGTCGGTGATCTCCGCCAATATCCAGCCGGTGCATATGGCGATTCTGGAAGGGGAGGAGGAGATCGCGCTGACGGAAAATCAGGCGCTGGCGGAACAGCTGAATCACGTCCCGCTCTGGATTCGGCCGCGCAGCTTTTTTCAGACCAACCCGGCGGTGGCGGCGCAGCTGTATGACACCGCGCGTCAGTGGGTCAGCGAGCTGAATATCCATGCCATGTGGGATCTTTTCTGCGGCGTCGGCGGTTTTGGGCTGCATTGCGCCACGCCGGAGATGCGCCTGACCGGGATTGAGATTAGCGCCGAGGCGATCGCCTGCGCGCAGCGTTCGGCGCAGCAGCTTGGACTGAAAAAGGTGCAGTTTGCGGCGCTCGACTCCACGCGCTTCGCCACGGGCGAAGAGGCGGTGCCGGAGCTGGTGCTTGTTAACCCGCCGCGTCGCGGCATCGGCGCCGAACTGTGCGATTATCTGAGTCGTATGGCGCCGGCGTGGCTGCTCTATTCCAGCTGCAACGCTGAGACTATGGCGCAGGATATTGCCCGTCTGGAGAATTATCGCGTGCTGCGCGTGCAGCTGTTCGATATGTTTCCGCATACCACGCACTATGAGGTGTTGACGCTGCTGCAACGCAGGTAAGGAACAAGGCGGCGCGCGGCTTAAAGCGTTGCCGACGCGTCCGCCAGAGGCGTTACCGGCCAACAGTCGGGCCGGTAAAGAAGGTCAGTGCAAGCACGTTGATCGGCAGATAGCCCGACAGGCGATCAATGGGCAAACCACTTGTCGTTAATCTTTTGCAGCGTGCCGTCCGCTTTGATCGCCGCCAGCGCGTCGTTCAGCTTTTTCAGCAGCGCCTGGTTGTCAGGGCGCACCGCGATGCCGAGGCCGGTGCCGAAATATTGCGGGTCGGTGACCGGCTGGCCAACAGTGCCCAGCTGCGGATTCGCCTTCAGCCACTCATTCACTACCGCCGTATCGCCGAATACGCCGTCAAGACGGCCATTTTTCAGATCAAGGATGGCGTTCTGATAGCTGTCGTAGGCTACCGGAACCACTTCAGGATGCTTATCCTGCAAATAACGCTGATGGGTGGTGCCGTTTTCCATGCCGATGCGTTTCCCCTTCAGCGCTTCCATCGTCGGATATTTTCCTTTCGCCGCAATCACCACCGCTGAGTTGGCGTAGTAGGGCTGGGTAAAGGCGACCTGTTTGCTGCGCTCCGGCGTAATATCCATCCCGGAAATGACCGCATCATAGCGACGAAACTTCAGCGCCGGGATCAGGCTGTCGAAGGCGTTGTTAGTAAAGGTGCACTCCGCTTTGATCTGTTGGCACAGCGCGTTAGCCAGATCGATATCGAAACCGACAATCTGGTTATCGCTGTTGAGCGATTCAAAAGGCGGGTAGGTTGCGGAGGAGGCGAAACGAATTTTTTCCGCTGCGCCTGCATTCATTGCCACGCCCGCCAGCATGGCGGCCAGTAACCATTTCTTCATCGGGTCTGCTCCTGTTTTCATTATGCTATTTGCCCAGCGGCGGAAAACAAGATGCCATTTAATGCATGTTTATGCAAATAAAATGTATAATTAATGGAAAAGGCGGGTTAAACCCGCCTTTTTATGGTTACTTACCGTTTTTATCACCGCTGCAATCAGTTGCGTCGTTCAAACGCCAGCGCACGATGTTCAATCAGACGCATCAGCAGCGTCAGCAGGCCGTTGACGCACAGATAAATCAATCCGGCGGCGGCGAACACCATCACATCATAGGTGCGGCCGTAGAGCAGCTGACCGTGGCCCATTACCTCCATCAGCGTGATGGTATAGGCCAGCGAGGTGCTCTTAAACACCAGCACCACCTCGTTGGAATAGGAAGAGAGGGCGCGCTTAAAGGCGTAAGGCAGCAGAATGCGCATTGTGTCGCGGCGCGTCATGCCCAGCGCGGCGCAGGACTGCCATTGACCGGCGGGAATAGCGCGCACCGCGCCGTAAAACAGTTGGGTGGTATAGGCGGCGCTGTTTAACGACAGCGCCAGCAGGGCGCAGAGCCAGGGCTGCGAAAGCAGCTGCCACAGCCAGTCGATCTTCTGGATCGAAGGAAACTGTCCCGGTCCGTAGTAGATCAGGAAGATCTGCACCAGCAGTGGCGTGCCGGTAAACAGAGTGATATAGCCTCTTACCAGCTGGCTGACCACCGGCGTTTTCAGCGACAGCACCATGGTGAACAGCAGGGAGAGCACCAGCGCCGCCACCAGCGAGGCCACGGTGAGCGTCAGGCTGGTTTGCAGCCCTTTAAGCAGCTCAGGCAAATAGTCGAGCATCAGCTGTTCCCCCGTTCGAAGCGGGTGGTCCGCAGTTCAATGCGTTTCAGCACCGCCTGGCTCAGCAACGTAATCAGCAGATAGATTGCCGCCGCCAGCAGATACCAGGTAAAAGGCTCCTGGGTGCGGGTGGCGATACTGCGGGTTTGCAGCATCAGATCGTTAACGCTGATCAGCGAAACCAGCGCGGTATCCTTCAGCAGCACCAGCCACTGATTGCCCAGCCCCGGCAGGGCATGACGCCACATCTGCGGCATAATCAGCCGGAAAAAGATGGCCGACTTTTTCATGCCCAGCGCCTGACCCGATTCCCACTGTCCAACCGGCACCGCCTTCAGCGCGCCGCGCAGCGTCTGCGAGGCGTAGGCGGAATAGAGGATGGCAAGCGCGATCACGCCGCACAGAAAGGGACTGACGTCGAAGTTGTCGATCTGCATCTGCACCGGCAGCGTAAACAGGCCGAGGTTAATCGTGAAGCCGTCGGAGAGCAGCAGCAGCAGTTGCGAGGCGCCGAAATAGATAAACAGCACCACCAGAATTTCCGGCAGGCCGCGCAGCAGCGTCACCAGACCGGTGCCGACCCAGGCGACCGGACGCAGACGCACCGATTCCCAGCCGGCAAACAGCATCGCCAACAGCAGGCCGAGGATCAGCGCGCAAACGGCAAGGCCGACGGTCATCCCGGCGGCGCTTGCGAGTGGAAGTAATTCGTTCATCTAATTACTGCTGAAACCATTTGTTATAGATGGTTTTGTAAGTGCCGTCAGCTTTCACTTTATCCAGCGCGGCGTTAAATTTTTCCTGCAACGCGCTGTTGCCCTGACGCACCGCAATGCCGAGACCGGTGCCGAAGTAGGCTTTGTCGGTCACCTTGTCGCCGACCGCCGCCAGGTTCGGATTCTGCTTCAGCCACTCGTTGACGACCGCCGTATCGCCGAACACCGCTTCGATGCGGCCGTTTTTCAGATCGAGAATCGCGTTCTGATAGCTGTCGTAAGGCACGGTAGTGATGTCGCTCTGCTTGTCGGTCAGGTATTTCTGATGCGTGGTGCCGTTTTGCACCCCGACGCGTTTGCCTTTCAGCGCGGCGACATCCGCCACTTTTCCTTTTTGCGCGATAAACAGCGCGGAGTTTTCATAATAAGGCTTGCTGAACAGCACCTGTTTTTCACGCTCCGGCGTGATATCCATACCCGCCATCACCGCATCGAAGCGGCGGAACTTCAGGCTGGGGATCAGGCTGTCGAACGCCTGATTGGTGAAGGTGCAGGTCGCGTTCATCTCTTTGCACAGCGCGTTGGCCAGATCGACGTCGAAGCCCATGATCTTATTGTTGGCGTCAACAAACTCAAACGGAGGGTAGGAGGCTTCGGTGGCGAAACGGATCGTCTCCGCGGCGGAGGCGCTCAGGCTGATGCCGGCTAACAGGGCAGCAAGAACAAGTTTTTTCATCTTTATGGCCTTACTCAGTGCGAGAGATAGTTAGCAAACGCATCGGTTTGCGGCTGTGTAAAACGGCTGGCGTCACCCTGTTCAACGATATAGCCATTTTCCATATAGACGACGCGGCTTGCCGTTTTGCGGGCCACTTCGACTTCATGGGTGACGATAACCTGAGTGATATTGGTTTGCGCCAGCTCGCGAATAATGCTGACAATCTGCGCGGTGATTTCCGGGTCAAGCGCCGCGGTAGGCTCATCGAACAGCAGCACCGCCGGCTCCATCATCAGCGCGCGCGCGATAGCGACGCGCTGCTGCTGGCCGCCGGAAAGCTGTAACGGAAAACGATCGGCGTGAGGCGCCAGGCGCAGGCGTTCCAGCAGTTTATCGGCGCGCGCGTGGGCGCGATCTTTCTCCAGCCCCAGCACGCGGCAGGGCGCTTCGATCAGGTTCTGCTTCACCGTCAGATGCGGCCAGAGATTATATTGCTGAAAGACCATGCCGACATTCTGCCGCAGCTCACGGATCGCGCTGTCGCCCGGCTTTTTACTGAAGTCGAAATGGTGGCCGGCGATGCTTAAGGTGCCGGAGCGCGGCATCTCCAGCAGGTTCAGCACGCGCAGGAGCGAACTTTTCCCGGCGCCGCTGGGGCCCAGCAGCACCAGCGTTTCGCCTTCCGGGCACGTTAGCTGAATATCGAACAGCGCCTGCTGGGCGCCGTAAAAGCAATTAATACCGTTTAGTTGAATACTCATGCGCTGAAAATGAATAGCAATTGATGCCGCAAATCTTAACGTCGACAGAATAGTTATGCAATCATCGTGCGTTAAAATTTATTAATGAGACGTGGAATGCCTAAAGGCTAGCACAAAATCTCGTCATGTGCGGAGCGGGCGGTGAATACGTGGGAAGATTTCTCTCTTTTTGTGATAACCGCAGCGCCGCCGGGCGACGACGCTGCAAAAGAGTTTATTTTTCCAGCAGCTGGGTCAGGGTGCCGCCGCCGGGACGCTGCCAGTCGGCGACGTAGCGCACGTCGTCCAGCGTCCAGCAGGTGCCTTCGCGCACCATCAGCACTTCATCCTGCCAGCTGACGCTTTTCTCGCCCTCACGCGTCAGGCTGACGCGCAGGGGGATATTGCGCGCGTCGGTATTGGGAATCGTCGACGCGTCGGCGACTTCCGCTTTGGTGGGGCCCTGCGCCAGGCTGGAGAAGAGATCGCCCTGACGCCATTCCGCCGGTCGATCGCTTTTCGCGCTGGCGCGCAGCAGGGTCTGGTAAAGTTTTTCGCTCAGGTAAGGGCGGTAGCGCGCCAGCAGTTGGCTGTCCGGCAGACCCTGCGTCGGCTGCGCGATGCGCAGATCGTAAAATTTTTGCGCCACGGTATCCGGCCCACCCTCTACGCAAGGAGCCGCACGCGTGCCGATATCCTTATAGGCCGGCTCCACGGTAGTACAGGCGCTCAGCAGCAGGGCGGCCGGCAGTAGCGCGGCAAACGCTTTGTTTTTCATCTCATTTTCCTTATGGTTATCGGGCAAGGCTTTGTTTTATCATAAAGTATAGCCGCGCTTTTTAGCCGCACGGGTTAAACTGTTGCTGAATCGGAAAAGGAGAAAAGCATGAAATTAACCACTACCCCCGGACTCGAAGGCGAAACGATCACGGAATATTGCGGCGTGGTCACCGGCGAGGCGATTCTCGGCGCTAACATCTTCCGCGATTTTTTTGCCGGCATCCGCGATATCGTTGGCGGCCGCTCCGGCGCCTATGAAAAAGAGCTGCGCAAGGCGCGTCAGCTGGCGTTTGAAGAGATGGAAGAGCAGGCGAAAGCGCTGGGCGCCAATGCGGTGGTCGGCATCGACATCGATTATGAAACCGTCGGTAAAGACAGCAGCATGTTGATGGTCAGCGTGAGCGGCACGGCGGTAAAAACGCAGTGATCGCACGCGGTTGGCTGCTGCTGTTGGCGCTGCTGCTATGTGGATGCGGCACATCGGGCCTGGAACAGCGCCAGGGTTACAGCGTAGATACGCGGCACGCCGCGTTGGGCGCAAGGCCGCGCGTAAAGAGCATCGTTATTCACTATACCGCCGAGGCGTTTTCCACCTCGCTGGCGACGCTGACGGATAAAGAGGTCAGCGTTCACTATCTGATCCCGGCTCGTCCGCCACAGTATCGCGGCACGCCGCTGATCTGGCAACTGGTGCCGGAAAAGCAGCTCGCCTGGCACGCTGGCGTCAGCTACTGGCGCGGCGCCACGCGGCTGAATGATACCTCTATCGGCATCGAGCTGGTTAACCCCGGCTACCGTAATACGCCGCAGGGACGGCAATTTTATCCTTACCCGTCGGGCCAGATCGCCGCGCTGCTGCCGCTGCTGGAAGATTTAATCCATCGCTATGATGTAAAGCCGCAAAATATCGTCGGCCACAGCGATATCGCGCCGCAGCGCAAGCAAGATCCCGGACCGCTGTTTCCCTGGGCGCAGCTGGCGGCGCAGGGCATCGGCGCCTGGCCGGACGGCGCACGGGTCGCCGAGCTGTTGCGCGGACGCGATCCTGATGCGCCGGTCGATCAGATTGCGCTGCTTGGTCTGCTGAAACGCTATGGCTATGAGGTCGACGCGGCGTCGACGCCGGAACAGCGGCAAAAGGTGATTGCCGCCTTTCAGATGCATTTTCGGCCCGCCGATTATCGTGGGCTGGCCGATGCGGAAACGCTGGCGATCGCCCAGGCGCTGGTGGAGAAGTATGGACGCTGAGGACGCGGCGCGTTACTGTGCCGCGAGAAAGTCCTTCCACTGACTGACTACCCGTTGCAGCGCTGCGCGGTCGACATCCATATGGGTGACCAGACGCGTTACCGGCGCCGCCGAGATCAGAATATTACGCGCCTGCATCCAGGCTTTCAGCGGGGCCGCCTGCTCCGGCGGCAGCTGCGCGAACACCATATTGGTGTGCTGGCTGACCGACAGGCCCAGCGCGCTGAGCTGCTCCGCCAGCCATCGGGCGTTGTCGTGATCCTCTTTCAGACGCATCACGTTGTTCTCCAGCGCGTAAAGCCCCGCCGCCGCCAGAATGCCCGCCTGACGCATGCCGCCGCCGGTCATTTTACGCCAGCGGCGCGCGCGCTGAATGTACGCGTCGTCGCCGCACAGCAGCGAGCCGACCGGCGCGCCCAGCCCTTTCGACAGGCAGATGGTCAGCGTATCGCAGTAGCGGGAGAGCGCTTCCAGCGGCAGTTCCAGCGCCACGGCGGCGTTGAAGATGCGCGCGCCGTCGATATGCAGCGCCAGCTGACGCTCGCGCGTGAAGCGATACGCCTCAGCCAGATAGTCGACCGGCAATACCTTGCCGCCGAATGTGTTTTCCAGGCTCAGCAGACGCGTGCGCGCAAAATGTATATCGTCAGGCTTGATAAAGGCGGCCACCTTTTCCAGCGGCAGCGTGCCGTCTTCCGCCGCTTCGATCGGCTGCGGCTGAATGCTGCCCAGCACCGCCGCGCCGCCCGCTTCATATTTATAGTTATGCGCCTGCTGGCCGACGATATATTCCTCGCCGCGCTCGCAGTGCGAGAGCAGGGCGACAAGGTTCGCCTGGGTGCCGGTAGGCAGAAACAGCGCGGCCGCTTTGCCGCTCAGACGGGCCGCCTCCGCTTCCAGCGCGTTGACGGTGGGATCGTCGCCATAGACATCATCGCCGGTGCGGGCGGAAACCATTGCCGACAGCATGGCCGGCGACGGACGGGTGACCGTATCACTGCGTAAATCTATCAACAGGATGCTCCTCAAAAAAACGGGCGCCGGGCGCCCGTGTACAGGGGGATTCTGTTTTACCGCAGCCAGTTGGTTTTTGCCAGCTCAACGACTTCGTCGCCGCGGCCGTTAATGATGGCGCGCAACATATAGAGGCTGAAGCCTTTCGCCTGCTCCATTTTGATCTGCGGCGGCATCGCCAGCTCCTCTTTTGCGGTAATGACGTCCAGCAGCACCGGACCGTCATGGGCGAACGCCTCCTGAATCGCGCCGTCGAGATCGGACGCTTTCTCCACCCGAATGCCCTTTACCCCGCAGGCGGCAGCGATAGCAGCAAAGTCAGGATTTTGCAGATCGGTGCCGTCGGTCAGGTAGCCGCCCGCTTTCATCTCCATGGCCACGAAGCCCAGCACGCTGTTGTTGAACACCACCAGCTTCACCGGCAGTTTCAGCTGCGCCACCGAGATAAAATCGCCCATCAGCATGCTGAAGCCGCCGTCGCCGCACATCGCCACCACCTGGCGCCGTGTATCCAATGCCTGCGCGCCCAGCGCCTGCGGCATTGCGTTGGCCATCGAACCGTGGTTAAACGATCCCAGCAAACGACGCTTGCCGTTCATCTTCAGATAGCGCGCCGCCCAGACCGTCGGCGTGCCGACGTCGCAGGTGAAGATGGCGTCTTCGCTGGCGAAGTCGCTCAGCCGCTGCGCCAGGTACTGCGGATGGATCGGCTGCTTATCGTTGGGCTTCGCCAGCTCGTCCAGCCCTTTACGCGCATCGGCGTAGTGCGCCAGCGCGTTATCAAGAAAGGCGCGGTCGGTTTTGGTTCGCAGGCGCGGCAGCAGCGCGTTCAGCGTCGCTTTGACATCGCCCACCAGCGCCATATCGACATGACAGTGCGCGCCGATGCTGCCGGGGTTGATATCCAGCTGAATAATTTTCGCTTTGGTGGGGTAAAAGGCGCGATAGGGGAACTGGGTGCCGAGCAGCAGCAGCGTATCGGCGTTCATCATCGCGTGGTAACCAGAGGAGAAACCGATCAGGCCGGTCATTCCTACGCTGTAAGGATTGTCATATTCGATATGCTCTTTGCCGCGCAGCGCATGTACCACCGGCGCCTTCAGCGCGGCGGCCAGCTCGACCACCTGCTGATGCGCGCCCGCGCAGCCGCTGCCGCACATCAACGTTATGTTTTCCGCTTCGTTCAGCAGCGCCGCCAGCTTATCCAGCTCGCTTTCCGGCGGCTGCATAACCGGCTGCTGCGGCGGATACCAGGCGGAGGAGGCTTCTTCCGGGGCAGGCTTCAGCGCGACGTCGCCCGGCAGCACGACGACAGAGACGCCGCGATTCAGGATCGCCTTACGCATGGCAATGCCCAGCACCTGCGGCAGCTGTTCAGGGTTGGAAACCAGCTCGCAATAGTGGCTGCATTCGCGGAACAGCTCCTGAGGATGCGTTTCCTGGAAGTAGCCGCTGCCGATTTCACTGGAGGGAATATGGGCGGCGATCGCCAACACCGGCACATGATTGCGGTAGCAGTCGAACAGCCCGTTGATGAGATGGAGGTTGCCCGGACCGCACGATCCGGCGCAAACCGCCAGTTGACCGCTGATTTGCGCCTCGGCGCCAGCGGCGAAAGCGGCAACCTCTTCATGACGCGTCGGCATCCAGTCGATGGTGCCCATACGATTGAGGCTGTCGCTCAGCCCGTTAAGAGAATCTCCGGTGACTCCCCAGATACGCTTGACGCCCGCGCTTTCCAGCGTTTGCGCAATCAGCGCGGCAACGGTGTGCTTCATAGTGGATCCTTACTGTTGTGGGCCATCATCCCGATGGCAAGACTCAGACGCTAAAAAGTCTAGTCAATGCGTGATGAAACAGTAGAGCCACTGTGAAACGAGGTATGTCCGCGGCGTCAGGCCAACTCGATATCGCCCGCCGGCTGGCAGCTGCAGGCCAGCACGTAGCCCGCCGCGATCTCTTCCTCCGTCAGGCCGACTGTGCTGCTGGTCTGGTAATCGCCGCTTGTGACGCGCGTTTTACAACAGCCGCAAACGCCGGCGCGGCAAACCGCTTCCACCGGCAGCTTATGCTGCTCCATCGCCGCCAGCAGCGACCAGCCCGCCGGGAATGCGCCGCCTTTCAGCGGCTGCGAAGCGCTGCTCAGGTGATAGCGCACGCCGCTGTCGGCCACCTCGTCGGAGACGCCAGCGGTAAACTGCTCGCGCAGCACCCGACTGGCGCCCAGTTCGCGCACCGCTTTTTCCGCCAGATCCATATAAGGCTGCGGGCCGCACATCATCACCGTGCGGCGCGCCATATCGGGCACCCGCTGCGCCAGAATATCAGGCGTCAGGCGGCCAGAGAGCATCTGCGCTTCCGGCTGCTGCTCGGCGATAATCGTCAGCTTCAGCCAGCTGCTCAGCTGTTGCAGCTCAGCGGCGAAGATCACGTCGCGCGGCGAGCGTACGCTGTAGATCAGCTGCACGTCGGTTTCCGGGCGATTGCGATGCAGCCAGCGCGCCATCGACATTACCGGCGTAATGCCGCAGCCGGCGGCCAGCAGCAGGTAGTGCGACGCGGGATGCTGCTCGCAGCTGAAGTTGCCCTGCGGATCGGAGAGCCAGACGAAATCGCCCGGCTTAACCTGCTGCGTCAGCCAGCTGGAGCCTTTCCCCTGTTCAATATGACGAATGGTCAGGGTGATAAAGCGGCTCTGACCCGGCGTGGAAGAAAGCGTATAAGCGCGCACTTCATCACTGTTGCCGATGCGCACCAACGCGAACTGGCCCGCCTGCCAGCGATAAAAATCGTGGTCAATCAGCGCCAGCGTCCAGACGTCCGGCGTTTCCTGAATAATGTGATGCACCTGCATGCGCCAGGGGCAAAGCGTCGTGCTGTTCATGGTTTACTCCTCCGTGCCCAGAATGGCGGCGAGATCGTTTTCCGCAGTGGTGACCGGGATCAGGCCGAACTCTTTTTCCAGAATGGCGATCAGGTTATCAGTGAGGAACGCCGGCGCGGTCGGGCCGGTACGGATATTCTTCACACCGAGCGCCAGCAGGGTCAGCAGTACCACGATCGCTTTTTGTTCAAACCAGGAAAGGATCAGCGACAGCGGCAGATCGTTAACGCCGCAGTTCAGTTTTTCCGCCAGCTTCACTGCCAGCACGATGGCGGAGTAGCTGTCGTTGCACTGGCCGACGTCAAGCAGACGCGGCAGCCCTTCCAGCGTGCCGAAATCGAGCTTGTTGAAGCGGTATTTGCCGCAGGCGAGCGTCAGGATCAGGCAATCTTTCGGCACCGCCATCGCCAGATCGGTATAGTAGCTGCGTTTGTCGCGGCTACCGTCACAGCCGCCGACCAGGAAGACGTGGCGCAGTTTTTTCTGTACCGCCAGGTCGATAATGGCGTCGCAGGAATCGAGCAGCACGCGGCGGCCAAAGCCGACGGTAATCTGATGCGGAATTTCATCCCACGGGAAGCCTGCCATGTTCTGCGCCTGTTCAATCACCGGCGAGAAATCGTCGCCGTCAAGATGGTTGACGCCCGGCCAGCCGACGATGCTGCGCGTCCAGATGCGCTGCTGATAGTCGCCGACGGTGGGATCGATAATGCAGTTGGAGGTCATCACGATCGGGCCAGGGAAGCGGGCGAACTCGGTCTGCTGGTTCTGCCAGCCGCTGCCGTAGTTGCCGACCAGATGCGGGTATTTATTCAGGTCAGGATAGCTGTGGGCCGGCAGCATTTCGCCATGCGTATAAACGTTGATGCCGGTGCCGGCGGTTTGCTCCAGCAGCAGCTGCAGATCTTTCAGATCGTGGCCGGAGATCAGGATCGCTTTGCCAGCGACCGGACGCACGTTGACCTGAACCGGCTGCGGATCGCCGTAGGTGGTGGTCTGCGCTTCGTCCAGCATCTCCATAATGGCGAAGTTCATTTTACCGATGTGCATCGCTTCGGCCAGCAGCTCTTCAATATTGTTCGGGCGGGTGCCGAGCCACGCCATAATCTGATGATACTGCTTATAAATGTCGTTATCGTAGCGGCCGTGAACGTGGGCGTGCTCCATATAGGCGGCGGCGCCTTTCAGGCCGTACAGGCAGAGCAGGCGCAGACCGACGATATCTTCATGATCGTCGCCAGCGTTGAGCGCGAACGCCTGCGCCTGCTGTTGCAGGATTTCCGCATCGTTGCTGGTCAGCGTGATATCCGCCAGCGGATGCTCCGGCTGCGTCAGACCGAGCAGCGCGCAGCGCGCTTTCAGGCTGTCGCGATAGCTCTGCGCCTGAAAGGCGTAATCGATGATGCGATCAGAGTCGAAGTTGACGTTGGTCAGCGTGGAGAAGAAACCGCGTGGCGCAAAGCTGTCGATTTCATGATCGATCACCCCCTGCGTGCGCGCATGCAACGCCCAGGCGGAAAGGCTTTGCAGCACAGCGATCAGCAGATCCTGCAGGTCGGAAGTTTGCGCGGTTTTGCCGCACATGCCCTGCGCCCAGGCGCAGCCGTTGCCAGCAGGAGTTCTTATTGTTTGCTCACATTGAATACAGAACATAGTATCATCTCGTTATAAGTTGTATTTCACATGCAACTTATAAAGATCGACGAGGGCTGCTGGCAAGAAAAGTCTTAACTAACTGCAACCAATTTGATCTGAAGCAAAAGGGAAAGCGGCGGCCCGTTACAGGCCGCGCGTTAATCAGGATGAGAAAAGGGCGATCAGCACCGGCGCCGCCAGGCTGAGGGCAAAGCCATGCACAATGGCGGCTGGCACGATTTCAATGCCGCCGGCGCGTTGCAGGACGGGCAAGGTAAAATCCATCGACGTGGCGCCGCACAGGCCCAGCGCGCTGGAGCGGTGCTGACGAATTAGTGCTGGAATCAGCATGATCGCCAACAGTTCGCGCAGCAGATCGTTAAAAAAGGCGGCGCTGCCGATAACCGGACCAAAGCTTTCGGTCATCAGGATGCCGGAAAGGGAATACCAGCCGTAGCCGCTAGCCAGCGCCAGGCCGGTGGTTAACGGCAGGCCCAGCATCAGCGCCGCCAGCATGCCGCCGACAAAGGCGCTGAGACAGACCACCGCCGCCACGATCATGCCGCGTCGGTTCAGCACGATCTGGCGCAGCGTCATGCCGCTGCCGCGCAGTTGCAGACCCACCAGGAACAGAAGCAGTAACAGGGCGTATTCGCTCGCCTCGGTCGCATGATGCAAAAACGTCCAGTCGGTTAAGCCGAGCAGAAAGCCCAGCACCACCACACCGAGCAGCTTCAGAGACTCCAGCGCCATATGCAGCCGCGAAGGCAATGCTTCCTGGTGATGCTGATGGCGCCAGGGACGCCGCTTTTCCAGCAGGCGCAGCGCGATAAGGTTGCAGGCCAGAATCGCAATGACGCTAACGCTGGCGATATGCACAATCGCCAGCAAATTGGCCGCCAGGTTGTCAAGAAACGCCAGGCTAATACCCATAAAGAAGAGAATAATATAAACCATCCAGCTCAGCAGACGATTAAGCAGACGTTGCAGACCAGGCGATTTCAGCGGCAGTAAGTAACCAATAACCAAAGGCAGAAGAATGATGAGTAATCCTGAGTACATATCCCTGTAAAATCCTTAAAGAAATGTGATGTGTACCACGCTAGCTAAAAACCCAAGGGCCGTAAAGCCTGGCGTTACAATAATCATCCGATGTTTCCATTTGAGCTTTTTCTCTGAGACGTTGAAAAAAAGCGTTTGGCTTGTGCCAAAAGATGCATTTAAAATGCAACTTATAAATACATCATGAGGGTCATTCAATGTCATTACGCACTACGTCTCTGGGCGAGATCGCCATTACCATTCCCGGTTCTACCGCTGTGTTCCATAAATACGATCTCGATTTCTGCTGTGGCGGCAAGCGTACGCTGGGAGAGATGGCGGAGCGGCGTGGCCTTGATATCGACCAGATTGAGCAGGAGTTACAGCAGCTGACGCAGCAGGAAAACGGCGATGAAAAATGGCGTGACGCGCCGCCTGGCGCGCTGATTGAGCATATTATCGCGCGTTATCATAATCAGCATCGCCAGCAGCTGCCTGACCTGATCGCGATGGCGGAAAAAGTGGAGCGCGTTCATGGCGCAAAGCCCGCCTGTCCGCGCGGCCTGGGGAAAGTGATCGATGAAGTTTACCAGCACCTGACCAGCCATATGATGAAAGAGGAGCGCGTGCTGTTTCCAATGATTGCGCAGGGTTTCGGCTCGCACGCGGGCGATCCGATCGCCGTAATGGAGATGGAACATAATGAGGCGGGCGAGCAGTTAGAAACGATCAAAGCGCTGACCAATAATCTGACGCCGCCGGAAGGCGCCTGTACCACCTGGCGCGCGCTTTACACCGGCATCGATCGTTTTATCCAGGATTTGATGCAGCATATCCACCTGGAAAATAATCTGCTGTTCCCACGCGCGCTGCGCGGCGAATAATCGTTAAGTAAACGGCTCCCTGGTGACAGGCAGTAGTGACCAGGACGCCGCTAATCTTCAGCATGCGTTTTTCCAGCGGCGCATGCTGTTGCTGACCTCCCGCAGATCTTCAACAATCTGAACGCTCGCTTTCGCGCCCGCTCTCTTTATTACGCAGCCTATACCCTAAAAGAAAAATATGGGCGCCGTCAGGCCGTTAAGCGCGCGTGGCACAAATGGTGTAGCGCAGAATCGCGCAACAACTATGCTTTGGCTCGCGCCGTCGTCAAAGCGTAAAACGCGTGATGGGACACAGTAAGCTTTTTATGCTGTTCGGCGCGTTGGCGCAGGCGAAAGAGAGCGGAGCAGGGTTGAAATAAATCGCGTTACCCCCATCCTTAAAGCGTAACCATAGTGTGTAATAAAAATGCCAGCATCCGTGGCTGGCATTTTTTAGTCGGGTTGTACAGAATGTGTCAGCACAGGTTCAGGCCCGAATGCCTTCGGCCGCTTCCAGTGGAACAATAAGGCTGGCGTGATTGCCTTTCGGCCCTTCATGTACAGCAAACTGAACGGGTTGCCCGGCTTTGAGCGTCCTGTATCCCTCCATCTGGATTGAGGAATAATGGGCAAAGATATCATCGCCGCCGCCGATCGGGCAGATAAAGCCGAATCCTTTGGCGTTGTTGAACCATTTAACTGTACCCTTCTCCATACTTCTGGTTCCCTCGCAAGACGTTTTTTACTGTGTAGGTGAGGTAGCGAAGCTGCATTGAGCTGTTTAAAACTCAATCAGCCTGAGCTTGTAGAATGTAGAGAAACGGGGGGAAGCGTCAAGCCATCGGCGGGGTCGGATATTGATCAAATCGCCAAAGTTTGAGGCAGTTAACGCTATTTTCAATTTTGTGATAGCGGTCGCGCCTTCTGGCGAGCGGATATTTTTTCACCCGCGCGAAGCCCTACGGCGCGCGTGTTACACTGATGATATGGCATGCGGCTTTTCGTGCCAGCGCGCAACACAGATTACGACGGAACACTATGGGAAACACTAACGACTGGCTTAACTTTGAACATCTTGCAGAAGAGAAACTGCGCGAAGGTCTCAAGCCGCCTTCGATGTATAAAGTTATACTCAACAATGACGATTACACACCTATGGAATTTGTTATTGACGTTCTGCAAAAGTTCTTTTCTTATGATATTGAGCGTGCAACGCAACTGATGCTCAAGGTGCATTATCAGGGTAAGGCGATTTGCGGCGTGTTTACCGCCGAGGTGGCGGAAACCAAGGTCGCGCAGGTAAATCGCTATGCTAAAGAGCATGAGCATCCGTTGCTGTGTACGCTGGAAAAAGCCTGATCGGCGTCGTGCCATTCCGGCATGAACTGTAGGGCGATAATTGGGGGAGGTGCCTAATGCTCAATCAAGAACTGGAACTCAGTTTAAACATGGCTTTCGCCAGAGCGCGTGAGCACCGTCATGAATTTATGACCGTCGAGCATCTGTTACTGGCATTGCTCAGTAACCCGTCGGCCAGAGAGGCACTGGAAGCCTGTACGGTGGATATTGTGGCTCTGCGTCAGGAGCTCGAAGCCTTCATCGAACAAACCACGCCGGTGCTGCCGGTAACGGAAGAAGAGCGCGACACGCAACCAACGCTCAGCTTTCAGCGGGTATTGCAGCGCGCGGTTTTCCACGTTCAGTCGTCCGGCCGCAGCGAAGTGTCCGGCGCGAATGTGCTGGTGGCTATTTTCAGCGAGCAAGAATCGCAGGCGGCCTATCTGCTGCGCAAGCACGAAGTCAGCCGTCTCGACGTGGTGAACTTTATCTCCCACGGCACGCGTAAAGATGAACCGGGCCAGTCGCAGGGGCCTGAAAATCAGATCAACGAAGAGCAGGCAGGCGGGGAGGAGCGTATGGAAAACTTCACCACCAATCTTAACCAGCTTGCTCGCGTTGGCGGTATCGATCCGCTGATCGGCCGCGACAAAGAGCTGGAGCGTACGGTTCAGGTACTCTGCCGCCGCCGCAAAAACAACCCGCTGTTAGTGGGAGAGTCGGGCGTCGGTAAAACCGCCATTGCTGAAGGTCTCGCCTGGCGCATCGTGCAGGGCGACGTGCCGGAAGTGATGAAAGACTGCACCATCTATTCGCTGGATATCGGTTCGCTGCTGGCCGGTACGAAATACCGCGGCGATTTTGAAAAGCGCTTCAAAGCGCTGCTGAAACAGCTGGAGCAGGATGAAAGCAGCATCCTGTTTATCGATGAAATCCATACTATCATCGGCGCCGGCGCCGCGTCCGGCGGGCAGGTCGACGCCGCGAACCTGATTAAACCGCTGCTGTCGAGCGGCCGGATTCGCGTGATGGGTTCCACGACCTATCAGGAATTCAGCAACATTTTTGAGAAAGATCGCGCGCTGGCGCGTCGTTTCCAGAAAATCGACATCACCGAGCCGAGCATTGATGAAACGGTGCAGATCCTGAATGGACTGAAGCCGAAGTACGAAGCGCATCACGATGTGCGCTATACCGCGAAAGCGGTGCGTGCGGCGGTGGAGCTGGCGGTGAAATATATCAACGATCGTCATCTGCCTGATAAGGCGATCGACGTTATCGATGAGGCGGGTGCGCGCAGCCGACTGATGCCGGTCAGCAAGCGTAAGAAAACCGTCAACGTAGCGGATATCGAATCGGTCGTGGCGCGTATCGCCCGTATCCCGGAGAAAAGCGTCTCCGCGACCGATCGCGATACGCTGAAAAACCTGGGCGAGCGGCTGAAAATGCTGGTGTTCGGGCAGGACAAGGCCATCGAGGCGCTGACCGAAGCGATCAAAATGAGCCGCGCGGGTCTGGGCCACGAGCGCAAGCCGGTAGGTTCATTCCTGTTCGCCGGTCCGACCGGGGTGGGTAAAACCGAGGTTACGGTTCAGCTGGCGAAGGCGCTGGGCATCGAGCTGCTGCGTTTTGATATGTCCGAATATATGGAACGTCATACCGTTAGCCGTCTGATCGGCGCGCCTCCGGGCTATGTCGGCTTCGACCAGGGCGGCCTGCTGACGGATGCGGTGATTAAGCATCCGCACGCGGTGGTGCTACTGGATGAGATTGAAAAAGCGCATCCTGATGTATTTAACCTGCTGCTGCAAGTGATGGATAACGGCATGCTGACGGACAATAACGGACGCAAAGCGGATTTCCGCAACGTGGTGCTGGTGATGACCACCAACGCCGGCGTGCGTGAAACCGAGCGTAAATCGATCGGCCTTATCCATCAGGATAACAGCACCGATGCGATGGAAGAGATCAAGAAGATCTTTACGCCGGAGTTCCGTAACCGCCTCGACAATATTATCTGGTTCGATCATCTCTCCGCTGAGGTGATCCATCAGGTGGTGGATAAGTTCATCGTGGAATTGCAGGCGCAGCTGGACGCCAAGGGCGTTTCGCTGGAGGTCAGCGACGAAGCGCGTGAATGGCTGGCGAAGAAAGGTTATGACAAAGCGATGGGCGCGCGTCCGATGGCGCGCACCGTGCAGGAAAACCTGAAGAAACCGTTGGCGAATGAGCTGCTGTTCGGTTCGCTGGTGGAAGGGGGATCGGTTTCGGTGGCGCTCGATAAAGAGAAGAACCAGCTGACCTACCATTTCGTCAGCGCCGAAAAACGCAAAACGGAAGGCACCGTGCATTAAGTCGGCGCCAGAGCAAAAGGCCGGATGCTTCCGGCCTTTTTACTTTTTCCGACAAGCGTAAAAGCGTAAATGCCAGAAATGCGAAAGGCCGGATTATCCGGCCTTTTTTTATCAGTCAGGCGTTAATATCGCAATTAACGCAGCACTTCTATTAACGACTACGGAAGACAATGCGGCCTTTGCTCAGGTCGTACGGGGTCAGCTCAACAGTGACTTTGTCGCCCGTCAGAATGCGGATATAGTTTTTACGCATTTTACCGGAGATATGAGCGGTAACCACGTGTCCGTTTTCTAATTCCACGCGGAACATGGTGTTAGGTAACGTATCAAGTACGGTACCCTGCATTTCAATATTGTCTTCTTTGGCCATCGAATCCTCTGGGTGGACTTCCAAGTTTTGAACCGGCAAGATAATGCCGAATTCCACGAATTATGTAAAGAATAGTTGGTTATTAGACCAACGCCCGCATGCACCTGTAGCGCAGCATACAAGCATAACTTTCGTCGTCTGATGACAGTGACGCTAGCGAGGGGGAACAGCGGCTAAGAATCTGTTAACCGGTCATAACCAGAAATAACAGTTCCAGAGATGCGTGGTGATTCCCAGCCTGGTAATTCCGATGCGCTGACGCGATAAACGGACGACATACCAAACTTCCCTATTATACCACCATTCATCACGGTTGCGTGTAAAACATCTATCCACCAGCGAAAAGCGTGTCGGTCTGCCAGCATTCATCGCTAACCGGCGCGTGCGCCAGGCGGCTAAGCGCCAGCAAATAGTCGATGCGCGGGATCTCTCTCGCGCCGAGAGAGGCGGTATGCGGATTCAGCACCTGACAATCGATAAGCTGACCGCCATGCTGTTTAAAGTGTTGGCAAAACACCAGCAGCGCGGTTTTAGAGGCGTTTTCGCGGCGGCTGAACATCGATTCGCCGCAGAAAAGCTGCCCCAGCGCCAGGCCATACATGCCGCCGACCAGCTCATCCTCAAACCAGACCTCGACGGAGTGGGCGTGGCCCAGATCGTACAGGCGACCCCAGGCGCGTTTGACTTCCGGTGTGATCCAGGTTCCCTCATCGCGTGCGCTGGCGCAGCCTTCGATCACCTCGGCGAATGCGCGGTTCATGGTAACGGAGTAGGGCGAGCGGCGATGAAAGCGTTTCATGCTGCGGCTGAAATGAAAGGCGTCCGGCAACAGGACGGCGCGCGGATCGGGCGACCACCATAAAATCGGATCGCCCGGCGAAAACCAGGGGAAAATGCCACGGTGATAAGCGTTGAGAAGGCGCGCCGGGCTTAAGTCGCCGCCCATCGCCAGCAGGCCGTTAGGTTCACGCAGCGCCATTTCCGGCGGCGGAAAATTAAGCGATTCACGTGAGAGCTGAATCAGTCGCATTTCTGGAGTTCCCACTGTGTCGAGAGCTATGACTATAGCGTAATTCGCTGCTGAAAATGCCAGTAGCGGCCGCGTTTTGACAACAATTCGTGATGGCTTCCCTGCTCGATAATCTCACCTTCATCCATCACATAAATCCGGTCGACTTCACTCAGTCCCTGCAGGCGATGGGTTATCACGATCACCGTTTTATCTGCGGTGAGGCGCGCCAGCAGCGCCAGAATATGTTTTTCCGTTTCAGCATCCAACCCTTCGGTAGGTTCGTCAAGCAGCATTATCGGACTCTTGTGCAGCAGCGCACGCGCGATCGCCAGACGCCGCAATTCACCGCCGGAGAGCTGGCGGCCGCCTTCGCCCAGCCAGGCGTTTAGCCCTTCATTGCCGCTTAGCAACTTCTCCAGCCCAACCTGCTTCAGCACCGCGCACAGCGCTTCATCGCCGCTATCGGGCGCAGCCAGCAGTAAATTATCGCGCAGCGTCTGATTAAACAGGTGCACGCGCTGGCTGACCACGCTAATCTCCGCGCGCAGCGCAGGCTCGCTCCACGCGCTCAGCGGCATATCCGCCAGGCGAATTTCGCCCATCTGCGGGTCCCAGGCGCGCGTCAGCAGCTGCAACAGCGTCGTTTTGCCGCAGCCGGTCGGCCCCAGCAGCGCGACGGTTTCGCCGGGCTGAACGGTCAACGACAGATTACGCAGCGTCGGCGCCACGGCGTTGGGGTAAGAGAAGGACACGTCGGTTATCACCAATGCGCCGTGAGCGCTGGGGGAAACGCGCTTATCTTCAGGGAAAACGACGGCGGGGCGCTGGCCGATAATCTGTTGGATACGGCTGGCGGAAGCGATAACCTGACCGAGATGCAGGAACGCCGCACCTACCGGCGCCAGCGCCTCGAAAGCCGCCAGCGCGCAGAAAACGAACAGGGCGACCAGCGCGCCCGGCTGCGTGTATTGACCAACGCCGCTCGCGCTGAGCCAGAGCAGCAGCGTCACCGTCGCGCCGCTGATCAGCAACAGCAGCGCCTGTGACAGACCCGTCAGGCTCGCCTGTCGACGCTGCGCCCGCTGCCAGTTTTCTTCCGTTTCATCCAGCTGCGAACGGCTTGCCTCGACGTCGCCATACAGCGCAAGCTCCGCCTGCGCCTGGAGCCAGCGGGTGAGCTGCAGACGATAGCGCGCGCGCTGCGCGGTGATGGTTTCGCCAGCCGGACGACCGATACGATAAAACAGCGGCGGCAACAGTAGCAGCGTCAGCAGCATAATCCCGCCCAGCGTCAGCGCCAGCGCGCCGTCGAGCCAGCTAAGACCGACGGTCACGACAATAATGACCATCAACGCGCCGATAAAAGGCGAAATGATGCGCAGATAGAAATGGTCAAGGGTATCGACATCGGCGACAAAGCGGTTAAGCAGGTCGCCCTGACGAAAGCGCGCGACGCCCGCCGGCGCCAGCGGCAGCAGGCGACTGAAGGTAAAGACGCGCAGATGCTGCAATACCCGGAAGGTGCCGTCATGGCTGACCAGCCGCTCAAAATAGCGCGCGACGGTGCGTATGATGGCCGCGCCGCGTACGCCCGCCGCAGGCAACATATAGTTAAAGCTATAGAGGCCGGCGGCGCCCGCCAGCGACGAGGCGGCGAGGAACCAACCGGACAGGGTCAGCAGCCCGGTGCTGGCCAGCAGCGTAACGATAGCCAGTACGATGCCCAGCGCCAGGCGCCAGAAATGGCGGCGCCAGAGCCGCAGGAAAGGTCGCAATGTCATCATTATGCCTGTTCCTCCTGACGATGGTTCAGCAGGGCGGCGAAGGGTCCCTGCTGCTGAGTCAGCTGTTGCCAGCTGCCGCGTTGAACAAGCCGCCCGTCGCGCATTACCCAGATTTCATCCCACTGCGCCAGCTCAGTAAGCTGATGCGTCACCATTAGCGTGGTTTGCTGATGCGACGCGGTGCGCAGCGCCCGCATAACATGCTGCTCGCTGCGGGCGTCCAGGCTGGCGCCCGGCTCATCCAGCAGTAGCAGGCGGCATGACTTCAGCAGCGCGCGCGCCACCGCGATGCGCTGCGCCTGACCGACGGAGAGACCCGCGCTCTGATCGCCGACAGCGCTCTCCAGCCCCTGTGGCAGGCGCGCAATAAATTCCGCTACGCCCGCCAGCGCAAGCGTTTCCTCCAGTCGCGCTGCGGAAACCTGTTGACCGTTAAGGATGTTATCCCGCACCGTCGCGCCCGGCAGGTGTGGGTTTTGTCCCACCCAGGCGACGACGTGATGCCAGCTGCGCCGCTGCAGATCGCGCAACTCATGCCCGTTGATGCGCAGGGATCCCTGATAGGGCAGAAAGCCCAGCAGCGCGTTGATCAGCGAACTTTTTCCCGCGCCGCTCTGTCCGACCAGCGCGACCCGGCGGCCCGGCGGCAGCGTGAAATCGAGCGGCCCGGCCAGCGGCGCGCCGTCCGGCGCCGTGATAATCAGTCCCTCAGCCTCAATATGCAGAGGCTGGTCGGCTGGCAAAGCCTGTTCGCCTTCAGCGGACGCCGGGGTGGGGTGAGAAGCAAGGAAATGATGCAGCGCGTCAGCCGCGCCGACCGCCTGCGCTTTGGCGTGATAAAAAGCGCCGAGGTCGCGCAGCGGTTGAAAAAATTCCGGCGCCAGAATTAACGCGAGGAAACCAGCGAACAGTGTCACCTGGTGACCGTAGTGGCCGAAATCGAGCTCGCCCAGATAGGAGAAACCAAAATAAACGGCGACGACGGCGATAGAGATCGAAGCGAAAAACTCCAGCACCGCCGAAGAGAGAAACGCCAGCCGCAGCACCTCCATGGTGCGCTGCCGGAAATCCTCCGACGCGGTGGCGATGGCACGCGTTTCCGCCGCGCCGCGATGAAACAGGCGCAGCGTATCCAGCCCGCGTAGCCGGTCAAGGAAATCGCCGCTCAGACGCGCCAGCGCCTGAAAATTACGTCGGTTCGCATCGGCGGCCCCCATGCCGACCAGCGCCATAAACAGCGGGATCAGCGGCGCCGTCGCCAGTAAAATCAGCCCGGCTACCCAATTGACAGGAAAAATCACCAGCAAAATCAGCGCAGGAATCAGTACGGCGAGGCTCATCTGCGGCAGGTAGCGGGCGTAGTAATCCTGCATCTCTTCCAGCTGCTCCAGCAGCAGCGTTGCCCAGCTACCGGCAGGTTTGCCCTGAATCCAGGCGGGGCCAAGCTGATGCAGACGATCGAGCACCTGCTTGCGCAGCGCGCGGCGGATGCTCTCTCCCGCCCGATAGCCGACCTGTTCGCGCAGCCAGACGAGCAGGGCGCGCAGAACAAAACAGAACAACAGCAGCAGCATTGACGGCAACCACTGCTCGCGCGGCTGGTGAGCGCTGATTAACTGATGCATCAGCGTCGCCAGCAGCCAGGCCTGAGCAATAATCAGCAGCGCGCTGGCTACGCCGAGCAACGTAGAGAGGGTGGTCCAGGGGCGAGCGTAAACGCGCTGTTGACGCAGCCAGCGGGTAAGTTGATGTTGACGTTTCTTTTCCATTCGGGGCCGTTTCATCAGAAAAACAGGCTGGCCGATATCGCCAGAGAATATGCCAGCAGAGGCGCTGCAATGTAGCATGGCGGCAAGAAAAAAGGCGACTGTTCAACAGTCGCCTTCGGTAATTAAGATCAGTTAATTAACAAGTTACTTATCGTTTTTAACCAAACCGTCCAGATAGCGTTCGGCATCCAGCGCGGCCATACAGCCGGTGCCAGCGGAAGTGATCGCCTGACGGTAGGTGTGGTCCATCACATCGCCGGCGGCGAAGACGCCAGGGATGCTGGTTTGCGTCGCATTGCCTTGCAGGCCGGACTGCACCTTGATATAGCCGTTTTCCAGCTCCAGCTGACCGGCGAAAATAGCGGTGTTCGGGCTGTGGCCGATAGCGACAAACAGGCCCGCGACCTCCAGCACCTCCGTCTGCGCCGGGTTTTGCGTCGCGCGCAGGCGCACCGACGTGACCCCCATCTGATCGCCCATCACTTCATCCAGCTCGCGATCGGTGTGCAGCACAATATTGCCGCTGCTCACTTTTTCCATCAGTCGGTTAATCAGGATCTTCTCGGCACGGAACGTATCGCGACGATGAATCAAATGCACTTCAGAGGCGATGTTAGAGAGATAAAGCGCCTCTTCCACAGCGGTGTTGCCGCCGCCGACGACAGCGACCTTCTGCTTGCGATAGAAAAAGCCGTCGCAGGTCGCGCAGGCGGAAACGCCTTTACCCTTGAACGCCTCTTCGGAAGGCAGGCCCAGATAACGCGCGGAGGCGCCGGTAGCGATAATTAACGCATCGGCAGTGTATTCGCCGCTGTCGCCGATGAGACGAAACGGACGGTTTTGCAGATCGACAGTATGAATATGGTCGAAGATGATCTCGGTGTTGAACTTCAACGCATGCTCATGCATCCGCTCCATCAACAGCGGACCGGTCAGATCGTTGGGATCGCCAGGCCAGTTCTCAACGTCGGTAGTCGTGGTTAGCTGACCGCCTTTTTCCAGGCCGGTGATCATCACCGGATTCAGGTTAGCGCGCGCAGCGTAAACGGCTGCGGTATAGCCCGCCGGACCAGAGCCCAGAATAAGCAATTTACTGTGTTTGGCCGTGCCCATGAGATCCTCATTAATTTACTGGCAATATGGAGCCAGATTGTAGGGAATTTACTGGCGCAAAAAAAGCATTCTGCGATTTTGTTAACAATTGATGCAAAAGGTTTAATCAATGGGCGTCGGGCGGCAGAAGGATCGGCGCATAAAAGATGAAGTAAGCGTTCAGGCTTAGATAAAACCCCAAAATATCCGGTTTAAATCAGTCATGCTGGCTGCGGGCTGGCATGTTCTCCTGATTTTCAATGTTTTGCTTTGACAATCGCCTGCGCTTTTGCGAAAACATTGTGGGAAGCAGAGAATATTTGGGCTATGTGAACAGGGTTTCATACCACTTTTTACGTTTAATGCCGGATAAACTCAGCCTGTCATCCGTAATGACGCATGGTGTGGACAGACAGCATGCGTCATGCGGATGGGCGCTGCAACAGCAACAGGCTCTATGTCTTCACTTACGAAAGACCCTGCACAATGATTACGTTCAGGGTATGGCAGGTAAAGGGAAGGAATGAAGAGAGACAATAATAATGGTAGACAATAAAAAACGCCCCGGTAAAGACCTCGACAGAATCGACAGAAATATCCTGAACGAGCTGCAGAAGGATGGTCGCATTTCCAACGTTGAACTTTCCAAACGCGTTGGGTTATCGCCCACGCCGTGCCTTGAACGCGTACGCCGCCTGGAACGTCAGGGATTTATTCTCGGCTATACCGCGTTGCTCAACCCGCACTATCTTGACGCCTCGCTGCTGGTTTTCGTTGAGATTACTCTGAATCGCGGCGCGCCCGACGTGTTTGAACAATTTAACGCCGCTGTGCAAAAACTTGAGGAAACTCAAGAGTGTCACCTGGTTTCCGGTGATTTTGACTACCTGCTGAAAACCCGCGTGCCAGATATGTCCGCCTATCGTAAACTGCTGGGCGAAACCCTGCTGCGCCTGCCGGGTGTTAACGATACGCGTACTTATGTGGTCATGGAAGAGGTGAAGCAGAGCAATCGTCTGGTGATTAAAACGCGGTAACACAGGGCAGGTGCAAAACCTGGTGGTATTCGGTACACTCCTGTGAATTCATACAGGCACAGCGTCGGTTAGCCCGGCGCTGTTTCCTTCATAGTTTACAGGTACCTGGAGAGTTCTCTTGAGCCAGGAATATACAGAAGATAAAGAAGTGTCTCTTAAGCCGCTTAGTAGTGGTCGCCGTCTGCTCGAAGCGTTGCTGATTCTCGTCGCGCTCTTTGCTGTCTATTTGATGGTGGCGCTGGTTAGTTTTAATCCTTCCGATCCCAGCTGGTCGCAGACCGCCTGGCATGAACCTATCCATAACCTGGGCGGCAGCGTCGGCGCCTGGCTGGCCGATACGTTGCTGTTCATTTTTGGCGTGATGGCGTACGCCATTCCACCGGTGATTCTGGGACTGTGCTGGATTACCTTCCGTCAGCGCGATCGTCAGGACTATATCGACTATTTCGCCGTCGGCCTGCGCCTGATAGGGGTGCTGGCGCTGGTGGTGACGACCTGCGGCCTCGCGGCGCTGAACGCGGATGATATCTGGTACTTCGCCTCCGGCGGGGTGATCGGCAGCCTGGTCAGCAGCGCGATGGCGCCTTATCTGAACGGCGCCAGCGGAACGCTGGCGTTGCTGTGCATCTGGGCCGCCGGCCTGACGCTCTATACCGGCTGGTCATGGCTGACCATTGCCGAAAAAATCGGCGCGGTAGTGATGGGCGTGCTGACGTTCGCCAGCAACCGTTCACGTAATGACGATGCCTGGTATGAGGACGAGGAAGAAGCGCCTGCGCCGGTTATTAAGCGCGTCGTGCAGCTTGAAGAAGAGGACGATGTGCTGTTGACGCCGCCGCGCAGGCTCTCCGCCACTGACGATATCGACGAGGAAGACGATCCGCTGTTTGCCCGCGCCGACGACGCCGTAGCCGCCGACCCGCAGCCGCCGACGTCTGGCGCGCCGTCACAGCCCGCCATTACTCAATCCGCAGCGGCGCCTGCGGCAGCTATGGTTCCGGCCAACGCTGCCGCAGCATCGGCGCTGGCGCAAACGGGCGCTGCCGCAGCTGCCTTGTCTCAGGCCGCTGCGCCGGTGGCGCAACCGACCCCGCCGTCTCAATCTGCCGCCGTTCAGCCGCCGCAGAACGCGACCTTTGGCGCGTCGTCTGCATCCGCAGCCTCTTCCACGCCGCAGCCGCAAATGCATCACGCCGTGCGGCCGGAAAGCGACAGCGCCGAGCCGCCGCTTTACCGGTTTGAAATGCCGCAGCAGACGCCCGCCGCCTTTACGCCGCACATTGAGGATGACGAAGGTCCTCAGATGGGGAACTGGCAGGAGGCGACGGCGTCAGCAACCGTTCAGAATGCCGCTGCTGCCGCCGCAGCGGGCGCCGCATCTTCATCGATGGCCGCGCCCTTTATGCCTGTCAGCGCGCCGGAAGAGAGCAATCCGCAAATCAAACAGGGCATTGGACCTGAACTGCCGCGCCCGAAACCGGTTAAGCTCCCTACGCGCCGCGAGCTGGCTTCTTACGGTATAAAACTGCCTTCTCAACGTCTGGCGGAAGAGAAAGCCCGCCAGGAGGCGCAACAACAGGCCGCTCCCCAGCAGGACGAGGAGCAGGCCGCAGCTCAGGAAGAGACGCAGTTGCGCGACGCCTTTATGGCGCAGCAGAAAGCGCGCTACGGCGAAGAGTACGCCAGCGAAGATGACGAAGGCGCATCAGAGCAGGCGGCGCTGGCGCAGCAGTTCGCCCAGCAGCAGCAACAGCGTTATGCGCAGCCGCAGCCTTCTCAAGCGGCGCCGTCTCAAGCGCAAACCGCGCTGACGCAGCCGCAAGAGCGCGCGTCATCGCCCTTTACTCAGCCAGCTGACGCTAACTCTCAGCCGCATCAGGATGAAATGACAACGCCGCCGCGTGACATGCCTGGCTTTACGCTTGACCCCGCCACCGTTTTCGATTTTTCGCCGATGGAAGATCTGGTGGATGACGGTCCGGGCGAGCCGCTGTTTACCATTGCCGCCACGCCTGAGCCGGAGTTTTCGACTGACGAAGCGCAGTGGCAGCAGCCCGCTCAACGTGCCGAGCCGCATTATCACAGCGAACCGAACGTCGTGCCGGCGCCGCAGCCGGCGGTTCCGCCAGCCGCAGCGCCTTCCGCCGCCTGGCAAGGCGAGCCGCAGGCTGCGTTTGCTCCAGCGGAACAGTCAAACGTATCGCAGCCGCACTATTCATCCGTGGCGGAACCGGGCGAACCGGAAGCAGAGCCTCAAAGCTCGCTGAGCGACAGCCTGATTCATCCGTTCCTGATGCGCCACGAGCAGCCGTTGCATAAGCCGACGACGCCGTTGCCGACGCTTGATCTGCTGACATCGCCGCCTGCGGAAGACGAGCCGGTGGATATGTTCGCGCTGGAGCAAACCGCCCGTCTGGTGGAGGCGCGTCTGGCGGACTATCGCGTTAAAGCGGAAGTGGTCGGCATCTCTCCCGGTCCGGTTATTACCCGTTTCGAGCTGGATCTGGCGCCGGGCGTAAAAGCCGCGCGTATCTCCAACCTGTCGCGCGACCTGGCGCGTTCGCTGTCGGCGGTCGCGGTGCGCGTAGTTGAGGTGATTCCCGGCAAGCCGTATGTCGGTCTTGAACTGCCGAACAAGCGCCGTCAGACCGTTTATCTGCGCGAAGTGCTGGACTGCGCCAGCTTCCGCGATAATCCTTCGCCGCTTTCTGTTGTATTGGGGAAAGATATCGCCGGTCAGCCGGTGGTAGCCGATTTGGCTAAAATGCCGCACCTGCTGGTGGCGGGCACCACCGGGTCGGGTAAATCGGTCGGCGTAAACGCCATGATCCTCAGCATGCTCTATAAAGCCACCCCTGAAGAGGTGCGCTTTATTATGATCGACCCCAAAATGCTGGAGCTGTCGGTCTATGAAGGCATTCCTCATCTGCTGACGGAAGTGGTTACCGACATGAAGGATGCGGCGAACGCGCTGCGCTGGAGCGTCGGTGAGATGGAGCGGCGCTATAAGTTGATGTCCGCTCTTGGCGTGCGTAACCTGGCGGGCTATAACGAGAAAATCGAGCAGGCAGAAGCGATGGGACGGCCGATCCCCGACCCGTTCTGGAAGCCGGGCGACAGCATGGATACCCTGCCGCCGACGCTGGAAAAACTGCCTTATATCGTCGTGATGGTGGATGAGTTCGCCGATCTGATGATGGCCGTAGGCAAAAAGGTGGAGGAGCTGATCGCGCGTCTGGCGCAGAAAGCGCGTGCGGCAGGTATTCACCTTGTACTGGCGACGCAGCGACCCTCGGTGGATGTCATTACCGGTCTGATTAAGGCCAACATCCCAACGCGCATCGCCTTTACCGTATCGAGCAAAATCGACTCGCGCACCATTCTCGATCAGGGCGGCGCCGAATCGCTGCTGGGCATGGGCGATATGCTTTATATGCCGCCGAACTCCTCGATTCCGGTGCGTGTTCACGGCGCTTTCGTGCGCGATCAGGAAGTGCATGCCGTAGTACAGGACTGGAAAGCGCGCGGACGCCCGCAATATATCGACAGCATCACCGCTGGCGAAGAGGGCGAAGGCGGCAGCCTGGGTCTGGAAGGCGATGAAGAACTGGATCCGTTGTTCGATCAGGCGGTTTCGTTCGTGGTGGAAAAACGCCGCGCCTCTATTTCCGGTGTACAGCGTCAGTTCCGCATCGGTTACAACCGCGCGGCGCGCATTATCGAGCAGATGGAAGTGCAGGGCATCGTTTCGCCGCCGGGCCATAACGGCAACCGTGAGGTTCTGGCGCCACCGCCGCACGAAATGTAATAAAACGGCTTTTGCGCTGTCAGAGAGTAAACGGGCCGGATTACCGGCCCGTTGTTTATTTAAGCACCAGACAGCGCCCGCCGCGGCGCTTTCAGCATATTCTCCTGTCGGGAAGCGTGTTGTCAGTCTAATGTGTAATAAGGCCGCCGCTTATTTGCGGGATAAAACGACTTAAAAAGGAATCGGTAGTCATGAAAAAATTAGTACTTGCTTGCGGTTTGCTTTCAGCACTGACTTCAGCCGGCGCGCTGGCCGATGCCTCCAGTGAATTACAGCAACGCCTGGATAAGGTGAGCAGTTTCCATGCCAGCTTCAGCCAAAAGGTCACCGACGGCAGCGGGTCTAACGTACAGGAAGGCGAGGGCGAGCTGTGGGTTAAGCGTCCCAACCTGTTCAACTGGCATATGACCGCGCCCGATGAAAGCGTGATCGTTTCAGATGGCAAAACGCTGTGGTTCTATAATCCTTTTGTTGAGCAGGTCAGCGCCACCTGGCTGAACAGCGCCACCAGCAATACGCCGTTTATGCTGATTGCACGCAATCAGCGCAGCGACTGGCAGCAATATAATGTCAAACAGCAGGGCGACACCTTTGAGCTGACCCCTAAAACCAGCGCGGGCAACCTCAAACAGTTTATGATTAACGTCTCTGGCAACGGCACTATTAATCAATTCAGCGCCGTTGAGCAGGATGGACAGCGCAGCAGCTACACGCTGAAAAGCCAGAACAACGGGCCGGTCAGCGCGGACAAATTTACCTTTACGCCACCAAAAGGGGTGACGGTAGACGATCAACGTCAGTGAGGTTGAGTTGAGTAATCTCTCCCTTGATTTTTCGACAGAGCAGTTTCAGCCCTTGGCCGCGCGCATGCGGCCAACTAAGCTGGAGCACTATATCGGGCAACAGCATTTGCTGGCGCCCGGTAAACCCTTAACGCGCGCCATCGAAGCGGGCCATCTGCATTCGATGATCCTGTGGGGGCCGCCCGGCACCGGTAAAACCACACTGGCCGAGCTGATTGGCCGCTACGGCAATGCCGATGTTGAGCGCATCTCTGCCGTCACGTCCGGCATTAAAGAGATCCGCGAAGCCATTGAGCGCGCGCGCCAGAACCGTCAGGCGGGACGCCGCATGATCCTGTTCGTCGATGAGGTGCACCGCTTTAATAAAAGCCAGCAGGACGCTTTCCTGCCGCATATTGAAGACGGCACCATTACCTTTATCGGCGCCACTACCGAAAATCCCTCTTTCGAGCTGAATTCCGCATTGTTGTCGCGTGCGCGCGTTTATCTGCTGAAATCCCTGACGACGGAGGAGATTGAAACGGTGCTGGAACAGGCGCTGACCGATAGTGAACGTGGTTTAGGCAGAGAGGATATCGACCTGCCGCCAGCTACCCGGCGCATGATTGCCGAGCTGGTTAACGGCGATGCGCGCCGTGCGCTGAATACGTTGGAAATGATGGCGGATATGGCGGAAAGCGATGCACAAGGTAAGCGCATACTGACGCCGCAACTGCTAAATGAGGTTTCCGGCGAGCGCGCCGCGCGCTTTGATAATAAGGGCGACCGTTATTACGATCTGATCTCCGCGCTGCATAAGTCGGTACGCGGTTCCGCGCCGGACGCGGCGCTTTACTGGTATGCGCGCATTATCACCGCGGGCGGCGATCCGCTCTATGTAGCGCGACGTTTGCTGGCGATCGCTTCTGAAGATGTCGGCAACGCCGATCCGCGCGCAATGCAGGTCGCCATTGCCGCCTGGGACTGCTTTACGCGCGTCGGTCCGGCAGAGGGCGAGCGCGCCATAGCGCAAGCGATTGTCTATCTTGCCTGCGCGCCGAAAAGCAATGCGGTCTACACCGCTTTTAAAGCGGCGTTGCGCGACGCCCGCGAAAAGCCGGACTTTGACGTGCCAGAACATTTGCGCAACGCCCCGACCCGTCTGATGAAAGAGATGGGACTCGGCAAAGCGTATCGCTATGCGCATGACGAACCGAATGCCTACGCCGCCGGAGAGGACTACTTTCCGCCGGAGATGGCGCAGACGCGCTACTATCAGCCCACCAGTCGCGGGCTGGAAGGTAAAATTGGCGAAAAGCTCGCCTGGCTGTCGGAGCAGGATCAAAATAGCCCGACAAAACGCTACCGCTAATTCAGACGTTGCGGTAAGGTTAGCGCAATAGCCAGGTGGACCCTGAAGGAACGCTTTGGTTCAACACCTTTTTTTAATCACAGTAAGCACAGGATAAGCATGCTCGATCCCAATCTGCTGCGTAACGAGCCAGACGCAGTCGCAGAAAAACTGGCACGCCGAGGATTTAAACTGGATGTGGAAACGCTCGTCTCGCTTGAGGAGCGTCGCAAAGTGCTGCAGGTTGAAACCGAAAATCTGCAGGCCGAGCGTAACGCCCGCTCCAAATCCATCGGGCAGGCTAAAGCGCGCGGAGAAGATATTGAGCCACTGCGTCAGGAAGTGAACGCCCTGGGCGAGCGTCTGGACAAGGCGAAAGCTGAGCTGGACGCGTTGCAGAATGAGATCCGCGACTTCTCTCTCGCGCTGCCTAACCTGCCGGCGGATGAAGTGCCGCTGGGTAAAGATGACTCCGAAAACCAGGAAATCAGCCGCTGGGGCGAGCCGCGCCAGTTCGATTTTCCGGTACGCGATCATGTCGATCTCGGCGAAATGGCGAAAGGCCTGGATTTTGCCGCCGCAGTGAAGCTCACCGGTTCACGTTTTGTGGTGATGCAGGGCCAGATTGCGCGTCTGCATCGCGCGCTGAGCCAGTTTATGCTCGATCTGCATACTCAGCAGCACGGCTATACCGAAACTTACGTGCCGTACCTGGTTAACCATGCGACCCTGTATGGCACCGGCCAGCTGCCAAAATTCGGCGAAGATCTGTTTCATACCCGTCCGCTGGAAGAAGAAGCGGACAGCAGCAACTATGCGTTGATCCCGACCGCGGAAGTGCCGCTGACCAACCTGGTGCGCGACGAAATCGTCGAGGAAGAGTCCCTGCCGATTAAACTCACTGCCCATACGCCTTGCTTCCGTGCCGAAGCGGGTTCCTATGGCCGTGATACGCGCGGACTGATCCGTATGCACCAGTTCGATAAAGTCGAGATGGTGCAGATCGTTCGTCCTGAAGACTCTATGCAGGCGCTGGAAGAACTGGTCGGCCATGCTGAAAAAGTGCTGCAGCTGCTGAATCTGCCGTATCGTAAAGTGCTGCTCTGCACCGGCGATATGGGCGCAGGCGCGGCGAAGACGTACGATCTGGAAGTGTGGCTGCCGGCGCAGAACACTTACCGCGAGATCTCATCCTGCTCTAACTGCCAGGATTTCCAGGCGCGTCGCATGCAGGCGCGCTGCCGCAGCAAGCACGACAAAAAACCGCGTCTGGTGCATACGCTGAACGGCTCTGGCCTGGCGGTAGGCCGTACGCTGGTCGCGGTGCTGGAAAACTATCAGCAGGCGGATGGACGTATTGAAGTGCCGGAAGTGCTGCGCCCTTATATGGGCGGCTTAACCATGATTGGTTAATCATACTTTCAGCTATTTAAGCCCGCCGATATCGGCGGGCTTTTTTATATGCGCTTTATAAACGACAGATCTGATTTTCATTTATAAAGGGCGATGTTTACCGGCTAATAACAGAAAGACAAGCGTTTTGCATTCCCTTTCATTAAACGTTGCGCTCCGCTATAAGTACAAAGAACAAAAAAATAAATATATCGACTTTCATCGGCGCTGTTTTAATCAACTCATTGAATTACTAAGCTATTATCGAACGAAGCGATCAGAAATTGCCGCCGCTGCGCTGTTATAGATAAAAAAATTAAATCGCCCTAAAGCAAATTGTGCCACCGTTAAATTCCACGCATTGACATCAAAAACAGAAGTGGCAATATTCGCGCACTTTCTCTCACTTCCCTGTGACTTAACCGATGTCCACCTGGTCTCGTCCCGTTGTGCTGCTGCTCTGCGGCCTGCTGCTGTTAACGGTCTCTATTGCCGTGCTTAATACTCTTGTGCCCCTGTGGCTGACTCACGACAGCTTGCCGACCTGGCAGGTAGGTATGGTTAGCTCGTCCTGGTACGCCGGTAACCTTATTGGTACGCTGCTGGCCGGCTGGCTGATTAAGCATTACGGCTTTAACCGCAGCTATTATCTCGCTTCGCTGGTCTTTGCCGTCTCGACCGCCGCGCTGGGCATGAATGAAGGATTCTGGAGCTGGACGCTGTGGCGCCTGGCGGCGGGCATCGGCTGCGCCTGGATTTGGGTGGTGGTTGAAAGCGCTTTGCTCTGTAGCGGGACGTTGCGTAATCGCGGTCAACTGCTGGCGGCTTACATGATTGTCTATTACCTGGGCACCGTTGCCGGACAGCTAATGATTAGCAAGATGCCTACAGGTCTGACACACGTTCTGCCATGGGTCACCGCAGTGATCGTGACCGGCGTGCTGCCGATTATCTTTATGAAGATTACGCCGGCAGCGAATGAAGATGATGGCGCGCCGGGCCGCATTTGGCCGATGCTGCGTCGTCGCAGCTCAAGGCTGGGCATTAACGGCTGCATTATTTCCGGTATTGTGCTGGGATCGCTGTATGGCCTGATGCCGCTCTATCTTTCCCATCAGGGCATCAGCGACGCTAACGTGGGATACTGGATGGCGCTGTTGGTCAGCGCCGGGATTGTTGGCCAGTGGCCAGTTGGACGCCTGGCTGACCGCTACGGTCGTCTTCTGGTGCTGCGCGTGCAGGTGTTTATCGTCATCCTCGGGGCCATTGCCATGCTGGGCAATACCGCGATGGTGCCAGCCCTGTTTATTCTGGGCGCGGCCGGTTTTACGCTGTATCCGGTGGCGATGTCGTGGGCCTGCGAAACCGTAAAGCATCATGAGCTGGTGGCGATGAACCAGGCGCTACTGTTGAGCTATACCATCGGCAGCCTGGCAGGACCCAGCATGACGGCAATGCTGATGCAGAACTATTCTGACCAGCTGCTGTTTGTGATGATCGCGGCGGTGGCGCTGGTCTATTTAGTGATGCTGCTGCGCAAAGCCGATCATCATGTTACGCCGGTGGCGCAGGCATAAAGCTGCTCAGCATCGGATATAAAAAAGGGCGACTAAAGTCGCCCTTTTTTGTTGGCCGCCAGGCTAGTAGGTCACCTTGTGCCCATAACCTTCCAGGATATGCTTGATGCGATCCATGGTATCCGCTTTGGGCGGTTTAACGCCGTCCAGCTTGTACTCCTCGCCCATGGCAGTCCATTTGTGTTTGCCCAGCTCATGGTAGGGCAGCAGCTCGATTTTCTCAACGTTCTTCATATCACGGGTAAATTCACCCAGGCGATGCGCGGAATCGTCATCATCCGTATAGCCCGGCACAATCACATAGCGTATCCAGGTGCGAATGCCTTTCTTCGCGAGATAGCGGGCAAAATCCATGGTGCGATGGTTAGAAACGCCTACCAGAATCTGATGGATATCATCGTTAATCTGCTTCAGATCGAGCATTACCAGATCGGTCACGTCCAGCAGTTCGTCAATGACCGGATCGTAGCGGCGTACAAAGCCGTTGGTGTCCAGACAGGTATGGATGCCTTCCGCCTTGCACGCCCGGAACCAGTCCCGGACAAAAGCAGCCTGTAAGATAGCCTCACCGCCGGACGCGGTGACGCCGCCGCCTGAAGCATTCATAAAGTGGCGATAGGAGAGAACATCCTTCATTAACTCTTCAACCGTGATTTCCTTGCCTCCATGCGTATCCCAGGTATCGCGATTATGACAATAGAGGCAGCGCATCAGGCAGCCCTGAAAGAAGGTGATAAAGCGGATACCGGGACCATCAACGGTGCCACAGGATTCAAATGAGTGAATACGGCCGATAGTTGACATTGCGATGAGTTCTCCAAAATGAGCCTGCCTGGCAGGTGACGCAGTCTTTACGGGCTGCTGCGTTAAGTTGAGTCTGTTTTGCCAGATGACCTCGGTCGAGATCTCTGGCAAACCAGGCTTGCTGGTAAAAAGGCTCCCGCAGGAGCCTTTCATTAGCGCGGGGATTACAGCGACTGAGTAAAGGTACGCGTAATCACATCCTGCTGCTGCTCTTTGGTCAGCGAGTTAAAACGCACCGCATAACCTGAAACGCGAATGGTCAGCTGCGGATATTTCTCCGGATGGTCCATCGCATCCATCAGCATTTCACGGTTCATGACGTTAACGTTCAAATGCTGACCGCCTTCAATCGCCGTTTCCGCTTCATGGTGGAAGTAACCATCCATAAGACCGGCCAGGTTGGTTTTACGCACGTCGTCATCTTTACCCAGCGCGTTCGGCACGATAGAGAAGGTGTAAGAGATACCATCTTTCGCGTAAGCGAACGGCAGCTTGGCAACGGAGGTCAGCGAGGCGACGGCGCCTTTCTGATCGCGGCCATGCATCGGGTTTGCGCCCGGACCGAAAGGTGCGCCTGCGCGACGGCCATCCGGGGTGTTACCCGTTTTCTTACCGTAAACCACGTTTGAAGTAATGGTCAGTACAGACTGGGTCGGCACGGCGTCACGATAGGTGTTCAGTTTCTGAATTTTCTTCATGAAACGTTCAACCAGGTCGCAGGCAAGGTCGTCGACACGCGGATCGTTGTTACCGAACTGCGGATATTCGCCTTCGATTTCAAAGTCCACAGCCAGGCCATCTTCATCACGAACCGGCTTAACTTTGGCATATTTAATCGCTGACAGGGAGTCTGCCGCAACAGACAGACCGGCAATGCCGCAGGCCATGGTGCGGTAAACGTCACGGTCATGCAGCGCCATCAACGCAGCTTCATAGCTGTATTTGTCGTGCATGTAGTGAATGATGTTCAGCGCGGTGACGTACTGTTTAGCCAGCCAGTCCATAAAGTGGTCGAGGCGCGCCATAACGGTGTCGAAATCCAGCACGTCGTCGGTGATCGGCGAATCTTTCGGGCCGACCTGCATTTTCATTTTCTCGTCAACGCCGCCGTTGATTGCGTACAGCAGGGTTTTGGCGAGGTTGGCGCGCGCGCCGAAGAACTGCATCTGTTTACCGACGATCATCGGGCTGACGCAGCAGGCGATAGCGTAATCGTCGTTATCGAAGTCCGGACGCATCAAATCATCGTTTTCATACTGCACGGATGACGTGTCGATAGAGACTTTCGCTGCATATTTCTTAAAGTTAATCGGCAGCTGCTCTGACCACAGAATGGTCATGTTCGGTTCCGGTGACGGGCCCATGGTGTACAGGGTGTTCAGGAAGCGGAAGGTGGTTTTGGTCACCAGCGTGCGGCCGTCTACGCCCATACCTGCCAGGGATTCCGTTGCCCAGATCGGGTCGCCGGAGAAGAGTTCATCATACTCTGGCGTACGCAGGAAGCGCACCATGCGCAGCTTCATTACCAGGTGGTCGATCAGCTCCTGTGCTTCCTCTTCAGTCAGTTTGCCTGCCTGCATATCGCGTTCGATATAAACATCAAGGAAGGTAGAAACGCGGCCAAAGGACATCGCTGCGCCGTTCTGAGACTTCACAGCCGCCAGATAAGCGAAGTAGGTCCACTGTACTGCTTCTTGCGCGTTGGTTGCCGGGCGAGAGATGTCGCAGCCATATTTCGCCGCCATCTCTTTCAGCTGCGCCAGCGCGCGATGCTGTTCAGCGATCTCTTCACGCAGACGGATAGTGGCTTCCAGGTTAACGCCATTTTCCAAATCGCTCTGCAAAGAAGTGAACTGAGCGAATTTATCCTGCATCAGATAATCGATGCCGTACAGCGCGACGCGACGGTAGTCGCCAATGATACGGCCACGGCCGTAGGCATCAGGCAGACCGGTCAGCACGCCTGATTTACGGCAGCGCAGAATGTCCGGGGTATAGACGTCGAATACGCCCTGGTTATGGGTTTTACGGTATTCGGTGAAGATTTTTTTCAGCTGAGGATCAAGCTCGCGGTTATACGCTTTGCATGAACCTTCCACCATTTTGATGCCGCCAAAGGGAATCAGCGCGCGTTTCAGCGGCGCATCGGTCTGCAGGCCTACGATTTTTTCCAGGTTCTGGTCGATGTAGCCTGCATCGTGAGAGGTAATGGTAGATGCAACATCGGTATCAAAATCAACCGGCGCATGGGTGCGGTTTTCGATTTTGATACCTTCCAACACTTTATTCCACAGCTGTGTGGTTGCGTCGGTAGCGCCAGCCAGGAAGGATTCGTCACCTTCATAAGGCGTGTAGTTTTTCTGAATGAAATCGCGAACGTTAACTGATTTCTGCCATTCGCCTGCGCTAAAACCTTCCCAGGCAGCAGCCAGTTTTTCATTGAGCTCGGTCATGATATACCTACCTTCTGATAAAAGTTCTTTTTTTGCGCCAGCCGAACGCGTGGCCAGCCGGCGCGAATAGATTGCGTTGCGCGGCTAGTGAGCGGTATGGCCGCGTAGATAAATAACCCAGTACGTTAATCCCACCAGCACACCGCCGCCGATGATATTGCCGATAGTAACGGGAATCAGGTTATCGATAATAAAGTGGCTCAGCGTCAGGTTTGGAAACTGAGCAGCCGTTGCGCCGGTTGCCTGCCAGAATTCAGGCGAAGCGAAGTCGCGTATGACGATGCCCATCGGAATCATGAACATATTGGCGATGCTGTGTTCAAAGCCGCAGGCGACAAACATCGAGACCGGTAAAACCATGGCGAACATTTTGTCCGTCAGGCTGCGGCCGGAGTAGCTCATCCAGATAGCCAGACAGACCATTAAATTAGCCAGCGTGCCCAGGCAAACGGCCTCAAGAAAAGAGTGATGCATTTTGTGGTCGGCGGTTTGCAGGACATTCATGCCCCATGCGCCATTAGCCGCAAGATATTCACCGGAAAACCAGATGAGCGCGACAAAAAACAGGGCGCCGAACAGGTTGCCGATATAAACGTTTAGCCAGTTTTTTCCCAGCTGACCCCAGCTGATGCGGCCACTGGCTTTGGCGACAACGATCAGAACGGTTGAGGTAAACAGATCTGCGCCACAGACGACCACCAGAATCAGACCTAAAGAGAAGCAGAGGCCGCCCACCAGTTTGGCTAAACCATAGGGGACATCCGCTGTGCCGGTGGTTGCTGTAATATAAAAAACGAAAGCAATAGAGATAAATACGCCAGCGTTTATCGCCAGGAAAAATGTGGTTAATGGATGTTTTGTGGCTTTATAAACACCCGCCTCTTCGGCAACTTTTGCCATGGCTGGTGGCAATAATAGATTGAAAGGATTGTCAGTATTCACACTAACGTACTCCCATAAAAAATTGTCGTAGAGATACTAACAAAGGAGTATTTAGCGAAAATTGATATAGATCATATTGGGCGAGCGGCTTAAAGCTTTAAGGGCTATAAAAAACAGGGGTTTTTGATGTAATTTATTGATTAAATTAGATAAAATATATTTTAATTTATATAGTAAAAATTGAATAAAGCATTTAATGCACAACTTTAGAAAAGAAGAAAAGCAGAATATGTAAATTAAAATAAGCAATAATGTAATTATTGTTAATAGGATTGCTGTTCAAATAAGTAAGCCAGCTAACATAAAATAGCTGGCTTAAAGAATTTAATAACGTTTTTACTTATTTCCAGTAATTACGTTTAGCGCGCTGAAGCTTTTCATAAGCGGCCAGCAGAGCCTGATGCGCAGGGAAGGCCTGTAATTCATTATCAACCGGCTGCAAGCCGTAGAAAGGCGCTTCGCCGCTTAACGCTGCCGAGGCCGCTTCAACCGCGTCAGCGCCGTACATGCGTACAAACGCAGAGTAGTATTGCTGCGGATCACGTTCCTCCTCCTGCGTCAGCAGCAATAGCGTCTGCAGGCAGCGATAGTAATTCGCACGCTCGGTGGTAAAGACCGAGCTGTTGAATTCCATCGTCCATTCGGTCCAGATCAGCGCCTGATCCAGATCGCCGCCCGCCAGAGCCAGCATCGCTTTCAGCTCGCCGATGCGCAAAGTGTACCAACCATTATCTTTACCGGTCGCCAGGCCCAGCAGTTCGCGCACGCGCGTAAAGTCATCGTGGCCTTCTTCATCCAGCTGCTCAATCAGGGCCAGATAATCCTCTTTATCCCACTGGCTGTCTGGCAGCGCCAACAGCGTTTCGCGCAGATCGGCTCCCATATTGTTATTCGCCAGCAGCAGATCTTCCGCCGGATAGATATCGGACATGCCGGGCACGATAATACGGCAGGCGTAGACATCCAGATGCTCGTAATCCGCGATATAAACCTCTTTGCCTTCCGCCTTGAAGATGTCCATCAGCGTCGCGAACTCTTCTTCTGTGCTGCCATCGAAGCGCCAGTCGACAAACGGATAATCCGCCTGTTCTTTAAACAGATCCCATGAAATGGCGCCGCTGGAGTCAATGAAGTGCGTTTCCAGGTTGGCATGTTCGGCAACTTCTTCATCGTCAAAGGTCGGCGGCGTGAAGACGTCTAAATCTTTTAGGCCGCGGCCCTGCAGCAGCTCAGTAACGGTGCGCTCCAGCGCCACGCCGAAATCAGGATGCGCGCCAAACGAAGCGAAACAGGTGCCGTTTGCCGGGTTAAACAGAACCACGCAAATCACAGGGTATTTCCCGCCCAGCGAAGCGTCAAAAGCGAAAATCGGGAAACCTTCCGCTTCAAGGCGCACAATGGCTTCCACCACGCCTGGATAACGCGCCAGAACGTCCTGCGGAATCGCAGGCAGGCTGATAGCTTCAGCGATGATGCGATTTTTTACGTAGCGCTCGAAAACTTCTGAAAGCCCCTGCACGCGCGCTTCATTCGGGGTATTGCCTGCGGACATGCCGTTAGAGACGTACAGGTTGCCGATAATATTCATCGGAATATAAACGGTCTGTTGGTCAGACTGACGCGTAAAGGGCAGCGCGCAAATGCCGCGCGCCGCATTGCCGGACTGCAGATCGATAAGTCCGCTGGCGCTCAGCTCGTTTTCCGGGTCGTAAAACGCGCGCAGACCAGGGTCGAGAATGCCTTCTGGCAGAGTGTCATTCTCCGGCAACGGAAACCATTTTTCATTGGGATAGTGGACAAAATCGCCGTTGGCAATCGACTCGCCCAACCAGAAGTCCGCAAAAAAATAGTTGGTCGAGAGACGTTCAAAATATTCGCCCAACGCAGAGGCTAACGCAGCTTTCTTGCTGGCGCCTTTACCGTTAGTAAAACAAAGCGGGCAATCGCGGTCGCGAATATGCACCGACCAGACGTTAGGCACCGGGTTCAGCCAGGACGCTTCTTCAATATTAAAGCCCAGATCCTGTAATTTTTGCTGAAAGCGAGCGATGGAATCTTCCAGAGCGGCATCTTTGCCTGGAATAAAGGTTTGAGTCATGTTGCCTACTATAGGTTGGTTGAGCGTAAAGCGCGCAATGATACGGATTTTCCCTTCAGGACGCTATTGAAGGACTAAGATTTCCTGGCCCCTATGCTGCCAAAACTCTCGCTTTCTTTCTGTTTCAATGATTCCCCGATGCGTGAAACCTCACAAAATATCGTACCGCTTTGCTTTCACCGTACAAGCTGTTGCGACAGGGTAGAGCAAAATGTGATCTCGCCCAGAGAAATGTTTGCAGCAGGCTGATGGCAGTGATAAAACCGATAGCCTATTCATAATCAACAGATCTGACAGTGGTGACGGGAAATGACGCAGGTTTATAATTTCAGCTCCGGTCCGGCAATGTTGCCGGTAGAAGTGCTTCGTCGTGCAGAGCAAGAGCTTTGCAATTGGAATGGACTCGGCACCTCAGTGATGGAGATCAGCCATCGTAGCAAGGAGTTTATTCAGGTTGCGGAGGAAGCAGAAAAAGATTTACGCGATCTGCTGAAAATTCCCGATAACTATAAAGTTTTATTCTGTCATGGCGGCGCGCGCGCGCAGTTTGCAGCGGTGCCGATGAATCTGTTGGGCGCGGCGAAAACGGCAGACTATATCGATGGCGGATACTGGGCGCACAGCGCTATTCAGGAAGCGAAAAAATATTGCGCGCCGAACGTGATTGACGTGAAAGTGCAGAAGGACGGCAAACGCGCCCTGTTGCCGATGCGCGAATGGACGCTCAGCGATGATGCCGCCTACGTCCATTTTTGCCCTAATGAGACCATCGACGGCCTGGCTATCGACGAGCAGCCTGATTTCGGCGATAAAATCGTGGTCGCCGACTTCTCCTCCACCATCCTTTCTCGGCCTATCGAGGTCAGCCGCTACGGGGTGATTTATGCCGGTGCGCAAAAAAATGTCGGCCCGGCAGGGCTGACGCTGGTTATTGTGCGGGAAGACTTGTTGGGCAAGGCGCAACAGGCGCTGCCTTCAGTGCTGGACTATAAAACGCTGGCCGATAACGATTCGATGTTTAATACCCCGCCTACTTTTGCGTGGTACCTGTCTGGTCTGGTGTTTAAATGGCTGAAAGAGCGCGGCGGCGTTAGCGAAATCGACAAAATTAATCAGGCTAAAGCGGATCTGCTTTACGGCACTATCGATCGCAGCGATTTTTACCGCAACGATGTTGCTGTCGCTAACCGTTCGCGCATGAATGTGCCTTTCCAGCTGGCTGACGCTTCCCTTGACGCGTTGTTCCTGGAAGAGTCGTTTGCTGCCGGACTGCACGCGCTGAAAGGCCATCGCGTTGTCGGGGGGATGCGTGCCTCTATCTATAATGCGATGCCGCTTGAGGGTGTTAAAGCGTTGACTGATTTTATGACTGACTTTGAACGTCGTCACGGCTGATCGGACTGTTTTACGTGTTGCTGAGAACCTCGTTCCAATACGAGGTTCCCTTGTTCTGGCTTTATGGAGAGAAGTTTTCACATGCAGGAATCCCTGACCCTACAACCCATCGCTCGCGTTGACGGCACGGTTAATTTGCCCGGCTCGAAAAGCGTTTCTAACCGTGCTTTGCTTCTGGCGGCGCTGGCTCAGGGAACGACGCGGCTGACCAACCTGTTAGACAGCGATGACGTTAAACATATGCTTAATGCGCTTAGCGCGTTGGGGATCGGCTACACGCTTTCGCCGGATCGTACCGTTTGTGAAGTGAGCGGCAACGGCGGCCCATTAAAGGCCGCGGGCGCGCTGGAGCTTTTTCTTGGCAATGCCGGCACCGCAATGCGTCCCCTGGCCGCCGCGCTCTGTCTGGCGGACAACGACATCGTGCTCACCGGTGAGCCGCGCATGAAAGAGCGCCCGATTGGGCATTTAGTCGATGCGCTGCGTCAGGGCGGCGCGCGTATCGATTACCTTGAGCAGGTCGACTATCCGCCGCTACGCATTCACGGCGGTTTCACCGGCGGCGAGGTCAGCGTCGACGGCAGCGTCTCAAGCCAGTTCTTAACCGCGCTGTTAATGGCTGCGCCGCTGGCGCCGCAGAACACCGAGATTGTTATTAAAGGCGATCTCGTCTCCAAACCTTATATCGATATCACATTGCATTTAATGCAGCGGTTCGGCGTATCGGTAGAAAATCATAACTACCAACGCTTTTCGATCCGCGGCCAGCAAAGCTATGTTTCGCCAGGCGACTATCTGGTGGAAGGCGACGCCTCTTCCGCCTCCTATTTTCTTGCCGCAGCGGCGATAAAAGGCGGGACGGTGCGCGTAACGGGCGTCGGCCGCGACAGTGTGCAAGGCGATATCCGTTTCGCTGACGTATTGGAAAAAATGGGCGCGCAAATAGAGTGGGGCGACGACTATATCGCTTGTACGCGCGATCGACTGCAGGCGGTGAATATGGATATGAATCATATCCCCGATGCGGCAATGACTATCGCTACCGCCGCGCTGTTTGCGGAAGGCACGACGGTGCTGCGCAATATCTATAACTGGCGGGTAAAAGAGACCGATCGTCTGTCCGCGATGGCAACAGAATTGCGTAAGGTAGGCGCAGAAGTGGAAGAGGGGCATGATTTCATCCGCATTACGCCGCCAGAATGCATTCGCTCCGCGGAGATAGGCACCTATAACGATCACCGTATGGCGATGTGTTTTTCACTGGTGGCGTTGTCGGATACGGCCGTCACGATCCTCGATCCGAAATGCACAGCCAAAACCTTCCCTGACTACTTCGATCGTCTGGCAGCCATCAGCACGCCTGCCTGAGAAGCCGCAGTTTTGCCGTTCTCTTCCGCCTGAGGAGTGACGGCAAACACGTTTCGCCATTTTTTGCCGGCAAAGGATCTTCTTAAAAAGAAGAATATTTAATGCCTGTCTATGCTTAAAGATAACGTTCGGGAGGATTGCAGCGTATAATACGCCGCGACCTGGCAGTAAATGCAGGTAGTCATAAGAACGACCAGCAGCAACAGGAGAATAAAATGACGGCAACAGCCCCGGTAATTACCATTGATGGACCAAGCGGCGCCGGTAAAGGCACGCTGTGTAAGGCTATGGCCGAAGCGCTGCAGTGGCACCTGCTTGACTCCGGCGCTATTTATCGCGTACTTGCGCTGGCGGCTTTACACCATCAGGTAGATATCGAATCAGAAGAGGCGCTGGTGCCTATCGCCGCGCATTTGGATGTGCGCTTTATCTCTACCGATGGCGAGATGGCGGTCATTCTTGAAGGCGAAGACGTTACCGGTGAGATTCGCACTCAGGATGTCAGCAATACGGCGTCGAAGGTTGCCGCATTTCCTCGTGTGCGTGAAGCATTGCTGCGCCGTCAGCGCGCGTTTCGCGACGCGCCAGGCCTGATTGCTGACGGCAGAGATATGGGAACCGTGGTTTTCCCCGATGCGCCGGTAAAGATTTTTCTCGACGCCAGCTCCGAAGAGCGGGCGCACCGCCGTATGCTGCAGTTGCAGGAAAAGGGCTTTAGTGTTAACTTTGAACGCCTTTTAGCCGAGATAAAGGAGCGCGACGAGCGCGACCGTAACCGAGCTATTGCGCCGCTGGTACCAGCGGAAGATGCTTTAGTGCTGGATTCAACCAGCATGAGCATCGAACAGGTCATCGACACCGCGCTGAGTTATGCCCGCGATAAGCTGGCATTAGCGTAAGCCGGCGGCAGAACAGATGCTATAACCTGATGCTATGGACAGTCATCAGGCATGTTAAACAACCCCATCCGGCAGGAAGTCAGGTGGACGTTAAATTTACCTATCTAAAGATTAAATATGACTGAATCTTTTGCTCAACTCTTTGAAGAATCCCTGAAAGAAATCGAAACCCGCCCGGGTTCCATCGTTCGTGGTGTTGTTGTTGCTATCGACAAAGATGTCGTACTGGTTGACGCCGGTCTGAAATCTGAGTCTGCCATTCCGGCTGAGCAGTTCAAGAACGCCCAGGGCGAGATTGAAATCCAGGTTGGTGACGAAGTTGACGTTGCTCTGGATGCAGTAGAAGACGGCTTCGGTGAAACCCTGCTGTCTCGTGAGAAAGCGAAGCGTCACGAAGCATGGCTGATGCTGGAAAAAGCTTACGAAGAAGCTGCAACTGTAACTGGCGTGATCAACGGCAAAGTCAAGGGCGGCTTCACTGTTGAGCTGAACGGTATTCGTGCGTTCCTGCCAGGCTCTCTGGTTGACGTGCGTCCGGTGCGCGATACGCTGCACCTGGAAGGCAAAGAGCTTGAATTCAAAGTAATCAAGCTGGACCAGAAGCGCAACAACGTTGTTGTATCTCGTCGTGCCGTTATCGAATCTGAAAACAGCGCAGAACGCGATCAGCTGCTGGAAAACCTGCAGGAAGGCATGGAAGTCAAAGGTATCGTTAAGAACCTCACTGACTACGGCGCATTCGTCGATCTCGGCGGCGTTGACGGCCTGCTGCACATCACTGACATGGCATGGAAACGCGTTAAGCATCCGAGCGAAATCGTCAACGTGGGCGACGAAATCACTGTTAAAGTGCTGAAGTTCGACCGCGAACGTACCCGTGTGTCTCTGGGCCTGAAACAGCTGGGCGAAGATCCGTGGGTAGCTATCGCTAAACGTTACCCGGAAGGCACCAAGCTGACCGGTCGCGTAACCAACCTGACTGATTACGGCTGCTTCGTGGAAATCGAAGAAGGCGTTGAAGGTCTGGTGCACGTGTCTGAAATGGACTGGACCAACAAAAACATCCACCCGTCCAAAGTTGTTAACGTTGGCGACGTGGTAGAAGTGATGGTTCTGGACATCGACGAAGAGCGTCGTCGTATCTCCCTGGGCCTGAAACAGTGCAAAGCTAACCCGTGGCAGCAGTTCGCGGAAACCCATAACAAGGGCGACCGTGTTGAAGGTAAAATCAAGTCAATCACTGACTTCGGTATCTTCATCGGCCTGGAAGGCGGCATCGACGGTCTGGTTCACCTGTCTGACATCTCCTGGAACGCGACTGGCGAAGAAGCGGTTCGCGAGTACAAGAAGGGTGACGAAATCGCCGCAGTCGTTCTGCAGGTTGATGCAGAGCGCGAGCGTATCTCCCTGGGCGTTAAGCAGCTGGCAGAAGACCCGTTCAACAACTACATCTCTCTGAACAAGAAAGGTGCGATTGTTACTGGTAAAGTAACTGCAGTTGACGCTAAAGGTGCTACAGTTGAATTAGCAGACGGCGTTGAAGGCTACCTGCGCGCTTCTGAAGCTTCACGCGACCGCGTTGAAGACGCTACTCAGGTACTGAATGTTGGTGACGAAGTTGAAGCCAAATTCACCGGCGTTGATCGCAAAAACCGCGTTGTAAGCCTGTCTGTACGTGCTAAAGACGAAGCTGACGAGAAAGATGCAATTGCTTCTGTTAACAATAAACAGGAAGAAAGCAACTTCTCTAACGCTATGGCTGAAGCATTTAAAGCGGCTAAAGGCGAGTAATCGTCTTATGGAACCGGGTTGCCTGTGGGCGCCCGGCTCCATGAGCAGGCTGTCAGACCATTTCAACAGGGATTAACCGGAGGACTTATGACCAAGTCAGAACTTATTGAAAGACTTGCGGCCCAGCAAACTCATATCCCGGCGAAAGCCGTAGAGGATGCGGTAAAAGAGATGCTTGAGCATATGGCCACAACGTTGGCTCAGGGCGAACGCATCGAAATCCGGGGGTTCGGCAGCTTCTCTTTGCATTACCGTGCGCCGCGCGTTGGTCGCAATCCGAAAACCGGCGATAAAGTGGAACTGGAAGGTAAATACGTTCCGCATTTTAAACCGGGTAAAGAGTTGCGCGATCGGGCGAACATTTACGGTTAAGCAGAAGACGACAAATAGAAAACGACACGCTGGTGTCGTTTTTTTTGCCTGTCATTCAGAGAATGCGCGCTGTCTCGCAGGCAAACTTTTAAGCAGGTAAAAAATAAAATAACTTTGTGCTACGGCTTGCGATAGTCCATAAACCTGCCTGCGCTTAGCGACGTCTCCCGGCATACTCATCCCAGGTTTATAAGGATGAGACTATGCCATACACCCTGTCCGTACTGGCTTTCATGGCGGCAATCGGCACGCTTCCCTTACTCTTTTTGCCCCATTTACCGAGTCTGACGACGTTAATTTTCCTGCTGGGCATGGCACTGGGACTGATGATATTGCCGATGCGGAGCTTGCGCTTTATCGGTATCTACGGATTGTTTTTCGTCTGGGGTGTACTGGCGGCACAGCAGGCGCTGAGCCCTCTTATCCGGCTTACTCAGGGAACGGTAAAGGTGGAGGCGGAGATTCGTCAGGTATTGCTGGAAAAGGAAAGACTGATCGTCAGAATTCGCCAGCACAATGCGCAGCAGATTTTCCCGCCGCTTTATGCCAGCATCTCGATGGGCAAGGTGCAGAATAGATGGTGTGCCAGCCAGCGCTGGGAAATGACGCTGCGATTAAGCCCCGTGCACGGGCGTCTTAATGAAGGCGGATTCGATGCGCAGCGCTTCGCGTTGGCCAACAGTATGCCGTTGCAGGGCACGCTGCTGGCGATAAAATCGGTAAATGCCGACTGCTCATGGCTACATCGCCTGATTAATAAAGCCCAAAAGCAGTATCAGCATCTCCCCTGGCATGGCGTTATGACCGCCTTACTTTTTGGCGACAGACAGGATCTTAGCGCAGAAACGCGCAACATTCTGCGCGACACCGGCATCGCGCATTTAATGGCGATCTCCGGCATGCATATCAGTCTCGCCGCCTCGTTAGGCTGGGCAGCGGCACGGCTGCTGCAGTTTTTGCTCCCTGCGTGGCGCATAAACTATCCGTTGCCGCTGCTGTTTAGCCTGAGCGTGGCTGCGTTTTACTGCTGGCTTTCAGGAAGTCATCCACCAGCAATAAGGGCGATGATAGCGCTAAGCGCATGGGCAATAGTTCGTTTGCAACACATTAACTGCAGCAGCTGGCAAATCTGGCTGGTTTGCGTGGGCAGTATTTTGTTCTTCGATCCGCTAACGATCCTGTCTGACAGCTTTTGGCTGTCGATCATCGCCGTCGCCATCCTGCTGTTCTGGTACCAATGGTTTCCTCTGCCTGTGCGTTGGCGTTATCGCAGGCGCTGGATATTTCTGCAGCTGGCGCATCTTCAGGCAGGCATGTTGCTGCTGCTTATGCCCATTCAGGTCTTTATCTTTCATGGCGTTAGCCTGACGTCCCTGCCAGCGAACATGCTGGCGATTCCGATAGTGACTTTCGTTACCGTGCCGGCGCTGCTGTTTGCGTTGATCATGCCGACCGCCTGGCTGGCTTATCCGCTCTGGTGGCTGGCGGATCGCTCTCTGGCGCTGGTGTTTTATCTGCTCGCGCAGTTGCCTGAAGGATGGCTGCCGCTTGGGAAAACGGCGATGACGGCCAGTGTGGTTGTATGGCTACTGTTAATCGCTTTTCGCCTCGGCTGGTGGCGGCGCACGCCGCTGGCGCTACTGGTCGCCTGTTGTTTACCCTTGCTGTGGCAGATAACCCGTAAAGAGCCGGAATGGCGGCTTGATATGCTGGATATCGGTCATGGCCTGGCGCTGGTGGTTTCGCGCAACGGACACGCTCTACTCTACGATACCGGCAACCGCTGGCCCGGCGGCAGCGCCGCCCGACAAACGGTACTGCCCTGGCTGGACTGGCATGGACTGATTGTCGATAAGGTTGTTATCAGCCATGCGCATCTGGATCATATTGGCGGATTGAAAGATATAGAGCAGGCCTGGCCGGAGGCGGTGGTGCGCAGCGCGCTGATGCAACCGGGACATCAGCCCTGTATTGCCGGAACAGGATGGCGATGGCAAGGGTTAACATTCGAGGCGCTGTGGCCGCCAGCAGTCGGCACTAACGGCGGCAACAATGACTCCTGCGTGCTGCGCATTGATGACGGGCAGCGAAGGGTACTGCTTACAGGCGATCTTGAGGCGGAGGCTGAAAGGAAACTTATGCGTCTCGACCGCGCCGCGTTAAAGGCGGAGATGATTCAGGTGCCGCATCACGGCAGCAAAACGTCTTCCAGCGCCCCGTTTCTGCGTAATGTCGGCGGCAGCGTGGCGCTGGCGTCCGTAGCGCGTTATAACGCCTGGCGTCTGCCTTCCGCGCAGGTCATTAAGCGCTACCGGGCGAATGGCTATCAATGGCGCGATACCGCGCATTCCGGTCAGCTCAGCGTGGCGTTTTATCCTGACGGATGGCAAGTCAAGGGCTTAAGAGAACAAATATTGCCCCGCTGGTATCATCAGTGGTTTGGCGTACAGGATGAATCCAGGTAAAATAAGCGGCTATTTCAAACAATGCTGGTTAAATAATGCATCAAGATAAAGATCTCTCAACATGGCAGACTTTTCGTCGCCTTTGGCCGATGATCGCACCACATAAGGCGGGATTAATTGTGGCGGCCGTAGCGCTGATCATCAACGCGGCAGGCGACACCCTTATGCTGTCATTGCTGAAACCTTTACTGGATGAGGGGTTTGGGAAAGCCGATAAGTCGGTATTAATATGGATGCCGCTGGCCGTAATTGGCCTGATGCTGGTTCGCGGAGTGACCAGCTATGCATCAAGTTACTGTATTTCTTGGGTATCTGGCAATGTTGTGATGAATATGCGTCGCCGGTTATTCAACCATATGATGGGCATGCCGGTCTCCTTTTTCGATCAGCAGTCCACCGGGACGCTGTTGTCGCGCATTACCTACGATTCTGAACAGGTCGCCTCTTCTTCTTCCAGCGCGCTGGTTACCGTGGTGCGTGAAGGGGCATCGATTATCGGCCTGTTCATCATGATGTTTTACTATAGCTGGCAGCTTTCGCTAATCCTGATTGTCCTGGCGCCGATTGTCTCTATGGCGATTCGTACCGTCTCTAAACGTTTCCGCAGCATCAGTAAAAACATGCAGAATACGATGGGCCAGGTGACGACCAGCGCGGAACAGATGCTGAAAGGGCACAAAGAGGTACTGATTTTCGGCGGTCAGGATGTAGAAGCGAAACGCTTCGACAAGGTCAGCAACCGTATGCGTCATCAGGGAATGAAGCTGGTCTCCGCTTCTTCCATCTCCGATCCTGTTATTCAGTTGATCGCTTCTCTGGCGCTGGCTTTCGTACTTTATGCCGCCAGCTTCCCCAGCGTAATGGATACCCTGACCGCCGGCACCATCACCGTCGTCTTTTCCTCGATGATCGCGCTGATGCGTCCGCTGAAATCTTTAACCAACGTTAACGCCCAGTTCCAGCGCGGTATGGCCGCCTGTCAAACGCTGTTTTCCATCCTCGATAGCGAACAGGAAGTGGATAACGGCACGCGTGTCATTGAACGCGCTAAGGGCGATATTGAGTTCCGTAATGTGACCTTCACCTATCCTGGACGCGATATTCCGGCGCTGCGCGATATCAACCTTTCCATCCCGGCAGGTAAAACCGTGGCGCTGGTTGGGCGCTCCGGCTCCGGCAAATCGACGATGGCCAGTTTGTTGACGCGCTTTTATGATATTCAGCAAGGCGAAATTCTGATTGATGGCCACGATTTGCGCGAGTATACCCTGCGCTCGTTGCGCAATCAGGTCGCGCTGGTTTCTCAGAACGTGCATCTGTTTAACGACACCATCGCCAACAATATCGCCTACGCGCGCAACGATGTTTATGACCGCGCGCAGATTGAAAAAGCCGCTGAAATGGCCCATGCGATGGACTTCATCCGCAAGATGGAAAACGGCCTGGATACCGTGATCGGCGAGAACGGCGTGCTGCTTTCCGGCGGTCAGCGTCAGCGTATCGCGATCGCCCGTGCGCTGCTGCGCGACAGCCCGATTCTGATTCTGGACGAGGCGACCTCGGCACTGGATACCGAATCCGAACGCGCGATTCAGTCTGCGCTGGATGAACTGCAAAAAAACCGCACCTCATTGGTCATTGCGCATCGTCTGTCGACTATCGAAAAAGCAGATGAAATCGTGGTGGTGGAAGATGGCCGCATTATCGAGCGAGGCACGCATGATGAGCTGATCGGCCAGCGGGGCGCTTACGCTCAGCTGCATAAAATGCAGTTTGGGCAATGATTGAGCGCATCTGGAGCGGACGTTCGCCGCTGTATTTACTGCTGCTGCCGCTTAGCCTGCTGTATGGGGTGATCACCACCCTGATCCGGCTTAGCTACCGCCTCGGCCTGCGTAAAGCCTGGCGCGCGCCGGTGCCGGTGGTGGTGGTGGGAAATCTTACAGCGGGCGGCAACGGTAAAACGCCGGTGGTTATCTGGCTGGTGGAACGGTTACAGCAGCAAGGGCTGCGCGTCGGCGTTGTTTCGCGCGGCTACGGCGGCAAAGCAGAGCGTTATCCTTTGCTGCTTACGCCGGATACCACGACCCGCGAAGCTGGCGATGAGCCGGTACTGATTGCTCAGCGCACCGGCGCGCCGGTGGCGGTATCGCCGGTGCGCCGCGAGGCTGTCCAGGCGTTGCTCTCCGCGCACCCGCTGGATCTGATTATTACCGATGACGGTCTGCAACATTATGCGCTGGCGCGTGATATTGAAATCGTAGTGGTGGATGGCGAGCGACGCTTCGGTAACGGCTGGTGGCTGCCGGCGGGACCGATGCGGGAGCGCGCCGGACGACTGCGCCAGGTTGACGCGGTGATTGTGAATGGCGGGGAGGCCGGAGAAGGGGAAATCGCCATGCGCCTGCAGCCAGGTGCAGCGATAAACCTGAAAACTGGCGTCAGCGCTCCGCTTTCATCGCTTTCTTCGGTGGTGGCGATGGCAGGCATTGGGCATCCGCCGCGCTTTTTCGCCACGCTGCGTCAACATGACGTGCCGGTGGTTCGCGCTGTGCCCTTCGCCGATCATCAGGCTTATCACGAAGCCGATCTGCTGGCGCTGACGCCGAATAAAGAGGCGCTGCTGATGACGGAAAAGGATGCGGTAAAATGCCGCGCCTTTGCGCATGATAACTGGTGGTATCTACCGGTAGACGCGCAGCTGTCCGCCGCCGAGCCCCTCCTGCAAAAAATCGCCGCGCTCGGTCGCCGATGATTTAAAACTTCTGCGATTAATGATTAAACTGGTGCTATCCGACTGAAAGGAACCGCTGATGGCACCCGTTTCTCTTTCCCTACAGGACGCCCGCAATCTGCATCTTGCGGCGCAGGGCTTGCTGACCCCTCTCAAACGTAAAGCGCGCTACAGCGATCTGCTGAGCGTCATTCGACGCATGTCGCTGCTGCAGATCGATACCATTCATGTTGTGGCGCGTAGCCCTTATCTGATGTTGTTCAGTCGTCTGGGGGAGTATCCCGCAAGCTGGCTGGAACAGGCGCTGGCCTCCGGCAGCCTGTTTGAGTACTGGGCGCATGAAGCCTGTTTTATTCCAGCGGAAGATTACCCCTTGCTGCGCCACCGTATGCTGCAACCGGAAAAGATGGGCTGGAAATACAGCACGGCGTGGATGGCGCAGCACGCGGATGAGATCGCCGATCTGCTGCGGCATATTGCCGATAACGGCCCGGTGCGCTCTGCTGATTTCGCCACCGCGCCCGGCCATCGGCCCGGCTGGTGGTCATGGAAACCGCATAAACGCCACCTTGAAAATCTGTTTACCGCCGGCGAATTGATGGTCAGCGCCCGGCAAAATTTCCAGCGTATCTATGATTTACGCCAGCGCGTTATGCCCGAATGGGATGATGCCCGGGATATGCTCAGCGAGGCCGAAGCGCGTGAGCAGATGCTGCGTAACAGCGCCGCCAGTCTCGGACTGTTTCGCGCCGAATGGCTGCCCGATTACTACCGCCTGAAGCGCGTCGCGTTAAAAGAGACGATAGCGCGCTGGCAGGAGGAGGGCTTTATCTTGCCAGCAATCGTCGAGAAGACAGGCGCGATGTGGCTGCATCGTGACGGCGTAGCGCATCTGGAAAAGCCGCTGCGTGCCAGCCATACGGCGATTTTGTCGCCGTTCGATCCCGTGGTTTGGGATCGTCGGCGAGCGCAGGCGCTTTTCGATTTTAACTACCGTCTGGAGTGTTATACGCCCGCGCCAAAACGTCAGTATGGCTATTTCACGCTGCCGCTGCTGCACCGCGGCGCATTAAAGGCGAGGCTGGACGCGAAAATGCGGCGGCGGGAGCGCTGCCTGCAAATTAAAAACTTGTGGCTGGAAGATAACGTTAAAATCGGCGCGGGATTGGTGGCGGATTTCCAGCGTGCGATAGATCGTTTTGCCCGCTGGCAGGGCGCAGAGCAGATTATACTTGAACAGGCGCCGGACAGGCTCCGGCAGGCGCTGGGGGCGGGCTGGGCGCCAGCGTAAGCGGGAGGTTATCGCCCCTTCTACAGCTGTGTTATGCTTGCCATTCTGAGGCTTCGGTCCATTACGGAGGAACCATGGATCACCGTTTACTTGAAATCGTCGCTTGTCCGGTCTGTAACGGCAAGCTCTACTACAACAAAGAGCAGCAGGAGCTGATCTGTAAGCCGGACGGATTGGCTTATCCAGTACGCGACGGCATCCCTGTGCTGCTGGAAAACGAAGCCCGCACCCTTTCAGCGGACGAGATACACCCATGAGTTTTGTCGCCATTATTCCTGCCCGTTTCGCGTCGACGCGCCTGCCGGGCAAGCCGCTGGTGGATATTCATGGCAAGCCGATGGTCGTGCATGTGATGGAGCGAGCGATGCAGTCCGGCGCCGATCGCGTTATCGTCGCGACCGATCATCCTGACGTGGCGGCGGCGGTGACGGCGGCAGGCGGCGAAGTCTGCCTGACGCGTCCCGATCACCAGTCCGGCACCGAGAGGCTGGCGGAAGTGATAGAGCAGTGCCAGTTCGCCGACGATACCATTATCGTTAACGTGCAGGGCGATGAGCCGTTAATCCCGCCAGAAATTATCTGTCAGGTCGCTAACAATCTGGCCGCTTCCGTTGCAGGCATGGCTACGTTGGCGGTGCCGATTGACAGCGCAGAAGAGGCATTTAATCCCAATGCGGTAAAAGTCGTGCGCGACGCGCAGGGCTATGCGCTCTATTTTTCTCGCGCCACCATTCCCTGGGATCGTGAACGTTTCGCGCAATCACACGATACGGTCGGCGACAGCTTGCTGCGTCATATCGGCATCTACGCTTACCGAGCAGGCTTTATCCGCCGCTATGTCAGCTGGGAGCCCAGCCAACTGGAGCAGATCGAGCTGCTTGAGCAGCTGCGCGTCCTCTGGTATGGCGAAAAAATCCACGTTGATGTGGCGCGCACCACGCCTGCGGCGGGCGTCGATACCGCGGAAGACCTGGCGCGCGTGCGCGCGGTGCTGGCTGGGTAAACAACCGGCTCAGGCAGAACGTATCTGACGAAGGGTGCGTTTCTTCTTGCTGCGTGTAGACAGAGGGAGAAGCCATTGGCCTCTCCCTCTGTAATATCTCCCGCCTCGCTTTTTCATGCGGCCACGGCGGTTATTCCCCGCCTGCGGCGTTATCCGCTGCCTGTTTACCGTTTATCTTCTGCCAGAGACCGCCTAACCCTTCATAGACGGCGCGTTCGCTATGGCTCAGCCACAGCGGCGAAGGCAGCGCTTTTTCCCACCAGTTAAGCGGCGAGTCGATCGCCATTTGATTTGCCGGCGTGGCCAAAGGCGATAAGCCCCGATGGTGGAAAAAGGCCATCGCGCGCGGCATATGATTCGCAGAGGTCACCAGCAGGAACGGGCGCTGCCCGACGATTTTTTTGACCTCCTGCGCCTCATCGTCAGTATCGCGCGGTCGATCAAGCAGAATGATATCCGCCTGCGGCACGCCGAGCGACGCGGCGACCGTTGCCGCCACCTGCGCATTGCTTACCGGATTGCTTAACGCCGGGCCGCCGGTAAAGATCATTTTTGCGCCCGGATGCATGCGCCACTGACGTACGCCCTCGGTGATGCGCGGCAGGCTGTTGCCGATCAGATTGGAGCTGGGCGCCCAGGCGGGATTCCAGGTATAGCCGCCGCCCAGCACCACGATATAGTCGACGTCGGCCGCCTGATTGCGGGTAGGATAGCGATTTTCCAGCGGACGCAGCAGGCCGTCGGCGACCGGCTGCAGACTTAGCGCGAATAAGATAACCCATCCCGCAGAAATGATGATTTTCCCGCTTTTTTGCCAGCGGGTGAACCAAAGCAGCAAAATCCCGACGGCCATGGTCAGAAGCAGGAGCGGTAAAGGCAGCAGTATCCCGCCAGCGATTTTTTTTAAAGTAAAAAACAACATTACGGATTCCTTTTGTCCGAAAAAACATCATCCGACAGCCAGAATTTGCATCAAAGGTTCATTCTGCGCTGGGGTATGACAAAATAGGCGCTACTTAACGGCCATTCACCGGAGCTGCCGCAATGCAGGATCGTAACTTTGACGATATTGCAGATAAATTCGCGCAAAACATTTACGGTACCACTAAAGGGCGTATTCGTCAGGCCATCCTGTGGCAGGAGCTGGACGCGCTGTTGACTACCTTGCCGGATCGGCCGCTGCATGTTCTTGATGTCGGCGGCGGGCAGGGGCAGATCGCCTGCGGCCTGGCGGCGCGCGGTCATCAGGTATTGCTGTGCGACATTTCTGGTGAAATGCTGCAGCGCGCCCGCATCAATGCGGAGCAGCAGAACGTGATTGCCAACATGCAATTTAAACAAATTAGCGCGCAGCAGGTGGCGCAACATTTGGATAACCCAGCCGATCTGGTATTGTTTCACGCTGTGCTGGAATGGGTCGCCGAACCCGAAGCGATCCTCGCCGCGTTGTACGATGCGCTGGCGCCGGGCGGCGTGCTGTCGCTGATGTTTTATAACCTGCACGGCCTGATTCTGCAGAATCTGGCGCACGGGAATTTCGGCTGGCTGGAAGCGGGCATGATAAAGCGGAAAAAGAAAACGCTGTCGCCCGATTACCCGCGCGATCCCCAGCAGGTTTATCAGTGGCTGCAGACGTGCGGCTTTAGCATTGAACGCCGCGCCGGCATTCGGGTATTTCATGATTACATGCACGATAAGCAGTTAAGAATTGATGAATTTGATCGGGTGCTGGCGATGGAAACACGCTATTGCCGACAGGAACCCTTTATCAGCCTCGGGCGCTATATCCATGTTACCGCGCGGAAACCCGCCCAGAAGGACCAACTATGAGTGATTTTTCCCAGACTGTCCCGGAGCTTGTCTCCTGGGCGCGGAAGAATGATTTTTCCGTTTCGTTACCTACCGAACGTCTGGCCTTCCTGCTGGCTATCGCCACGCTCAACAGCGAGCGGATGGATGGCGAAATGAGCGAAGGCGAGCTGATTGACGCGTTTCGCCACGTCAGCAAAGCTTTTGAGCAGACGCATGAAACCGTCATGGTGCGCGCCAACAATGCGATAAACGATATGGTGCGCCAGCGTTTGCTTAACCGCTTTACCAGCGAAATGGCCGACGGCAACGCGATTTATCGTCTCACGCCGCTGGCTATCGGCATTACCGATTACTATATCCGTCAGCGCGAATTCTCCACGCTGCGTCTGTCGATGCAGCTTTCCGTGGTGGCGCAGGAGCTGAAGCGCGCGGCGGACGCGGCGGAAGAGGATGGCGATGAGTTTCACTGGCACCGCAACGTCTTCGCGCCGCTAAAATATTCCGTCGCGGAAATCTTCGACAGCATCGACTTAACTCAGCGCCTGATGGATGAACAACAGCAGGCGGTGAAAAGCGATATCGCCGAGCTGTTGAATCAGGACTGGCGCGCCGCGATTTCCAGCTGCGAGCTGCTACTCTCCGAAACTTCCGGCACGCTGCGCGAGCTGCAGGATACGCTGGAAGCCGCGGGCGATAAGCTGCAGGCCAACCTGCTGCGCATTCAGGACGCCACGCTCGGCAGCCCCGATCTCGGCTTTGTCGATAAGCTGGTGTTCGATCTGCAAAACAAGCTGGATCGCATTATCAGCTGGGGTCAGCAGGCGATCGATCTCTGGATCGGCTATGACCGCCACGTCCATAAATTTATTCGTACCGCCATCGACATGGATAAAAACCGCGTCTTTGCGCAGCGGCTGCGCCAGTCGGTGCAGAACTACTTCGATCAGCCCTGGGCGCTGACCTACGCCAACGCGGATCGTCTCTTCGATATGCGTGACGAAGAGATGGCGCTGCGTGACGAAGAGGTGACCGGCGAGCTGCCTTCCGAACTGGAATATGAAGAATTCAATGAAATCCGCGAGCAGCTTGCAGCAATGATTGAAGAAGCGCTGCAGATTTACAAAACGGAAAATAAACCGCTTAACCTCGGCGAGGTGATGCGGGATTATCTGGCGCAGTATCCACGAGCCCGTCATTTTGATGTGGCGCGTATCGTCGTCGATCAGGCGGTGCGCTTAGGCGTGGCGGAAGCTGATTTTTCCGGGTTGCCTGCGCAATGGCAGCCCATTAATGATTACGGAGCCAAGGTGCAGGCGCATGTCATCGACAAATATTGAACAAGTGATGCCGCTTAAGCTGGCACAGGCGCTGGCGAATCCGATTTTTCCCGCGCTGGACAGTCAGCTGCGTGCGGGGCGACATATTGGTATCGAAGAGCTGGACAACCACGCCTTCCTGATGGATTACCAGGAATATCTCGAAGAGTTTTATGCGCGTTATAACGTGGAGCTGGTACGCGCGCCGGAAGGTTTTTTCTATCTGCGCCCGCGCTCCACGACGCTAATCCCGCGCTCGGTGCTGTCGGAGCTGGATATGCTGGTGGGGAAAATCCTCTGCTATCTCTATCTCAGCCCGGAGCGCCTGGCCAACGAGGGCATTTTCTCTCAGCAGGAGCTTTATGACGAGCTGCTGAGCCTGGCGGACGAAGGCAAGTTGCTGAAGCTGGTGAACCAGCGTTCCACTGGATCCGATCTCGATCGGCAGAAGCTGCATGAAAAGGTGCGCGCCTCATTAAGCCGCCTGCGCCGTCTCGGCATGGTGTGGTTTATGGGCAACGACAGCAGCAAGTTTCGCATTATGGAATCGGTATTTCGCTTCGGCGCGGATGTGCGCAGCGGCGACGACCCGCGCGAGGCGCAGCTACGCATGATCCGCGTCGGTGAAGCGATGACGCTGGAAAACAGCGTCGAAGAACAGAGTGCTGAGCGCCAGACAGAAACGGCGGAGGATGAAGAGGAATGATTGAACGCGGCAAGTTTCGCTCGCTCACGCTGATTAACTGGAACGGTTTTTTCGCGCGCACCTTTGAGCTTGATAATCTGGTGACCACGCTTTCCGGCGGCAACGGCGCCGGCAAATCCACCACTATGGCGGCGTTTATTACGGCGCTCATCCCCGATCTGACGCTGCTGCATTTTCGTAACACCACCGAGGCTGGCTCCACCAGCGGCTCACGCGATAAAGGCCTGCACGGCAAGCTGCGCCCCGGCGTCTGCTACTCCGTTCTCGACGTGGTCAACTCACGCCATCAGCGGGTAATCGTCGGCGTGCGACTGCAACAGGTGGCCGGACGCGATAAAAAAGTGGATATTCGTCCCTTCAGCATTCATGGCCTGCCGAGCGCGCAGCATCCTACCGAAGTGCTGACGGAGACGGTCGGCACGCGTCAGGCGCGCGTACTGCCGCTGAATGAGCTGAAAGATCGCGTCGAGGCGATGGAAGGCGTGCAGTTTAAACAGTACAACTCCATCATCGACTACCACAGCCTGATGTTTGAACTGGGCATTGTGGCGCGTCGTCTGCGTTCCGCCAGCGATCGCAGCAAATTCTATCGCCTGATTGAAGCCTCGCTGTACGGCGGTATTTCCAGCGCCATCACCCGCTCGCTGCGCGATTACCTGCTGCCGGAAAACAGCGGCGTGCGTAAAGCGTTTCAGGATATGGAAGCCGCGCTGCGTGAAAACCGCATGACGCTGGAGGCGATTCGCGTCACCCAGTCCGATCGCGATCTTTTTAAGCATCTTATTTCCGAAGCCACCAATTATGTGGCGTCGGACTATATGCGCCACGCCAACGAACGTCGCATCCATCTGGACGGCGCGCTGGCGCTGCGCAACGAGCTTTTCGCCAGCCGTAAACAGCTGGCCGCCGAACAGTATCGCCATGTCGAAATGGCGCGCGAGCTGGCTGAACACAGCGCTGCCGAAAGCGATCTGGAGACCGACTACCAGGCCGCCAGCGATCATCTTAATCTGGTGCAGACAGCGGTGCGTCAGCAGGAGAAGATCGAGCGCTACGAGGCCGATCTCGATGAGCTGACCTATCGTCTGGAAGAGCAGAATGAAGTGGTGGCCGAAGCGCGCGAAGTGCAGGACGAGAGGGAAGCGCGCAGAGAAGCGGCCGAGCTGGAAGTCGATGAGCTGAAAAGCCAGCTGGCGGATTACCAGCAGGCGCTGGATGTGCAGCAAACGCGCGCGATTCAGTATCAGCAGGCGCTGGCGGCTTTGAAGCGCGCGCAGGAGATCTGCCGTCTGCCGGAGTTGACTATCGACAACGCCGAAGCGTGGCAGGAGACGTTCCAGGCGCGCGAACAGGAAGCGACGGAAACGCTGTTGCAGCTGGAACAGAAAATGAGCGTGGCCGAGGCGGCGCACAGCCAGTTTGAGCAGGCATTCGAGCTGGTATGCAAAATTGCCGGACCGGTCAGCCGCAGCGAAGCCTGGCAAACCGGGCGGGAGCTGCTGCGCGACGCCGCCAACCAGCGTCATCAGGCCGAACAGCTCGCTTCGTTGCGCATGCGCCTCTCCGAAATGGAACAGCGTCTGCGCGAGCAGTATGAGGCGGAGCGTTTGCTGAATGAGTTCTGCAAACGTCAGGGCCAGCAGTATGAGGCTCATGAGCTTGAAGCGCTGCAGCATGAGCTGGAAGCGCGCATCGAGCAGCTGGGGCAGAGCGTCGCCGACGCGGGCGAACAGCGCATGATGATGCGTCAGGAGCTGGAGCAGGTGCGTGAGCGCATCAGCCAGCTCACCGCGCGCGCGCCGCACTGGCTGGCGGCGCAGGAGATCCTGACCCAGCTCAGTGAGCAGACCGGGCAACCGCTGGAAAACAGCCAGCAGGTGACCGAGTTTATGCAGCAGCTGCTGGAGCGCGAGCGTGAGACCACGGTTGAGCGCGACGAGGTAGCGGCGCGTAAACGTGAAACCGAACAGCAAATTGAACGCTTAAGCCAGCCCGGCGGCTCGGAAGATCCGCGCCTTAACGCGCTGGCCGAACGCTTCGGCGGCGTGCTGCTCTCTGAAATTTATGATGACGTCACCTTTGAAGACGCGCCTTACTTCTCGGCGCTCTATGGTCCGTCGCGCCACGCTATCGTGGTGCCCGATCTGTCTCTGGTGCGCGAACAGCTGAACGGTCTGGAGGATTGCCCGGAAGATCTTTATCTGATCGAAGGCGATCCGCAATCCTTCGACGACAGCGTGTTCAGCACTGAAGAGTTGGACAGAGCGGTCGTGGTGAAAGTGGCGGAGCGTCAGTGGCGCTATTCCCGCTTCCCGAAAGTGCCGCTGTTCGGGCGCGCCGCGCGCGAGAAGCAGCTGGAACTGCTGCATAACCAGCGCGAGCAGCTGGCGGAAACGTACGCCACGCTCTCCTTTGACGTGCAGAAAACTCAGCGCCTGCATCAATCCTTCAGCCGCTTTATCGGCACTCATCTGGCGGTGGCGTTTGAAGAAGACCCGGAAGCGCAGATTCGCCAACTCAATGCGCGCCGCGGCGAAATCGAACGCGCGCTGAGCGCGCATGAAAGCGAAAACCAGCAGCAGCGTCAGCAATATGATCTGGCGAAAGAGGGCGTGGCGCAGTTAAACCGCCTGCTGCCGCGCGTGAACCTGCTGCTTGACGACACGCTGGCCGATCGCTGCGAAGAACTGCGTGAGCTGCTCAGCGAAGCGCAGGAGGCAGCGCGCTTTATTCAGCAGCACGGCGGCCATCTTTCCCGGTTGGAGCCGCTGCTGAGCGTACTGCAAAGCGATCCGCAGCAGCATGAACAGCTGAAAGCAGATTACCAGCAGGCGCAGCAGGCGCAGCGCGAGGCGCGTCAGCAGGCGTTCGCCATCACCGAGGTGGTGCAGCGCCGCGCCCATTTCAGCTATGCGGATTCCGCCGGCATGCTGACCGGCACCAGCGATCTAAACGAAAAACTGCGTCAGCGTCTGGAACATGCCGAAGCGGAGCGCGCCCGCGCCCGTGAACAGCTGCGCGAACATCAGGCGAAGCTGACCCAGTATTCGCAGGTGCTGGCCTCGTTAAAGAGCGCCTATGACGCCAAGCGTGACATGCTGAAAGAGCTGCAGCAGGAGATGCTGGATATCGGCGTTCAGGCGGACGCCAGCGCCGAAGAACGCGCGCGCATTCGTCGCGACGAACTGCATAACGCGCTCAGCCATAACCGTTCCCGTCGCAACCAGCTGGAAAAACAGCTGACCTTCTGCGAAGCGGAGATGGATGGACTGCAGAAGAAATTGCGCCGTCTGGAGCGCGATTATCATATCAGCCGTGAACAGGTGGTCAGCGCTAAAGCGGGCTGGTGCGCGGTCATGCGCATGGTAAAAGATAACGGCGTTGAGCGGCGTCTGCATCGGCGCGAGCTGGCCTACCTTGGCGGCGACGAGCTGCGCTCGATGTCGGATAAGGCGCTGGGCGCGCTGCGTCTGGCGGTAGCCGACAACGAACATCTGCGCGATGTGCTGCGTCTCTCGGAAGATCCGAAGCGGCCGGAGCGCAAAATCCAGTTCTTTATCGCGGTTTATCAGCATCTGCGCGAGCGTATTCGTCAGGATATTATCCGCACGGACGATCCGGTAGAAGCGATCGAGCAGATGGAGATCGAGCTGAGCCGTCTGACGGAAGAGTTGACCGCGCGCGAGAAAATGCTGGCGATCAGTTCGCGCAGCGTCGCGAATATCATCCGTAAAACTATTCAGCGCGAGCAGAACCGCATCCGTCAACTTAACCAGGGGCTGCAAAGCGTCAGCTTTGGTCAGGTCCGCAGCGTGCGGCTGAACGTCAATGTGCGCGAAAGCCACGCCACGCTGCTGGATGTGTTGTCGGAACAGCATGAGCAGCATCAGGATCTCTTCAACAGCAACCGACTGACCTTCTCGGAAGCGCTGGCGAAGCTGTGGCAGCGCCTGAATCCGCAGATTGATATGGGACAGCGCACGGCGCAAACCATCGGCGAGGAGCTGCTTGACTACCGTAACTATCTGGAAATGGAAGTCGAGGTCAACCGCGGTTCGGACGGCTGGCTGCGTGCGGAGAGCGGGGCGCTGTCAACCGGCGAGGCGATCGGTACCGGTATGTCGATTCTGGTAATGGTAGTGCAGAGCTGGGAAGAGGAGGCGCGTCGCCTGCGCGGTAAAGATATCAGCCCGTGTCGTCTGCTGTTCCTGGATGAAGCGGCGCGTCTGGATGCCAAGTCGATCGCTACGCTGTTTGAGCTTTGTGAACGTCTGGAGATGCAGCTGATTATCGCCGCGCCGGAAAATATCAGCCCGGAGAAAGGCACGACTTACAAACTGGTCCGTAAAGTCTTTAACAATACGGAACATGTTCATGTCGTCGGGCTACGCGGTTTTTCTGCCGATCCCATACCGGGCGCGGGTTTGCCGCAGACGCAGGTAGAACAGGGCCAGCGTGAGGATGAAAAAACGCAGGTTTGATATAGTAAAAGCATTGCGTGACGTTTAATCTAATCAACGGCATTTGCTCTTTGAGACAAATGCCGTTTTTCGTTTATATACTTATTATAATAATTAACAGGTTTGACGGTGTGTTAACCGTCGATAAAAACAGGCAGGGGGCAAGGATGTTGCTGGCAAAAAGTAATGCAGTAAAAAAAACAGCGCTGGCCTGTGCGGTCGCCATTAGCCTGCTACAGACGGTAACGGCCGAAGCGGCGATTATCACGGCCGTACCCGGCCAGATTGTTGGCGACACGATGAGCGCAGCCGCGGCGCAACAGAAAATGCTGGCCGCATTGCCGCAGGGCGTTAAACCTTTTTATACCGGAACGCTGGCCACCCTCTACGCTGCGCGCCAGATGCAGCCGCTCTGGCAGGACAGAGAGGGAGTACAGCAGTTCCAGCAGCAGCTGGCGGAAATGGCGCTCTCCGGCGTTCAGCCGCAGTTTACTCAGTGGGTACAGCAGTTAACTAATCCCGACATTACCGGTATGGCGCGCGATGTGATTTTATCGGACGCTATGCTCGGCTATTTGCAGTTTGTTTCCAGTGTGCCACAGCAGGGCGAGCAGTGGCTTTACAGTCGTGTGCCATACAAAATGGCGCTGCCGCCGATGTCCGTGACGAATCAGTGGATCTCAGCCGCTGACGCCGGTCATCTGTCAACCTTTGTTCGTTCGCTGGCACCGCAGCATCCGCAGTATGCGCGCATGCACAAGGCGCTGAAAACGCTACTGGCGGACACTCATCCCTGGCCGCAGCTCAAAGATAAGCAGACGCTTCGTCCAGGCCAAATCAGCGATGACGTGCCGGCGCTAAGAGAGATTTTACAGCGCACCGGTATGCTTACGCATAGCGATACGCCAGCGCCCAGCGATGATGCAGCGCCCGCTGACGCGCGCGCGCTAAATCATCACAGCCAGACGGCGGTCGTCAGCCCATCGGCGGCAAATGTTGCCGACCTGCCTGCCGCGACGCCGGAAAATCCCGGCAATGTCGCGGCGTCGCAGCCGGTAGCGAACAGCGATAATGTTTACAGCTCTGAGCTGACCGAAGCGGTAAAACGTTTTCAGCGCTGGCAGGGGCTGGACCCTGATGGCTCTGTCGGTCCGCGCACGCGTGAGTGGCTGAATGTGTCGCCGCAGCTGCGCGCCGCACTGCTGGCGTTGAACATCCAGCGGCTGCGTCTGCTGCCGGATGATATGCGTAACGGCATCATGGTGAATATTCCCAACTATTCGCTGGTCTACTATGCCGACGGCAATAAGATCCTCTCTTCGCGCGTTATCGTCGGGCGTCCCGATCGTAAAACGCCGTTGATGCGCAGCGCGTTGAATAACGTGGTGCTGAATCCGCCGTGGAATGTGCCTACGACGCTGGTGCGTCAGGATATTATTCCTAAGGTTAAGCGCGATCCCAGCTATCTCTACAAACATGGCTATACGCTGCTGTCGGGCTGGAGCAATGATGCAGAAGTTATCGACCCCAGCATGATTGACTGGAGTATGGTGTCGGCGTCAAATTTCCCGTACCGGCTGCGTCAGGCGCCGGGCGCGACTAACTCGCTCGGCCGCTTCAAGTTTAATATGCCCAGTTCTGATGCCATCTATCTGCATGACACGCCCAATCACGGTCTGTTTCAGAAGGATATTCGTGCGTTAAGTTCAGGCTGCGTGCGGGTGAATAAAGCGTCTGAATTGGCCAATCTGCTGTTGCAGGACGCAGGCTGGAACGACGCGCGTATTTCCAGCAGCCTGAAGCAGGGCGATACGCGCTATGTGCCTATTCGTCATCGCATCCCGGTTAATCTGTTTTATTTGACTGCCTGGGTTACTGATGATGGCGAGACACAGTTCCGAACAGATATTTACAATTATGATACTACGGCTCAGTCGGGCACCCGCATTCTCGCCCAGGCAGGCCAGCTGTTACTTTAGTCGTTGATTTTTTATTCTTTTCTCCGGCTCGCCTGCCTGCTCAGGCAGCCGGTTTCTTAATCCCTTCTCCTTTTATCTTCACATTCCTGTCCCTGGTACCTTGACGTTAATAAAAGTGGCGGTTATGGTGCGGGCTTGTGTACTTTTTGCACGCTTCGCTTTCTTTTTGTAGGTAAACGCATTTTATGGCTACTATTGATTCTCAACGTCGTAAGCTGCTGGTTTTTGGTGGTGCGGCAGCAGGGCTTGCGCTGCTTCCTGGCTCAGCTCTTGCCTCAGTTTCGACTTCTCGCCCCCGCATTCTGACGCTTAACAACCTTCATACTGGCGAAACGCTGAAAACGGAATTTTTTAACGGCAAAAGTTACGATAAAGATGAGCTGGCACGGTTAAACCATTTTTTCCGTGACTATCGGGCAAATAAAATTAAAAGTATCGACCCGAAATTGTTCGATCAGCTCTACCGCTTACAGGCGATGCTGGAAACCCGCAAACCGGTTCAGCTTATTTCGGGCTATCGCTCGCTTTCCACCAATAATATGCTGCGTGAAAAAGGCAGTGGCGTAGCTAAACACAGTTACCATACGCTTGGGCAGGCGATGGATTTTCATATCGAAGGCATTTCTCTGAGCAATGTGCGTAAAGCGGCGCTGAAAATGCGCGCGGGTGGTGTAGGATATTACCCCCGCAGCAACTTTGTGCATATTGATACCGGGCCGGTTAGGCACTGGTAACTGAGAGAAATTCCGCGGCGCTGCTGGCTGCGGATAATGGAGCATTATGGATTATCACATTATTCCCGTAACGGCGTTCGCGCAGAACTATTCATTAATCTGGTGTAGTGAAACGCGCGAGGCGGCGCTGGTGGATCCTGGCGGCGATGCGCAGCTGATTAAGCAGCAGGTAACAGCGCAGAATGTGACGGTAAAAGCGGTGCTGCTTACCCATGGCCATCTCGACCACGTTGGCGCGGCGGCAGAACTGGCCGCGCACTATAACGTATCGATTATTGGGCCGCAGAAGCAGGATGCTTTCTGGCTGGAGGCGCTGCCGGTACAGAGCCAAATGTTTGGGCTGGCGGAATGCGCGCCCCTGACGCCCGATCGTTGGCTGGAAGAAGGGGATAAGGTACAGGTAGGGCAGGCGACGCTGGACGTTTTACATTGTCCCGGCCATACGCCCGGACACATCGTCTTTTTTCATCGCGCGGGCCGTTTACTGATTTCCGGCGACGTTATTTTTAGCGGCGGCGTAGGGCGCACCGATTTCCCGCAGGGAGATCATCAGACGCTAATAGACTCGATTAAAAATAAACTGTTGCCGCTTGGCGATAATATTACTTTTATTCCTGGTCACGGGCCAATATCGACGCTGGGCCGTGAACGCATCAGTAATCCTTTCCTGAACTGATAACCGCAGAAAAGAAAAATGGGCCAGCAGAGGCCCATTTTTTACATTGTATAAAACTTAAAGCACAGCCACGATCGCTTCGCACAGCGCCGCCATATTATCCGGCGTCATACCCGCCACGTTAACACGTCCAGAATTTACCGCATAAACGCCAAACTCTTCGCGCAGGCGAACAACCTGATCTTTGTTCAGGCCGCTAAATGAGAACATGCCGTTCTGGCGAATGATAAAGCTGAAGTCGCGATTCGCGCCTTTCTCCTGCAATGTATTCACAAACAGCTGACGCATACGATGAATACGCTGACGCATATCGGTCAACTCCTGCTCCCAGATAGCGCGCAGCGTATCGTTGCCAAGAATAGTGGCGACAACGGCCGCGCCATGCGCCGGCGGGTTAGAGTAGTTCGCGCGGATGGTGTATTTCACCTGACTGAACGCGGTATCTGCAACGCTTTGATCGGCGGCAACCAGCGTCAGGGCGCCTACACGCTCATTGTAGAGGCCAAAGTTTTTGGAATAGGAGCTGGCGACGAGCAGTTCGCTGTGGCTGGCGGCAAAGATACGCAGGCCTTCCGCATCCTCTTCCAGACCGCGTGCAAAGCCCTGATAGGCGAAGTCGAACAGCGGCAGCCAGCCGCTCGCTTTGGACAGCTCCGCCAGCTGCGCCCACTGTTCAGATGTCGGATCAATGCCGGTTGGGTTGTGGCAGCAGCCGTGGAACAGCACTACGTCGCCTGCTTTAGCGCCGCGCAGGCTGGCCAGCATAGCGTCAAAGTCGAGCTGATGAGTCTCGGCGTCATAATAGTTATATTCGCAAACTTCGAGTCCTGCGGAGCTGAAGACGTTTTTATGGTTGGGCCAGCTTGGATTGCTGATCCAGACGCGTTTCGCTTCGGTTTGCGTCGCCAGGAAATCAGCCGCGACACGCAGCGCACCGGTGCCGCCAGGCGTCTGCGCCGTGCGGGCGCGTTTGCCGCTGATAATCGCGCTATTCTGGCCGAACAGCAGCGCCTGAGTACAGCGGGCGAAATCGGCCAGGCCATCAATGCTGAGATAATTTTTAGTGGTTTCGTTTTCCAGCAGATACTGCTCAGCTTTTTTGACGCTGGTTAATACCGGCGTCTGGCCGGTTTCATCTTTATAAACGCCGATGCCAAGATTTATTTTATTTGGGCGATCGTCGGCGCGGAAAAGATCGGCTAAGCCAAGAATAGGGTCGGCGGGTGCAGCACTAATATTTTCAAACATATGAGAGGTCCGTAAGCTTCAAGAAAAGCGAATGAGGCTTCAGGTTAACGCCAGAATGTTTAAATGCCAACCGTTTGCGAGAAAAAGAACGCGGGAAATATAAAGCTGAAAATAAGGAAACAAAAACGGGGCCAGAGGCCCCGTTTTTCGCTTTGGCGCAGAGTATTCGCTCTGCATCCATCGCCTCTTAGAACTGGTAAACCAGGCCCAGTGCTACGGTGTCGTCGGTATTCAGACCCAGCGGGTTGTTATCATCCAGCTGGTTGATACGGTAGTCAACGTAGGTAGACATATTTTTGTTGAAGTAGTAGGTCGCGCCCACATCAACATATTTAATCAGATCCGCATCGCCGACGCCTTCAATGTCTTTGCCTTTAGACTGAACGTAGGCGATAGACGGACGCAGGCCAAAGTCGAACTGGTACTGAGCAACAATCTCAAAGTTCTGTGCTTTATTTACGAAGCCGGACGTGGTGGCATTTTCGTAAGTTACACCGTTGTTGGCAACAAAAGTGCCAGAGCGAGAAACGCTGACAGGCGTTGCGTTACGGGTTTCACCATACATAGCCGCCAGATACAGGTTGTTGGCGTCATATTTAATGGCAGTAGCCCAAGACTCAGCTCGTTTACCCGCGCCTTCGCCAGTAACGTCGGTGGTACTGGTTACGTTTTCACCAGAATAGACAGTGCGTGCGCCAGCAGCCTGTACATCAGTACGGTCGCTGCTGCTATAACCAGCGGCGAAGCCTACGCCAATTGGCGTTTCGTAGCTGGTGGACACGCCCCAGCCGTCGCCATTCGCACGACGCGGATCGTCGTTACGTTCGTTTTTGCCCTGATACTGAACGGCAAAATTCCAGCCATCCACCAGGCCAAAGAAGTTGGTGTTACGGTAGGTCAGCAGACCGGTGCTACGACCGTTCATGAAGTTGTCGGAATAAGCAGAGTCGCCGCCGAATTCCGGCAGCATATCGGTCCAGCCCAGCGCGTCATATACTACGCCGTAGTTACGGCCATAATCGATTGAACCGAAGTCGCCGAATTTCAGACCGGCAAAGCCCAGACGGGTTTTGTTGCCATTCTGAGCGTCACTGCCGCCTTCAGAGTTATTAGCCTGGATGTTGTATTCCCACTGGCCGTAGCCGGTCAACTGATCGTTGATCTGGGTTTCGCCTTTGAAGCCGAAACGAACGTAAGTGTTATCACCGTCGTCGCCAGCGTAATCAGAGAAGTAGTGCAGACCGACAGCTTTACCATACAGATCCAGCTTATTGCCGTTTTTATTATAGATTTCCGCTGCATTTGCTGCACTGGCAGCTAACAGAGCAGGAATAACCACTGCCAGAATGTTGCGCTTCATCATTTTTTATTACCCTCATTGGAGTTATTTGGACACCTGCCACTGCCGTCAAGAATTATTTACAAATGCTTGATGAGAGTTTGGTGTCTTCCTGTGTCTGCTGGCATCTTTCCATTCACCGGCAGGTAATTCTACTCCGAAAATGCTACTAAACCCTAATAGTAGTTTCAATAGGAAAATATGTATTACAAAATGTAAAAATTGGGGAACTTTGTGAGATATCTCAAAATTTACAAAAATAAAAAAAGGCTGACAGAGTCAGCCTTCTTATATATATGAATTTCTTATATTTAATGTCAGATTTTAGAAACTGGCGTTGCGCGGCGTTCGTGGGAACGGGATAACATCTCTTACATTTTGTACGCCAGTGACATAGGCGATTAAACGTTCGAAACCTAAACCGAAACCGGAGTGAGGAACGGTGCCGTAGCGACGCAGGTCGCGATACCACCAGTAATCTTCTTTGTTCAGGCCCATTTCATTGAGACGCTGATCCAGCACGTCGAGACGCTCTTCACGCTGCGAACCGCCGATAATCTCCCCGATACCCGGCGCCAGCACATCCATCGCCGCCACAGTTTTACCGTCGTCGTTAAGGCGCATATAAAAAGCCTTAATGTCTTTCGGATAGTTTTTCACTACCACCGGCGCTTTGAAATGTTTTTCCGCCAGGTAGCGCTCATGCTCGGAAGAGAGGTCAATGCCCCATTCAACCGCGTTTTCGAATGCCTGACCGCTGGCGAGCAGAATGTCGATAGCGTCGGTGTAATCCACGCGGGCGAAATCGGCGGTAACAAATTTTTCCAGGCGGCTGACCGCTTCTTTGTCTACGCGCTCGGCGAAGAACGCCATATCATCGGCGCGCTCGTCCAGCACCGCTTTAAAGACATACTTCAACATCGCTTCCGCCAGATCGGCGGCGTCATCCAGCGAGGCGAAGGCGATTTCCGGCTCCAACATCCAGAACTCCGCCAGGTGGCGGCTGGTATTGGAGTTTTCGGCGCGGAACGTTGGGCCAAAGGTATAAATTTTTGACAGCGCGCAGGCGTAGGTTTCGCCGTTCAGCTGACCGGATACGGTCAGGAACGCCTCTTTGCCGAAGAAGTCTTCGTTAAAGTCGACCTTGCCCTGCGCGTCACGCGGCAGGTTTTCCAGATCCAGCGTAGAGACGCGGAACATTTCGCCGGCGCCTTCGGTATCGGAAGCGGTGATCAGCGGCGTGGAAACCCAGAAATATCCATTCTCATGGAAAAAGCGGTGCAGCGCCTGCGCCAGCGTATGACGCACGCGTGCCACAGCGCCGATCAGGTTAGTGCGCGGACGCAGGTGCGCTACTTCACGCAGGTATTCGATGCTGTGACGTTTCGCCGCCATCGGATAGGTGTCGGGATCATCTACCCAGCCCACCACCTCAATTGCAGTCGCCTGAATCTCAAAACTCTGTCCCTGGCCCGGAGATTCAACCACTTTGCCCGTAACGATGACGGAACAACCGGTCGTTAAACGCAGCACTTCGCTCTGGTAATTAGGCAGAGAATTATTGACGACAGCCTGAACGGGATTAAAGCAGGAGCCGTCATACACGGCGACAAAGGAAATACCGGCTTTTGAATCTCTTCGGGTACGTACCCAACCGCGCACGGTGACATCGCTGCCAACCGCAACCTGGCCGAGCAGTACGTCCGCTACAGGCACTACGCTCATAAAGTTCTCTCTTTATTAGTTCGAAAATAAACGGGTTAACCCCGAAATTAGGGCTAATCTATGTTACTTGCCGTCCGGCAGGACACAAGCAGAATTCATCGCTGGCGGAAAGTTTTCTGTTTATTTCGTCGATTAATCAGAAGGCGCGGCGGGGAAGAGCGTCAGCACGCGGAAAAAACGTGCTGACGCGTCGGGTCAGCTGGCTTTTTTCACCAGCGGCAAATCAAACGCTTTGCGCAGGGCGCGGACAAAGGCTTTATCCTGACAGATGGTTTTGCCCGGACTGTCGGAGAGTTTCGCTACCGGTTTGCCGTTGCACTCCACCAGCTTAATCACGATATTCAGCGGCTTCACCTGCGGAATATCGCAGGTCAGACGTGTGCCGATGCCAAAGACGACATTGGTGCGCTGGCCGAAGTGACGATAGAGATCGATCGCCTTGTTGAAATCGAGGTTGTCGGAAAAGACCAGCGTTTTACTGTGCGGATCGATAGCCAGCTTCTCATAATGCGCCAGCGCTTTCTCGCCCCATTCCACCGGATCGCCTGAGTCATGACGCAGCCCCTGATAGCGGTTGGCGAAGCCGGGACCGAAATCGCGCAGAAAGGCGTCCATCGTAATGCAGTCCGTTAGCGCGATGCCGAGCTTATCGTCATATTCATCCAGCCAGGCCTGCAACGCCGCCCGCTGGCTGTTGGCCAGCACCGGACTGATCTGCTGATGCGCCTGGAACCATTCGTGCGCCTGAGTGCCGACCGGCGTAATGTCGAGCCGACGGGCGATGTCGTAGTTGCTGGAGCCCACCAGCCAGGGGAAATCGCGCTGTAGCGTGCTGACGATGGCGAACTGCACATCGCGCGAAAAGCGGCGACGGGTGCCGAAATCCATCAGGCGGAAGCGCGACAGATCGATATCCGCCGTAACCTGTTTGAAATCATCGATTTTTTGTAGCAGACGCTCAACGGCCATCTCCGGTGTCGCCTGCGGTGAGCGGTGGCGGTGAACCACTTCGCTGATCAGCGCCAGCAGCGGCACTTCCCACATAATCACTTCGCGCCACGGCCCGCTGATGCGGATATCCAGTTTGCCGTCGTGGTTGCGTACCTTGACCTGATCGGGGTTGTAGCGAAACGCCTTCAGCCAGTCGAGGTAATCCTGCTTAAAGAAGGGACGGCTGGCGAGATAAGCATATTCCTCATCGCTTAGCGCCAGCTGCTGCATATGCGCAATCTCGGCGCGAATCTCATCGGCGTAGATACCTAACAGATCGTCGCCCCGACAACGGAACTCTGCGGTAACGGTCACGTTGTGATAGCGATGAAATACAGCCTGCTGCATATGAAGCTTGTAGGCATCGGTATCAAGCATCGTGGTTAAAATCGGGGAAGCGTATCGTGTCATGGTGCGTTTCAGCATCCTCTCGCGCGGGGCGTTTCCGTAGGTGTAAACAGGTATTCAGAAGAAAAAGTATAACCTGCCGGCAGATTTATTGAAGCCAATCACAGCATAAAACGGGGGGAAAGGTCGAGGAGAAACGTATCCCTGTAAACAGGATGTAGCATTAACTGCGAAAAGCGCCGTTTCGACGTGGCAAGCCGCAGTCAACCGGAATAGACTTAGCGGGTTAAATCATTGTAGACGCGAGAAGAATGTATGACGCAAAAGCCGCAAGTAAAGTACCGCCATGACTACCGTGCGCCGGATTATACCATTACCGATATCGATCTGACCTTTAACCTCGACGCCAGCAATACGCGCGTGACGGCGGTCAGCAAAGTTAAACGCCTCGGTGACAGTCAGGCCGCGCTGCGTCTTGACGGTGGAGATTTAACGCTGGTTTCGCTGATGGTAGATGACCGTCCGTGGCAGGATTATCAGCTGGAAGAGGGCGCGCTGGTGCTGACCAACCTGCCCGATAATTTTACCCTGACCATCGTCAACGACATTCACCCGGACGCCAACACGGCGCTGGAAGGGCTTTATCAGTCCGGCGACGCGCTCTGCACCCAGTGCGAAGCGGAAGGCTTCCGCCATATCACCTGGTATCTCGATCGCCCTGACGTACTGGCGCGTTTTACCACCACGCTGATTGCCGATCGCGCGCGCTATCCGTTCCTGCTCTCCAACGGCAACCGCCTCGAAGCGGGCCAGATGGACGATGGCCGCCACTGGATCAAGTGGCAGGACCCGTTCCCGAAACCCTGCTATCTGTTTGCGCTGGTGGCGGGGGATTTCGACATCCTGCGCGACAGCTTCACCACCCGTTCGGGCCGCGACGTGGCGCTGGAGATCTATGTCGATCGCGGCAACCTCGATCGCGCCGACTGGGCGATGACCTCGCTGAAAAACAGCATGAAGTGGGATGAGGAGCGCTTCGGCCTGGAGTATGACCTGGATGTCTTTATGATCGTCGCGGTCGATTTCTTCAACATGGGCGCGATGGAGAATAAAGGGCTTAATATCTTTAACTCCAAATATGTGCTGGCTAAGGCGGAAACCGCCACTGATAAAGATTATCTCGGCATCGAAGCGGTGATCGGCCATGAATATTTCCATAACTGGACCGGCAACCGCGTCACCTGCCGCGACTGGTTCCAGCTCAGCCTGAAAGAGGGGCTGACGGTGTTCCGCGATCAAGAGTTCAGTTCCGATCTCGGCTCGCGCGCGGTGAACCGCATCGATAATGTGCGCATCATGCGCGGCGCGCAGTTTGCCGAAGACGCCAGCCCGATGGCGCATCCGATCCGTCCCGATCAGGTGATTGAGATGAATAACTTCTATACCCTGACGGTGTATGAGAAGGGATCGGAAGTGATCCGCATGATGCACACGCTGCTGGGCGAAGAGAACTTCCAGAAAGGGATGCAGCTCTACTTCGAACGTCATGACGGCAGCGCCGCCACCTGCGACGACTTCGTTCAGGCGATGGAAGACGCCTCGCATATCGATCTGACGCAGTTCCGCCGCTGGTACAGCCAGTCCGGCACGCCGGTGCTGACCGTGCGCGACGACTACAACCCGGAGCTGGAGCAGTATACTCTGCACGTCACTCAGGCGACGCCGCCGACTGCCGATCAGCATGAAAAGCTGCCGCTGCATATTCCGCTCGATATCGAACTCTACGACGATAAAGGCGAGCCGATTCCGTTACAGCATAACGGCGAACCGGTGCATCACGTACTGAACGTGACCGAAGAGTTCCAAACCTTTATTTTCGACAAGGTTTATCATCAGCCGGTGCCGTCGCTGCTGCGCGAATTCTCCGCGCCGGTGAAGCTCGACTATAACTGGAGCGACGCGCAGTTAACCTTCCTGATGCGTCACGCCCGCAACGATTTTTCCCGCTGGGATGCGGCGCAGAGCCTGCTCGCCACCCATATCAAGCTGAACGTTGCGCGCTATCAGCAGGGGCAGCCGCTGTCGCTGCCGCTGCATGTCGCCGACGCGTTCCGCGCGGTACTGCTGGATGATCGGCTCGATCCGGCGCTGATGGCGCTGATCCTGACGCTGCCGAGCGAAAATGAGATCGCCGCGCTGTTCGAGATCATCGATCCTGAAGCGAACGCCGCGGTGCGCGACGCGCTGATGCGCACGTTGGCCGTCGAGCTGGCGGACGAATGGCTGGCGGTTTATCACGCCCATCAGACGCCGGAGTACCGCGTTGAGCATGGCGACATCGGCAAGCGCGCCCTGAAGAACGTCTGCCTGAGCTACCTGGCGCTGGGCGACGCCGAACTGGCCAACCGTCTGGTACGGGCGCAGTATCAGCAGGCCAATAACATGACCGATGCGCTGGCCGCGTTGTCGGCGGCGGTGATGGCGCAGCTGAAATGTCGCGATGAGATGTTGCGCGTCTGGGATGAGCGCTGGCATCAGGATGGCCTGGTCATGGACAAATGGTTTACGCTGCAGGCGACCAGCCCGGCGCCGGATGTGTTAAACCGCGTGCGTGAACTGCTGTATCATCGCTCCTTCAGCATGGGCAACCCGAACCGCGTGCGTTCGCTAATCGGCGCCTTCGCCTCGGCGAATCCGGCCGCGTTCCACGCCAAAGACGGCAGCGGCTATCGCTTCCTGGTGGAGATGCTGACCGATCTCAACCGCCGTAACCCGCAGGTGGCTGCGCGTATGATTGAACCGCTGATCCGTCTGAAGCGGTATGACGCGGATCGTCAACAGATGATGCGCAGCGCGTTAGAAGAACTACAGGGACTGGAGAAACTTTCCGGCGATCTCTATGAGAAAATCAGCAAAGCGCTGAATGCCTGACGGCATGACGTGAAGAGTAGAAAGGGCGGCGCAGGCCGCCCTTTCTGTTGCCCGGGCCGCGGTCGTTTCAGCGACGGGCGTAGCGAGGCTCCGCCGCCGCAGGCTGCGTGCGCTGCATCACCCGCTCCAGCACCTGCGCCTCCAGCTCCGCCAGGCGGGCGGAACCGCGTCGGCGCGGACGCGGCAGATCGATAGCCAGGTCCAGCCCAATTCTTCCCTCCTCAATCAGCAACACCCGGTCGGCCAGCGTCACCGCTTCGCTGACATCATGCGTCACCAGCAGCACGGTAAAATTTTGCTGACGCCAGAGATTCTCAATCAGTCCCTGCATTTCAATACGCGTCAGGGCGTCCAGCGCCCCCAGCGGTTCGTCCAGCAACAGCAGACCGGGCTGGTGGATCAGCGCGCGCGCCAGCGCCACGCGCTGCCGCTGGCCGCCGGAGAGCGCGGCGGGCCATTCATCAGCGCGATCGGCAAGGTTCACCGCCTCCAGCGCCCGCAGCGCCGACGGGCGCCAGTCACCGCGCAGCCCCAGCCCCACGTTATCCATCACCCGCTTCCACGGCAGCAGGCGGGCATCCTGAAACATCAGGCGCGTCTCTTCCTGCGCGCTGGCCAGCGGCGCCTGACCCGCCAGCAGTTCGCCTTCGCTGGGCGACTCCAGCCCGGCAAGCAGGCGTAGCAGGGTGCTTTTGCCGCAGCCGCTGCGCCCCACCACGGCGACAAACTGACCCGATGGAATGTGCAGATCGATATTGTGCAAAATGGAGCGATCGCCAAAGCGTTTGCTGATGCCCTGTAGCCCAACAGGCGTGCCGACATTGAGGCGCGACGGGGTTGAGACAGCATTCATATTACGGCCTCCTTCTGTTGATAAGCGGGATGCCAGCGCAGCCACAGGCGCTCCAGCAGTACGGCGCTGACGTCCGCCAGCTTGCCCAGCAGCGCATAAAGCACGATCGCTACCACTACCACGTCGGTTTGCAGGAATTCGCGCGCGTTCATCGCCAGATAGCCGATGCCGGAGTTGGCGGAGATGGTCTCCGCGACGATCAGCGTCAGCCACATCAGGCCGAGGGCGAAGCGCACGCCGACCATGATGGAGGGCAGCGCGCCGGGCAGCATCACCTGGCTGAACAGGCGCCAGCCGGAGAGCCCGTAACTGCGCGCCATCTCCACCAGGCCGCGATCGATATTGCGAATGCCGTGGAAGGTATTGAGATAGATCGGAAACAGCGTGCCGAGAGCGACAAGAAAGATTTTGGCCGACTCATCGATGCCGAACCATAAAATCACCAGCGGAATCAGCGCCAGATGCGGAATATTACGCAGCATCTGCACCGAGGTATCCAGCAGACGCTCTCCCCAGTATGACGCGCCGGCGATCAGGCCGAGCGAAAGGCCAATGGCGCCGCCGATGGCGAAGCCGGTCAGCGCGCGCCAGCTGCTGATGGCGAGATGCTGCCACAGCTCGCCACTGGCGCTCAGACGCCAGAAGGTCAGCACCACGCTCTCCGGCGCGGGCAGAATGCGCGTCGAAAGCCATCCGCTTTGGGAGGCGATCTGCCAGATCGTCAACAGCAGCACCGGCAGCAGCCAGGGCACCAGCGGATGCCGGGCGCCCGATTTACGCTTGCTCATGGCGGTCTCCCTCAGCTTTGCGAGACTTTCTGCGGCGCGAAATCATTGGCCACCGCTTCGCCATGCGCCTGCGCTTTACGCGGCGCAGGCACGTCGGGCACCGCCAGATCGAGATGGGGGAACAGCAGTTCGCCGACCCGATACGCCTCTTCCAGATGGGGATAGCCGGAGAGGATAAAGGTTTCGATGCCGAGATCGGCATACTCCTGCATCCTGGCGGCGATGGTCGGGCCATCGCCTACCAGCGCCGTGCCGGCCCCGCCGCGCACCAGACCGACGCCCGCCCACAGGTTCGGGCTAATCTCCAGCCGATCGCGACGTCCGTTGTGCAGCGCCGCCATCCGCTGCTGGCCGACCGAATCGGTACGCGCCAGCGCCGCCTGCGCTTTGGCGATGGTCTCGTCGTCGAGATGGGAAATCAGCCGATCGGCGGCCTGCCAGGCTTCGGCGTTGGTTTCCCGCACGATGATGTGCAGACGAATGCCAAAGCGCACTGAACGCCCCTGCGCCGCCGCTTTGGCGCGCACCTGATCAATCTTCTCCTTCACCAGCGCTGGCGGCTCCCCCAGGTGAGGTAGACATCCACCTGTTCCGCCGCCAGATCCTGCGCCACCGGCGAGGAGCCGCCGAACCAGAGCGGCGGACGCGGCTGCTGCACCGGTTTAAACATCAGACGCGCGCCGCGCACCTGGAGATAGTCGCCCTGATAATCGACGGTTTCGCCTTCCAGCACGCGCCGCCAGATGCGGGTGAATTCGGCCGATTCAGCATAGCGCTCGGTGTGATCGAGGAACACGCCGTCGCCCGCCAGCTCCTCTGGATCGCCGCCGGTCACGAGGTTAAACAGCGCGCGGCCGTTGGAGAGGCGATCGAGCGTCGCCGCCTGGCGCGCCGCCTGGGTCGGCGATATTACGCCGGGACGCAGCGCCACCAGGAAACGCAGCCGTTGCGTCACAGGAATCAGCGAGGCGGCTACCAGCCAGGCGTCTTCGCAGGAGCGCCCGGTTGGAATCAGTACGCCGCCGAAGCCTAATCGATCCGCCGCCTGTGCAATCTGCTGTAAATAGCCGTGATCAACCGGGCGCGCGCCGTCCGCCGTGCCCAGATAGTGACCGTCGCCGTGGGTGGGTAAAAACCAGAATACGGATAATGCCATGATAATTCTCCTTACTCACTGAGCGGATGCGCCGCGCCAGATATGGCTGGCAATGTCGAGCTTCACAGGAAGCAGATGATTTTGATAAAAGAGATCGGCGGTGCGCTGCTGCGCCTGCACCGTCTGCTGGCTGACCGGCGAGATGCGGGTCGGCGGCCGGTGATCGAGATAGCTGGAAATCACCGCTTCAGGCAGGCCCATGCTCTGCGCCAACAGCGTGGTGCTTTCCGCGCGCTGGCTCTGCGTCAGCGCGTCCGCCTGGCTGAAAATATCCAGCACCGACTGGATGAAGTCGCTGTGGGATTCCGCGTAGCTGCGGGTCGCCAGGTAGAAGGAGCCGGTCAGGTGCAGCGCGCTGCCGTCGGTCAGTACCCGCACATTGCCCTGTTGCAGCGCGGCGGAGTAGTAGGGATCCCAGATCGCCCAGGCGTCAACGTTCCCCTGTTGAAAGGCGGCGCGGGCGTCGGCGGGCGTCAGCCAGACCGGCTGAATGTCCTGAAATCCCAGGCCAGCCTGTTGCAGCGCGCGCAGCAGCAGGTTGTGCGAGCTGGAGCCTTTTTGCAGCGCCACCTTACGGCCTTTCAGATCGGCCACCGTTTTGATCTTGCTGTCGGTGGGCACCAGAATCACTTCCGCTTTCGGCTTGGGCGGCTCCGCGCCGACATAGAGCAGGTCGGCGCCCGCCGCCTGAGCGAAAAGCGGCGGAATATCGCCGGTGCTGCCGAGATCGATACTGCCGACGTTAAGCGCCTCAAGCATCTGCGGCCCGGCGGGGAACTCCACCCAGCGAATCTGCGTTGAAGGGTAGCGCTGCTCCAGCAGGCGATGGGCCTTCGCCAACACCATGCTGACGGAGCCTTTTTGATAGCCGATACGGATCGCTTCCGGCGCCTGCGGCGCGGCGTGAAGCGCGGCGCTGACGCTCAGCAGGCCGGGCAGCAGCAGAGCAATGAACTGGCGGATAACAGATTTCATGCGCTTCTCCTTATACCGCCTGCGCCAGTCGCGCTTCGCGCTGTTGCAGGGCGTAGTAAAAGGTTGCCAGCGCATCGTCGAGGCGGCCGGACAGGAGGTCGCTGATTTCCGGCGTACGATCGTAATGCGCGATCTGGCTGTCGTCAGCGAAGACGCCGTGCAGTACCTCTTGCGCTTTCAGCGCGTTAAGCACCGGTTTCAGGGCATAATCCACCGCCAGCATATGCGCCAGCGTGCCGCCGGTCGCCAGCGGCAGCACCACTTTATGCTCCAGCGCGCGCTCCGGCAGCAGATCCAGCAGGGTTTTCAGCGCGCCGGAAAAGGAGGCTTTATAGATTGGCGTCGCAACAATCAGGCCATCCGCCGCCGCCAGATCCTCTTTTAACGCCAGCAGTGCAGGGGAATCGAAGCGCGCACCGATCAAATCTTCCGGACGAAAGTTATGAATATTCCACGGGATCACCTCAATGTTTCGCTGTTCCAGCGCATGCTGGCACAGCGTTAATAATGCCGTGGACCGCGAGGGAAAACGCGGACTTCCTGCCAGAGTAATAACGCGCATAGCGACTCCTTATAACTATAAGTTATTGGTTAAACGTTATTGAGAACTTATGGCTTCATACTGGCAGAGGGGACGGCGACGCTTAAATGATTTATCCGGTAATAGAAAGCCGTTTTTGCGCTAAAGCAGGGCGCGACGGGTGGGTTATGCGGTTAACTGGCATCACGATTTAACATTTCTGGCTTTTTAGCGCCGTTATGCCGGATAATAACGTCCCGTTTGCCACCGGGAATTCAGGAGAGCCCATGTTTTACCCCCTCGCACGTAAAGCGTTATTCCGCCTTGATGCGGAGCATGCCCATGAACTGACCCTGCAACAGCTACGCCGTATCGGCGGCACGCCGCTGGAAGGACTGATTCGCCAGCGTTTGCCGGCGCGTCCCGTGAAATGTATGGGGCTGACGTTTAAGAATGCGCTTGGCCTGGCGGCCGGACTGGATAAAAACGGCGAATGCATTGACGCGTTCGGCGCGATGGGCTTCGGATTTGTCGAGGTGGGCACCGTCACGCCGCGTCCTCAGCCAGGCAATGAGAAGCCGCGGCTGTTTCGTCTGATTGAGGCGGAGGGGATTATTAATCGTATGGGATTTAATAACCTGGGCGTAGATCGGCTGGTAGAAAATGTAAAACGCGCCAGCTTCAGCGGCGTGCTGGGCATCAATATCGGCAAAAATAAAGATACGCCGGTCGAGCAGGGTAAAGACGATTATTTGACCTGTATGGAAAAAGTCTATCCGCACGCCGGTTATATTGCGGTAAATATCTCTTCGCCCAATACGCCTGGATTAAGAACGCTTCAATATGGCGAGGCGCTGGATGATTTGCTGATGGCAATAAAAGCGCAGCAGAAATTGCTGGAGAAGCGCCATCTGAAATATGTGCCGGTGGCGGTGAAAATTGCCCCAGATCTTTCTGAAGAGGAGCTGGTACAAATTGCCGATAGCCTGGTGCGTCATCAAATTGACGGCGTTATCGCCACTAATACTACGCTGGATCGTTCGCTGGTGAGCGGAATGAAATATAGCGATGAGGCGGGGGGATTGAGCGGTCGGCCGGTACAGCTGCGCAGCACCGAAGTTATTCGGCGGCTCTCGGCAGAATTGCAGGATAAATTGCCGATCATCGGCGTCGGCGGCATCGACTCGGTGGTGGCGGCGCGGGAAAAAATAGCGGCAGGCGCCACGCTGGTGCAAATTTATTCCGGCTTTATTTATAAAGGGCCCGATCTGATTAAAGAGATTGTGACGCATCTCTGACCTTCCTGAAGAATCTGGCCGGGGGCTTTTAATCTGTTTCCGGCTGGTTTATATTTTGTACACTCTTTGTTCCTGACAGGATATTTATTATTTACGGCGCCTGATGTTTCTTTTTTGCCGTATCTGACGAACATCGATTATTGCTTCAGGTTGGCGATTAACCTGAATTTCGGATCCCTCAACTGTAGTAAGGCAAACCATGAGGATAAAACCTGACGACAACTGGCGTTGGTTTTTCGACGCAGAGCAGGATCGTATGATGCTCGACCTGGCGGATGGTATGCTGTTTCGCTCCCGTTTTCCCCGCAAAATGCTGACGCCCGACGCGTTTCGCGACACTGTTTTCAGCGTTGACGACGCGGCGCAGTTTTTCGCCTGGCATGAGAGCTGCCGTGAGGCGCCGCTCAGCGACGAGCAACGTGATGAGCTGCTGCTGAACGCGCTGGCGGCCTGGCGTTTCCTCAAGCCGCTGATGCCGAAAAGCTGGCACTTCCGTGTCTGTCAGCGTTCTCACTGGCAGCCGGGCGAAAGCGATCTGGTGACGGTCACGCTGGTTGAGAATGGCGATGAGGCGCGACTGCTGGTGATTGAGGCGGGAGAAAGCGCGGCGCTCTGCATTCTGGCCCAGCCTGAGCTGGTGGTGGGCGGAAAGACCATGGTGTTGGGCGACGCGATTAAAATTATGCACGATCGCCTACAGCCCTGGCACGCTGAACAGGCGCAGCGTTACGCCCGAGCCGGTTAACCGACTCGCCGCCTCAGGCGAGTTCGATATCGCCGGCGGGAATGCAGCTGCAGCTAAGGACGGTGCCGTCATCGCGCACCGCATCCTGCTTCAGCGCTTTGACCTTGCCGGAGACCAGCCGCATTTCACAGCTGCCGCATAGCCCTGCGCGACAGCTGTAGGGAATGCGGTAGCCCTGCATTTCCAGCTGCTCAAGCAGTACCTGCTGATTATTGCCGCTGAAGCGGCTGCCCCGATAACTGATGCTGACACGGCTTTCCGCCTCGGCTTCTACCTGCATCGTCTCCACTATCTTACCTGCGCCGTACTGTCGCGGCGTCTGGGTTTGCAGCACCTCAACCGTATCGCCGACGCGTATCACCCCGCTGTTGCAGGCGAGCAGATTCAGACCGAAATCGACGTCGCCGCTCTCATCCTGCGCGCTGCGAAAGCTTTGCAGCGTTTTAAGCGGCTCGCCGTCCGGATGCTTTTCGCCGCGCTCCGGGCTGATGGTGGTAAAAATGCAACGGCTGCAGGGCTTCGCCACCTCAAATTCCACCTCGCCAACGCGCACGCGCGCCCAGCTATCCTCTTCCCAGGCGCGCGCGCCGGTGACCGCCAGATTAGGGCGGAACTGCTCCAGCCGAACGCCCGCCGCGCAGCGCTGTTGCAGGTTGTACAACGACGCTTCGTTCACCAGAAGAAAAGGGTAGCCGTCGGCGAAGCCGAGCGGAACGTCAGGACGTCGTTTCACCCGTCGCGTCATTTCCGGGCCGACCCAGCGTAGCTGCACCGGACGCGGGAAGAAACCGCTCAGCCAGTCGTTGATGACCTGCGGCGCGATGCGCGCGGTAAAATGATTGCCCCAGACTTCGGTTTCCGCCGCCTGCGGCTGAAAATCATCAAAACGCAGCGCTGCGCTGCTGCCGTCCGGCGCCTGCAGCCACAGGCCGTCGGGCGTCAGCGCCGGGATAAACTGTACCAGCTGCGGGTGCTGGCGCGCGGTAATAAAGGTGCCGTCAGGGGTGGTCAGCATAAAAAGGCGATCGAAAGCCAGTCCGCTCCCGGCGACCTGCGCATGAGAGACCTGCAATCCCCGCATCGATTTCACCGGATGAACAAACAGGCGTGACAGGACAATCATAAGGCTCTCCGTGCTGGGCTGGTGATGACAAAAGGAATCTGCGGCTAAAGGAAGCTAACTTTATGACATGCGGCGGCGATTAGCTATAATGCGCAACAATTTTCCCAATACTGTAAGTGACGATATGAATTCTCTGTTTGCCAGTACGGCGCGTGGGCTCGAAGAGCTGTTAAAGAGTGAACTGGAGACGCTGGGGGCGCAGGACCTACAGGTTGTCCAGGGCGGCGTACATTATCAGGGAGACGATCGTTTGATGTATCGCAGCCTGCTGTGGAGCCGTTTGGCGTCGCGCATTCTGCTGCCGCTGAGCGAATGCTCGGTCTACAGCGATCTGGATCTCTATCTCGGCGCGCAGGCGATCGACTGGACGAACCTGATTGACGGCACCTTTGCCGTACATTTCAGCGGCACCAACGAGGCGATACGCAACAGCCAGTTCGGCGCCCTGAAGGTAAAAGATGCGATTGTCGACAGCTTTACGCGCAAAAACCTGCCGCGTCCTGACGTCGATCGCGAGCAGCCGGACGTGCGCATTAACGTCTGGCTGAATAAAGACACCGCCAGCATCGCGCTCGACCTGAGCGGCGAAGGCATGCATCAGCGCGGCTATCGTCAGCAGACCGGACTGGCGCCGATGAAAGAGAACCTGGCGGCGGCCACCGTGCTGCGCTCCGGCTGGCAGCCGGGCACGCCACTGCTCGATCCGATGTGCGGCTCCGGCACTCTGCTGATCGAAGCGGCGCTGATCGCCAGCGATCGCGCGCCAGGCCTGAACCGCCGTCAGTGGGGATTTAAAGGCTGGAAAGCGCATCAGCCGGAACTGTGGCGCGAATTGATCGACGAAGCGCAGACCCGCGCGCGTCAGGGCGTGCAGCAAACCACATCGCGCTTCTTTGGCTATGATAATGATGAGCGCGTGCTGGAGCGCGCGCGCGGCAACGCCCGTCGCGCTGGCGTGGCAGATCTGTTTACTTTCGGCGTGCAGGATGTGGCGCAGCTGCGCAATCCGCTGCCTGACGGGCCGGTCGGCACCGTGATCAGCAACCCGCCGTACGGCGAGCGTCTGGAAAGCGAACCGGCGCTGATCGCGTTGCACAGTCAGCTGGGCCGCGTGATGAAAAGCCAGTTCGGCGGCTGGCATCTCTCGCTGTTCAGCGCCTCGCCCGATCTTCTCAGCTGTTTGCAGCTGCGCGCCGATCGCCAGTTCAAGGCGAAAAACGGCCCGCTGGAGTGCGTGCAGAAAAACTATCAGCTGGCGGCCAGCAGCAGCGCAAGCGCGCCGGCGCAGATTGCAGAAGATTACGCCAACCGTCTGAAGAAGAATATGAAGAAGCTGGACAAATGGGCGCGTCAGGAGGGCATCGAATGCTATCGCCTGTACGACGCCGATTTGCCGGAGTATAACGTCGCCGTCGATCGCTACGCCGACTGGGTGGTGATTCAGGAATATGCGCCGCCGAAAACCATCGACGCCCTGAAAGCGCGTCAGCGGCTCTTTGATGTCATCAGCGCCACGCTGACGGTGTTGGAGCTGCCGGCGAACCGTCTGGTGCTGAAGACGCGCGAAAAGCAGAAGGGCAAAAGCCAGTATCAAAAGCTGGGCGAGAAGGGCGAATATTTTGAAGTGCGCGAGTTTAACGCCCGCTTCTGGGTCAACCTGACCGACTACCTCGATACCGGTCTGTTTATCGATCACCGTCTGGCGCGCCGTATGCTGGGACAGATGAGCAAGGGCAAAGATTTCCTTAACCTGTTCGCCTATACCGGCAGCGCCAGCGTGCATGCCGGCCTTGGCGGGGCGCGCTCCACCACCACGGTGGATATGTCGCGCACCTATCTGGAGTGGGCGGAGCGCAATATGCGTCTCAACGGCCTGAGCGGGCGTCAGCACCGCCTGATGCAGGCGGACTGCCTGAGCTGGCTGCGCGAAAGTCATGAGCAGTTCGATCTGATCTTTATCGATCCGCCGACCTTCTCTAACTCGAAGCGTATGGAAGAGAGCTTTGACGTGCAGCGCGACCATTTGCAGCTAATGCGCGATCTGAAGCGCCTGCTGCGCGCCAGCGGCACCATTATGTTCTCCAATAACAAGCGCGGTTTTAAGATGGATCACGAGGGGCTGGCCACGCTCGGCCTGCGCGCTCAGGAGATCACCGCCAAAACGCAGTCGCAGGATTTTGCCCGCAACCGCCATATTCACAACTGCTGGCTGATTACTCACGCCGGTAAGGAATAGCCGTATGTCATTAATTAGTATTCACAACGCTTACCTCTCTTTCAGCGATGCGCCGCTGCTGGACTATACCGAGCTGCATATCGAAGAGAATGAGCGCGTCTGTCTGGTCGGACGTAACGGCGCCGGTAAATCGACGCTGATGAAAATCATTAACGGCGAACAACCGCTGGATGACGGTCGCATCATTTATGAGCAGGATCTGGTGGTGGCGCGTCTGCAACAGGACCCGCCGCGCAATATTGCCGGCACGGTTTATGATTTCGTCGCGGAAGGCGTGGCGGAGCAGGCGGAGCATCTGAAAGCCTATCACGCCATTTCGCACGTAGTAATGAACGATCCCAGCGATAAAAACCTGAACGAGATGGCGCGCCTGCAGTCGGTGCTGGATCACCACAACCTGTGGCAGCTGGAGACACGCATCAACGACGTGCTGGAGCAGATCGGTCTCCAGCCGGAAGTCGAGCTTTCCTCTCTGTCGGGCGGCTGGCTGCGTAAGGCGGCGTTGGGCCGCGCGCTGGTCAGCAATCCGCGCGTACTGCTGCTGGATGAGCCGACCAACCACCTGGATATCGAAACCATCGACTGGCTGGAAACATTCCTGAAAACTTTCCAGGGGAGCATCATCTTTATTTCGCACGATCGTTCCTTTATCCGCAATATGGCGACGCGCATCGTCGATCTCGATCGCGGCAAGCTGGTCTCCTGGCCAGGCGACTATGATAAATACCTCGCCGGTAAAGAAGAGGCGCTGCGCGTCGAAGAGATGCAGAATGCCGAATTCGACCGCAAGCTGGCGCAGGAAGAGGTCTGGATTCGTCAGGGCATCAAGGCGCGCCGCACCCGCAACGAAGGGCGCGTGCGCGCGCTGAAGGCGCTGCGCCGCGAGCGCTCAGAACGCCGTGAGGTGATGGGCAAAGCGCAGATGCAGGTGGAAGAAGCGTCGCGCTCCGGCAAAATCGTCTTTGAGCTGGAGAACGTCAACTACAGCATTGAAGGCCGTCAGCTGGTGAAAGATTTCAGCGCGCAGGTGCAGCGCGGCGACAAGATTGCGCTGATCGGTCCGAACGGCTGCGGCAAAACCACGCTGCTGAAACTGATGCTGGGCCAGCTTAAGGCGGACAGTGGGCGCGTGCACAGCGGCAGCAAGCTGGAAGTCGCCTATTTCGATCAGCATCGCGCCATTCTCGATCCCGATCGCACGGTGATGGATAACCTCGCCGAAGGCAAACAGGAAGTGATGGTCAACGGCAAGCCGCGCCACGTTCTCGGCTATCTGCAGGAGTTCCTGTTTCATCCCAAGCGGGCGATGACGCCGGTGCGGGCGCTTTCCGGCGGCGAGCGCAACCGTCTGCTGCTGGCTCGCCTGTTCCTGAAGCCCAGCAACCTGCTGATCCTCGATGAACCGACCAACGACCTGGACGTCGAAACGCTGGAGCTGCTGGAAGAGCTGATCGACGGCTATCAGGGTACCGTGCTGCTGGTCAGCCACGATCGTCAGTTTGTCGACAACACCGTGACCGAATGCTGGATTTTTGAAGGCAACGGCGAAATCGGCGCCTTTGTCGGCGGCTATCACGACGCGCAGCAGCAGCGCGCCGCTTTCCGTCAGAGCCGCGCCGTCGCGCTAAAAACGTCAGCGCCGGTGGAAAAAAGCGCAAAGGTTGATACGGTTAAAAGCGACGCCGCAAAACAGCCCGCCGCCAAGCTGAGCTACAAGCTGCAGCGCGAGCTTGAGCAGCTGCCGCAGCAGCTGGAAGCGCTGGAGACACAGATTGAACAGCTGCAGGCGCAAATGGCGGACGCCAGTTTCTTCAGCCAGCCGCATGACAAAACGCAGCCGGTGCTGGATGCCCTGGCGGAAGCGGAACAGCAGCTGGAGAGCGCGTTTGAACGCTGGGAATATCTGGAATCGCTGAAAAACGGCGCCTGAGATCGGGAGTAGGTATGTGTTCAGCTGAACACCCGCAACACTGGATGCTTTGCCCGCAGTGCGATTTGATGACGCGGCTGCCGCCGCTGAATACCGGACAAAAGGCGAGCTGCCCGCGCTGTCATACCACGCTGACCGCTAACTGGAGCGAGCCGCGCAGACGGCCCTCCGGTTATGCGCTGGCCGCGTTGTTTATGCTGTTGCTGGCTAACCTGTTTCCCTTCGTCAATATGCATGTCTCCGGCCTGAGCAGCGAAATCACCCTAATGGAAATTCCTCAGGTCATGGTCTCTGAGGACTACGCCAGCCTGGCCACGCTGTTCTTGCTGTTTGTGCAGGCGGTGCCCGCTTTCTGTATGGTGGCGATCCTGCTGCTGGTGAATCCGCTGCCATTGCCGCAGCCGCTGCGCGTCCTGATGGCGCGCATTCTGTTTCAGCTCAAAAGCTGGGGCATGGCGGAAATTTTTCTCGCTGGCGTGCTGGTAAGCTTCGTCAAGCTGATGGCCTATGGCGATATCGGCATCGGCAGCAGTTTCCTGCCCTGGTGTCTGTTCTGCCTGTTGCAGCTGCGCGCTTTTCAGTGCGTCGATCGGCGCTGGCTCTGGCGGCAGATTGCGCCGGAGCCGATGTTCTCCTCTGCGCCGCGCGCTGGCATTAGCGGTTTGCGCCAGGGATTGCGATCCTGTCCGTGCTGCACCGCGGTGCTGCCGGTCGATCGCTACCGCTGCACGCGCTGCGGCACCGCAGCTTACGCACGTCGCCGCCATAGCCTGCAGTGGACGATGGCGCTGCTGCTCACCTCATTCCTTATCTATATCCCTGCCAATATCATGCCGATTATGGTGACCGAAGCGCTGGGCGATAAGATGAGTTCCAACATTATGGCCGGGGTTATTCTGCTCTGGAGCGACGGCTCTTACCCGGTGGCGCTGGTGATTTTTATCGCCAGTATCATGGTGCCCTCGCTGAAAATGCTGGCCATTGGCTGGCTCTGCTGGGATGCGCGCGGCCACGGCAGTCGCGACAGTGAAAAAATGCATCTGGTCTATGAGGTGGTGGAGTTTGTCGGTCGCTGGTCGATGATCGATGTTTTTGTTATTGCCGTACTGTCGGCGCTGGTGCGTATAGGACAGTTAATGAATATTTATCCCGCGGTGGGCGCCTTGCTGTTTGCAGCAGTGGTGATTCTGACGATGTTCGCCGCCATGACGTTCGATCCGCGCCTTACCTGGGATCGTGAGCCAGAAAATAATTTGAAGGAGTCGAGTCTTGACGGAAAATAATCACGGCGTCGCGAAGGTGGAACAGATCAAACGCTGGTCGCCGGTCTGGATAGTCCCTATCGTCACCGTACTGATCGGTGCCTGGATCCTGTTTTATCATTTCAGCCATCAGGGGCCGGAAGTTACCCTGATCACCACCAATGCCGAAGGCATTGAGGGCGGCAAAACCGCGATTAAAAGCCGCAGCGTCGATGTCGGCGTGGTGGAGAGCGCGGTGCTGACCGACGATCTGCATCACGTAGAAATCAAGGCGCGTCTGAATGCCGGCATGGAGAAACTGCTGCATGAAGACAGCGTGTTCTGGGTGGTGAAGCCGCAGGTGGGGCGCGAAGGGATCACCGGCCTCGGCACGCTGCTTTCCGGCGCCTATATTGAACTGCAGCCGGGTAGCAAAGGCGAAAAGCCGAATCACTATCAGTTGCTGGATGCGCCGCCGCTGGCGCCGCCGGACGCGAAGGGCATCCGTATCGTGCTCGACAGTCTCAAAGCGGGCCAGCTGAATCCCGGCGATCCGGTGCTGTTTCGCGGCTATCGCGTCGGCTCGGTGGAAACCAGCAGCTTCGATGCCGACAAGCGCGCCATGCAGTATCAGCTCTTCGTCGCCGCGCCTTACGATCGGCTGGTGACTTCCAACGTGCGCTTCTGGAAAGACAGCGGCATCGCCGTTGAAATGTCCGCTTCAGGCATGCGCGTCGAAATGGGATCGCTGACCACGCTGTTCAGCGGCGGCGTGAGCTTCGACGTGCCCGACGGCTGGGAACTGGGCGTACCGGCGGAAAATAAGGCGGAATATCATCTTTACGACGATCAACGCAGCATTCAGGATTCGCTCTATAGCACGCATCTCGATTTCCTGATGTTCTTCAGCGATTCAATTCGCGGCCTGCAGGCGGGCGCGCCGGTCGAATTCCGCGGTATTCGTCTCGGCACCGTGGCGGAAGTGCCTTATACCGTTCCGGGCTGGAACCAGTCGCTGAACAACGACTACCGTATTCCGGTGCTGGTGCGTATCGAACCCGATCGCTTTATCAAACGTCTGGGCGCCGATTTCGATATCCGACAGCACCTTGAAGATGGGAAAAAACGTGGCCTGCGCGCCTCGCTTAAAACGGGCAACTTACTTTCCGGCTCGCTGTATATCGATCTCGATTTTTATGACAAGGCGGCGCCCTACAAAGGACCGGATAAAGTGGCCGGACTGGAAATTATTCCGACCGTGAGCGGCGGCCTGAGCCAGATCCAGCAGAAACTGATGGATGCGCTGGACAAAATTAATAGTCTGCCGCTCAACCCGATGATTAATCAGGCTACCGGCACGCTGAAAGAGAGCCAGCGCACCCTGCGCGAGCTGCAAAAAACGCTGGATAATGTGAATAAAATCACCGCCAGTCCGTCCATGCAGCAGCTGCCGCAGGATATGCAGCAGACGCTGCGCGAACTGAATCGCAGCATGAAGGGCTTGCAGCCCGGCTCTCCGGCTTATAACCAGCTGGTAGGCGATATGCAGCGGCTCGATCAGGTGCTGCGTGAGCTGCAGCCGGTACTGAAAACGCTCAATCAAAAGAGCAACGCGCTGGTGTTTGAAGCGAAACCGGGCGAGGACCCGCAGCCGAAGAGGGCGAAACAATGATGAAATGGATGCCGCTGGCGATGGCTCTGGCGCTCAGCGCCTGTAGCAGCACCACTAAAACCACAATGTATCAGCTGCCGACGGGAACGTCGGCGCCGCCGCCGGTGACGCAGAGCGCGCTGCTGACGGAGACGCAGTTGCCGCTGTGGGTTGAGCGGGTCGCCGTGCCAGATTATCTCGCCGGCAACGGCGTGGTCTATCAGACCAGCGATGTGAAGTATGTTATCGCGGCAAACAATTTGTGGGCCAGTCCGCTCGATCAGCAGCTACAGCAGACGCTGGTCACCAATCTCAGCAACGCGCTGCCCGGCCGACTGATATCCGCCGCGCCGCTGGGCGAACTGCACGATACGCTGAATGTAAACGTCACCGGCTTTCACGGCCGCTATGATGGACAGGTTGTGATTAGCGGCAGCTGGACGCTGGAGCATAATGGACGCATCACGCGTCAGGCTTTCAACCTGACGCTGCCGCAGCAGGAGGATGGCTACGACGCCATGGTCAGGACGCTGGCTGCGGGCTGGCAGCAAGAGGCGCAGCGGATGGCTATGGCCTTTTCTTCGCTAAAAAATAATTAATTATTCTTAACTATTAATTCCGGTTACATAAGGCGCTTCAGCTGTATGGGCCGGAATTTTTTTATTTCAGAATCAATCCGTTGTCTGGCAGCTCGCGCGACGCCCTAAGAAAACCTCTAAAAATAGCGTATTCATGTGACAATGGCGTGAAATTTGCGCATTGATCTTTCGTGCTGATGAGGGTAGAACTGAAATGTGGTTGCGCATTTTGTGACCATTGTTTTCTTTCCACCAGTTCCACCATACCTGAATGAGGGAAATGAGGCATGAAGAGACAGAAACGAGACCGCCTGGAACGGGCACACTCACGTGGTTATCAGGCAGGCATTACCGGGCGCTCAAAAGAAATGTGCCCTTATCAAATGATTGAGGCTCGGTCTCACTGGTTGGGAGGTTGGCGAAAAGCCATGGAGGACAGGTCGGTCAGCGTCGGGGCGACGATGGCGTAAACGCCTGGTCAGAAAAGGGATAAACCTCCGCGGCAGCGGAGGTTTTTTATTGCAGAAGATTAGAACGCGGTGGTGTCTTTAAACAGGCCCACTTTCAAATCGCTGGCGGTATAGATCACATGGCCATCCACCAGCACTTCGCCGTCCGCTACGCCCATCACCAGTTTGCGGTTAATGACGCGTTTGAAATGAATGCGGTAGGTCACTTTTTTCGCCGTCGGCAGTACCTGACCGGTAAATTTCACTTCGCCTACGCCCAGCGCGCGGCCTTTGCCTTCAGCGCCCAGCCAACCCAGATAGAAGCCTACCAGCTGCCACATCGCATCCAGACCCAGACAGCCCGGCATGACCGGATCGCCAATAAAGTGACAGGCGAAGAACCAGAGGTCAGGATTGATATCCAGTTCAGCTTCGACATAACCTTTATTAAAGTTACCGCCTTCTTTGCTCATTTTGACCACGCGGTCCATCATCAGCATATTGCCAGACGGCAGCGGCGGGCCTTCAGCGCCAAACAGTTCACCGCGACCAGAGGCAATGAGATCTTCTTTTGTATAGGATTCGCGTTTTTCTACCATGTTTCAATAAGCCTTTTTCTAGTGAATCACGAAGGTTAGCTAACAGGTGTAAGCTGAACAACTCCGATCAGCTGTGGTTAAACCAGTTTAGCCAACGCAGAGGCCAGGGGCGCTGACGCGCTTCCTGCTGATTAAATTCTGTGATGCGGTCCTGAATAGTTTGCAGCAGGCAGGGCGCATTCTCTTTTTTCCACTCGACGCCGGTCAGCAGCGGCAGCGCTTCGTCAACCTCATTGACGGCCCAGATATGGAACTGACCGTCGCGCACGGCATCGACAACCTCCTGCTGCAAACAGAGATGACGTACATTGGCTGCCGGAATAATCACGCCCTGATGACCCGTCAGACCACGCTGCTGGCAAACCTCGAAAAATCCTTCGATTTTTTCATTCAGTCCGCCTACTGGCTGAACATGACCAAACTGATCGACCGACCCGGTCACGGCGATCTGCTGATTGACAGGCTGTTCCGCCAGGGCGCTGATCAACGCGCAAAGTTCGGCAAGCGAGGCGCTGTCGCCGTCAACTTCCGAATAGGATTGTTCAAAAACCAGCGAGGCGGAGAAAGGCAGTTGCTGATCGAGTTCGAGTTCAGCGATCAGAAACGCCTGCATGATCATCATGCCCTTAGCGTGAATATTGCCGCCCAGTTCAGCCTTGCGCTCAACGTCGGTAAACTCGCCGTCGCCGACGTGCACTACGCAGCTGATGCGTGAAGGTTCGCCAAACGCGCGTGGATGACCAGGGAATTCAATCACTGACAGACCGTTAATCTGTCCGACCACCGCGCCTTCGGTGTCGATCAGGATCTGATCGAGCAGTATTTCGTCACGCATCTGCTCTGGCAGATAGTTTTCCCGCCAGCTGCGGGCGTCGAGCGCCGCCTGCAGCGCTTCCGCGTCGAGTTTTTCGCCATACTGCGCCGCCTCGCGCAGCTGTCTTCCAAGCCAGGCGGGGCAGAGCGGCAGCATATCCTGATCGCCGCTGTAGCGCGCCGATTCGCGCAGCAGGAGCGGCCAGAAATCGGCCTCGATAGCGGGCAGCGCCGCCTGACGCGACAGCGCCGTGACCCAGCGGCACCACAGCGCCATATCTTCCTGGTCTTCCACTCGCAGGCTTTCTTCATACTCGCTGTAAATAGCCAGCGACGTCAGCTCAGGCTCCATTTCCTGGAAGTCGGCCATCGCTTCGCGATCGCCGCAAAGCACCAGCTTGAGCTGCATCGGCATTGAGGGAATGGCGACGGGCAGCGGACGCGTTTCATCAGGCGACAGCCAGTCGAAACGGCGCTGCATCACGATCTGCTTCAGACGGAGCCACATCAGCGGTTGCGCCAGCACGGCGCGCAGCGAAAGCAGAAGAACGCCGCCGTTGGCGCGATGAATCAGGCCCGGTTGCAGACTAATGCGCTGTGCGAACAGCCGCACGCAGCCAAACAGCTGCTCAGGTTCGATCCAGTCGGCAAACTGCACTTCGCCGCAGCTGGCAAATGGCTCATCTGAGCTTTGCGCAGGTTGCCAGCTAATCTGATCGTCATTTATCAGATAGTTACCGCCGTAAAGTGCTTTCTTCTTCCCTCTGTTATGCTGTAATGTCTGCGCCAGCAACGACAGATTTTCACTGTTTTCAGCACAGCGAATCAGCATCAGTGGAAAAGGCGCGCTGCTGCGCTGCAGCAGGTTTGCTGCATCAAACAGGCGAGGCTGAATCTCCGGTAGAATATCGCTGCCGTCATCGCTAAAAACGCTGGAAAAAAGGGGCTGGAAGCTCTCGGCATCAGGCTGTAGCGCCTGCCATGCAAGTCGGTTGCTGGTCAAAGTAATCGTATTTGTCTTGTATTAATGAAAAGCGCGATTATACAGCTTTTCAGGTTGTTACGCACGGCAGAGATCTCACCGATTCTGAATGAAAGCGGGAGCCTGCGAAGCTGGCGTTACGCCTTTCTCTGTCTCAAGAAAGAAAAAAACTGTTATTCTTAGTTTGTTACCTGCGCATGATGAGATTCCGATGAAATATCAGCAGCTGGAAAACCTTGAAAGCGGATGGAAATGGAAATACCTGGTGAAAAAGCACCGGGAGGGTGAACCGATCACCCGATACGTGGAAATCAGCGCCGCCCAGGAAGCCGTTAAAGCGTTGCTGGCCATGGAAAGCCATCCGATAGACGTGCTGAAATGGATTGAACAACATATCAATCCGGCACTGGAAAATCGTATGAAGCAGACGATCCGCGCACGGCGTAAACGCCATTTTAACGCTGAGCATCAGCATACGCGTAAAAAATCCATCGACCTGGAATATCTGGTATGGCAAAGGCTGGCGGGGCTGGCGCAGCGCCGCAGCAGCACGCTGTCTGAAACTATCGTCCAGCTTATTGAAGATGCAGAGCGTAAAGAGAAATATGCCAGCCAGATGTCTTCGTTACGACAGGACTTGCAGGCGATTCTGGGAAAGGATGACGTCAGTTAATTCTTGGGCCTTCATTCAGTTATACCTCGCTTTTTACTGTTTTTCACCCATAAAAAAACCCCGCCTGAGCGGGGTTTTTTAACGTATTACTTAAGCCTGCGGCTGAGTAACAACGTCTTTCAGACCTTTAACTTCGATTTCTACGCGACGGTCCGGACCCAGGCAGTCGATCAGGGCGTTACGGCCTTTCACGCTGTCACAGGTGTTGCCGGTAACCGGGTTAGATTCACCCATGCCACGTGCAGAGATCTTGTCAGCCGGGATACCTTTAGATACCAGGTAGTCAACCACGGACTGAGCGCGTTTCTCAGACAGTTTCTGGTTGTACTGCTCTGAACCGATGCGGTCAGTGTAGCCCAGAACAACAACGGAACCGTCTTTCGGATCCATTGAGCTCAGCTGAGAGTACAGCTGATCCAGCGCCTGCTGGCCTTCGCCTTTCAGGGTCGCTTTGTTGAAGTTGAACAGCACGTCTGATTTCAGAGTGAAGTGCTTGGTTTCAACAACCGGAGCCGGAGCCGGGGTCGGAGCAACAACCGGAGCAGCCGCGTCATCCTGACCGAAACGGTAGGACAGGCCCAGGCTCAGCATGGCGTTGTCAGGACGGGTGCCAACGGTACCAGCGTCACCGATGTTGTTAACCCACTGGTAGTCCAGGCGAGTCGCCCAGTTTTTGTTCAGCGCATACTCAACACCTACAGCAGCCAGCGGAGAAACGCCGGTGTCGTGGTCGTTGCGGCTGATGTTGGTGCCTACAACGTGCTGAGTGGAGTCAGCGCGCCATACCATGCCACCCAGACGGGTGTACACGTCCAGATCATCCATAATCGGGTAGCTCAGTTTCGCTGCCAGCTGGATGCCCTGTGCTTTAAAAGCGCCGTTTACTGCATCGCCTTTGTTCGGCATACGGCCGAGCCAGTCGTAACCCAGCTCGAAGCCCAGATAAGGATTAGCCTGATAACCAACGAATGCACCAGCGCCCAGCTGGCTTTCGTGAGTCGGGCCATCGTTATTTACATAGTTGTTACCGTAGTAACCAGTATCGTGATACTGAGACCAGCCCAGTTTAGCACCGGTGTACCAGGTGTCATCTTTCGGAGCGGCCTGCGCTACGGTAGCGAAGCCAGCCAGTGCCACTGCAATTGCGATAGCTGTCTTTTTCATTTTTTGCGCCTCGTTATCATCCAAATAGGCAAGGAGCTTAAAACTAAGCTCTTGGTTGTAATCCTTCGCCGGGTCCTTTTGCTCGATTATTACTCTACCGGAAAACGGAGGTTATTGAGCACCCTGGCGAGATAAAGTCTACAACGTGGCGAGAAACTTACAAGTAAGATGTGAGCCCGGTCTGCAAAAAAAGGATGTTTCATACACAAAATTTAACATCCAACACGGTTTTTAGCGGCAAAAAAAGGCTTATCTGACGCGGCGAAAGCAAGGCTCAGCCGCGTCAGAGTAGAATCAGCGGGTTATCAGAGAGAACTGCCTGTTTTTAGCTGAGATTTATCTTATATTTACTTAATGATACAAAGTTGAGTGAATTTTCAGCCGGTTTTTTTGTCCGTCAAGTGACGAAGCGACCGATTGGGGACGCATAATCAGTCCAAGCGCCTGACCGACAGAAGCCGCTTCTTCGAGCTGACGACGCTCACTTTCACTAATATCCTTCGTAATCCATCCAAGCACTACGCTGTAATTACCCGTTTGCAGCGCTTTTACCATCGCCTCCACTGTACTGAAACCCTGATGGTAGGACATTTGCATCATCTTATTCAGCGGCAGGCCCGATGATTTCAGCCAGTGTCGACTGATCTTCTGGGGCGGCGTTAACCAAAGCTGCCAGCGCGCCTGAGTGCCGAGTTGCTGTAAGAGCGGCAGCAGCAGCAGTTGCGTCAGGCCAGGTTGCGCTTCACTGTAGCTCAGTTCGCTAATCCAACCGGTTGTCAGCGTTGATGAAGACAGCGCAACGCGCGAATGGCCAGCCAGAGAAGAAGAGGCAAAAGAGGACTTCAGTAAATGAGTACGCATGATTATCAGCTCACGTGGTTACTGTATGGATATACAGTAATGCGATGGCGGGTTAAGATCAACCTCAATTTTTGAAAACGTCTCGCACTTTTAATATGCAAATAGATGAAAGCTGATTTAGCAATTGAACCATTAATCAGAATTGCCTATGTTTTTAGCTGATACAAAACAGGGGGTTAGTCACAGTTTCTTAAGGAAAAGGAGCCACGTATGAATTCGCATCAACGGATTGCCCAGTCAAAAGCGCAGCTGGCGGCATTAGGGAATATTACCGTTCGTTCTCAGTTTGGCGGTTACAGCCTGGCGGTAGAAAAGGTGGTATTCGCATTAATTACCGAGGGAGAGCTTTATTTGCGCGCCAGTGACACGATGGCCAGCTACCTCAGTAAACAGTCGCTACCGCCACTGGTAATTAATAAAAAAGGGATGCCGGTGACGCTGCACTATTACCGCATTGATGACGTGGTGTGGAACGATCAGCCGCTGCTGATAAAACTGTCAAAGTCAGCGCTGGCGTTGGCGCGACGACAGAAAAATGAACGGCAGAACAACCTGCGCGTTAAAGATTTGCCCAATATGGGCATTCGCATGGAAATATTACTGCGGGAAATCGGCATCGACAGCGTTCATGCTTTGCGCGAGGCGGGCGCAAAAGACTGCTGGCTACGTCTGCGCGCCCTTAATCAGTCTCTGGGGCTGAACTGCTTGCTGGCTCTGCAGGGCGCCATATCTGGACGTCACCAGGCGGCGCTGCCTGCAGAGGTGAAAGAAGAACTACGTTACTGGTTTTATAACACGTTGAACGCGGACAAAGATCCCCACGGCTAGCGCCCCGACACCGCCAGCTGTTTTTTCAGCTGGGCGATTTCGGGAAGAAGGGCGATCAGCAGGCCTATCTGTTGTAAAACCAACTGCCCTTTAGAGTCCGCCTCGCTTTCTAAACGGCTAATGCGCGCAGAGAGATCGCTTAATATTTGCTGAGCCTGCTGTTCGCTGATGATATTGACCTGCAAAACGTCGTCAACATAGCAGACTGCGTCATCCAGCAGCGACAACAGCGCTGGCTGCGTGATTTTCTCGCGGTGCGCCCCAAGCGCGGAGATGTAGCTCAGGAATGAGTGATTCAGGCACAGCAGGCGAAAAGCCGCTTCGCGCTGCTGCGGATCGGGCCGCATTTCGGTAGAAAGATTAGAGACTACTGAAGCCAGTTCGGCATCGCCGTTATGCGCATCGCGTCGGGCTATGCGGTAGGCGAGGCGGTTATCTTTGCCCTGATGATACTGCTCCAGGATCGCATCCAGATAGCGGCAGTTAGCGGTTAACGTCTTTTCCGCGACGGCTGGCAGCCGCCGGAAGCGCCAGTCTGGCCAGATAAAGCTGACCGCCAGCCACGCCATGCCGCAGCCGAGCAGCGTATCGACAATGCGTGGCACCGCGACATCGAAGCCTTCTCCCAGAAGGTTAAAGCAGAGCAGCACCAGCAGCGTAATAAACATGGTGGCGTGCGCATACTGTACCTGTCGGAAAGCGAAAAACAGCACGCCCGACAGCACGATCAGCAGCAGTTGGCCATCAACCGACGGCACCAGCCACAGCACCGGCAGGCCGATAGCAATGCCTGCAAGGGTGCCGATAATGCGCAGCGCCAGTCGACGGCGGGTAGCGTTATAACCGGGCTGGCAGACAAACAGACTGGTCAACAGAATCCAGTAGCCGCGCTCCAGGCCGGTGAGCTGAATAAAGGCGTAGCCGATGCAAAGCACCAGCGACACGCGCACCGCATGACGGAACAGCGGCGATTCCGGCGTTAAGTGACGGCTGATGCGCAGCCGGATATCGCTCCAGCCGGTCAGCCCTTCGCTGGAGAGATGCGTATCGCTGCCGCCGTGATGCGCCTGTTCCAGCGCCTGCTCCGATTCAATGGTTGCCAGCTGAGCGTCAATTGCCTTCAGGTTGCTGAGCAAATAGCGCAGCGCTTTCTGCCGCGCTTTATCCTGCGCCGTGTCAGGCAATCGCTCCAGCGCCGCCTGCAGATGGTTGAACGCCTGCTCGAAGCGGGTATCGTGCTGATAGCTCTGCCGCAGCAAAATGGCGTTGGAAAGCTGACGGCAGGCCTGGGCCTGCATGGTCAGCAGACGCTGGAAGCGAAACAGAATTTCGCTGTAGCGCCACTCCTGGCGCAGCGCGTGATACTGAACGTGCGAGGAGCTGGCGCGTTCATGAATATCCTGCGCGACAAAGTAATAGTGCAGCGTACGCCGTGTGCCGCGTTGACCCCGATCGCCGCGCAGGCGGCTTTGTATCGAAGTCTTCGTCTCGTTAAGCCCCGCCACCAACTTGCTGTTGGCCATCGCGACCTCAACCAGACCGCGATCGTCATTTTCCGCCATATCCGGGTCAAACAGGTTGGCTTTGGCTTCAAGGTAATGCGCGAGCAGGCTGTAGCTGCGCGCCAGGTTTTCCTGCAATGGCCGAATAGGGAACAGCAAATGGCCCACCAGCGTCAGCAGGTTATACCAGACGGCGCCCAGCAGCAGCAGCGCCGGCTGAAGATACCATTGCGGAAACAGGCTAACGCCCAGCATGGTGTAGATAGCGATCAATAGCGCGCCGAAAGCGATGGTGGCGTAACGTTGCCCAAGCGCGCCCAACAAAATAAATCCCCAGGCGGAGATCGCCAGCCCGATGATAAATAACCAGGGATGGGGAAAAGCAGCTCTACCGAGACCGAAGCGATACAGAAGCAGAGCAGGGTAATTAAAAGATTGCGCAGGCGACCGGTGAAACGATCGTCCAGGTCGGCCAGCGCGGCGGCGACCACGCCGAGCGTCAGCGGCAGTGTCCAGATAATTTGCTGGAGCCACCAGGGAAAGGCGGCTGCTCCCGCCAGCGCAAGGAAAATGCGGGTTAAATATAACCCGGTGCTGTTGGCAGTATAGCGACGTAAACCTGCGGTCAGCGCTGTCATAGCGTGGTCACCTTACTGATAGCGACGGCGTGCGTTAGCTTCGCGCGCGGCGCGCGCTTCTTCGGTGGAAACCACGCGACGACCAACTGGCCAGAGCGCGATCGCCGCCAGCTTGAAGTTAGCGATGCCGACCGGTATCCCGATAATTGAGATGCACTGCGCGATCCCGACCATAATATGGGAAATGCAGAGCCACCAGCCGAAGAAGATAAACCACAGGATATTCAGCAAGGTGCCGCCGGTGTTCAGCAACGCGTTGCGTTGGTCCGGGCGCAGCTCGTCAACATGCACCGCCTCATTGCCATAGGGCACCAGCGAGAGTTTGGTGATCTCCCAGCAGGAGCGTGTTAACGGCAGAGTAAAGATCAGAACAATGCTGACCAGAGTAGCGAACAGCCAGCTCAGCGTGGTAAAGAAGCCACCCAGCACGAAATTAAGGATATTCAAAACGGTACGCATTACGGCTTCCTTCAGAAAAACGGAATGAATCAAAGATAGCAGCGTTTGATTGTAACCTGTTTTAACGGTGGAGCGGTAAACTGCGGACCGGTAGACTAGCAACCAACAGAATCTGCATACCTTTGGTTATCACGCATGGAATTAAAAGCAACCTCGCTTGGCAAACATCTGGCGCAGCATCCTTATAATCGGGTACGTCTGCTCAGCGCCGGAGTGGAAGTCAGCGGTGAAAAACATGAGTATCTGATCCCGTTTAATAAGCTGCTGGATATTAGATGCAAACGCGGGATGATCTGGGGTGAGCTGGAGTTCACTTTGCCGGATGAAAAGGTGGTGCGGCTGCACGGTACGGAGTGGCAGGAAACGCAGCGTTTTTACCACTATCTGACGCAGGCATGGCAACAGTGGAGCGCGGAGATGAGCGACATCAGCGCGCAGGTGTTGACCGGGCTGATTGCGGAGCTACAGCAAACCGAAGCGCAGGACCGCTGGCTGAAGCGAAGCGAGCTGGCGCGGATGCAGGCGAAAATAGAAGAGGCGTTCAGCGCATTGCCGATGCCGGTTGCCCGTCTCGACGGCTTCGATAATTGCCGTGATCTCTGTCAGCAGTGTTTACAGTGGCTGCGCAGGGGCGAAGCGATGCTGACCCAGCGTAATGCGCTCTGGACTGATCATATGCTGGAACAGCATGCGGATTTTTTTGCGACGGTGGAATCGACGCCGCTTAATGCGGCGCAGGCGCGCGCCGTGGTCAATGGCGAAGATGCGCTGCTGGTGCTGGCGGGCGCTGGCACCGGCAAAACCTCGGTGCTGGTAGCGCGTGCGGGCTGGCTGCTGCTGCGTCAGCAGGCGCAGCCGCAGCAGATTCTGCTATTGGCGTTTGGCCGCGAAGCGGCGGAAGAGATGAACCAGCGTATTAAAACGCGCCTGCAAAATGAGAATATCGAAGCGCGTACCTTTCATGCGCTGGCGTTGCACATTATTCGTGAAGGCAGCAACAAGCAGCCGACCATCTCCCGACTGGAAAGCGACGATGCGGCGCGACGGCAGCTGCTGATCGAAACCTGGCGTCAGCAGTGCGCCGAGAAAAAAGCCCATGCCAGCGGCTGGCGACAGTGGTTGACGGAAGAGCTGGCGTGGACGGTGCCGGAAGGCGATTTCTGGCAGGACGAGATGCTGACCCAACGCCTCGCCAGCCGACTGGAACGCTGGCTTGGCCTGATGCGTATGCATGGCGGCGCCCAGGCGGCGATGATCGCCGATGCGCCTGAAGCGGTGCGCGACAGCTTCGCTAAACGCATAAAGCTGATGGCGCCGCTGCTGAAGGCCTGGAAAAGCGCTCTGAAAGAAGAGGGCGCTGTCGACTTTTCCGGTCTGATGCATCAGGCGATTAATCTACTGGAGAAAGGGCGCTTTATCAGCCCCTGGAAGCACATTCTGGTGGATGAATTTCAGGATATCTCACCGCAGAGAGCGGCGCTGCTGGCCGCGCTGCGCAAGCAAAACCGGCAAACCAGTCTGTTTGCCGTTGGCGATGACTGCCAGGCGATTTATCGCTTCAGCGGTGCGGAAATGAGCCTGACAACCGCTTTCCATCACTATTTTGGCGAAGGCGACCGTTGCGTGCTGGATACTACCTGGCGTTTTAACGATCGCATCGGCGATATCGCAACGCGTTTTGTGCAGGAAAATCCGCATCAGCTGGTAAAACCGCTGAACAGCGTGACGAAAGGCAATAAAAAGGCGATCTCGCTGCTGCCTGACGACAGGCTGGAGGAGCTGCTGGATAAAATCAGCGGCTATGCCCGGCCAGAGGAGCGCGTACTGCTGCTGGGACGTTATCATCATCTGCGGCCCGCGTTGCTGAGCAAAGCCAAAACGCGCTGGCCAAAGCTTCACCTCGATTTTATGACCATTCACGCCAGTAAAGGGCAGCAGGCGGACTATGTGATTGTGCTTGGCCTGCAGGCGGGCAACGATGGCTTTCCCGCCGCTGCGCGTGAAACGGTGCTGGAAGAGGGACTGTTACCCCCGACAGAAGATTTTCCTGACGCGGAAGAGCGCAGGCTGGCCTATGTTGCGCTGACGCGGGCGAAACAGCAGGTATGGCTGCTCTATAATCGGCAGCAGCCATCGGTATTTGTAGAGGTGTTCAAGCGCCTGGGCGTTCCGCTATTGCGTAAACCATAAGCCCGGCGCAACAGATAAGTTATTTCAGGCGCGCGTGCAGATAATTTTGATAATCGGGGATCTGAATCGCGACGGTCTGGCTAAACAGCGGCGAGTTGATCAGGAAATCGGCGGTGGAACGGTTGGTAGCGGTAGGAATATTCCATACTGTCGCCAGACGCAGCAGCGCTTTTACGTCAGGATCGTGCGGCACCGCGTTCAACGGGTCCCAGAAGAAAATCAGCATATCGATTTTCCCCTCGGCAATCAGCGCGCCGACCTGCTGGTCGCCGCCCATCGGACCGCTGAGCATCGCATTCACCTCAAGACCGGTTTCTCGCTGGATCAGGTTTCCGGTGGTGCCGGTCGCGTAGAGCGTATGCGCGCTGAGCAATGCTTTATGCTGGCTGACCCACTCAAGCAGAGAGGATTTACAGTGGTCATGCGCCACCAGGGCAATTTTTTTCGCTTCGGCAAGAGTACGGCTGGTCTGCTCCATTCAGGCATCCTGTTGAGATAAGGTCAAAAAAGGAATCAGACCGAGTTTACCTTTGCCGGGCAGTAAACATCAACTTGCCCGTAGCGCCTTCATCCATCTCAGCAGGCGTTGACGCGTGGCGCTGTCGACCTGATGAAACCACAGCTGTAAAAGGGGTTCGGCAGGCAGGTTAGCGCCGACGACATCGATCGGAAACTTTTGCTGTCTGACGCTTAAGGGCGGCTGTTGCGCAAAGCGCGGCACCGAGGCGCTCTGGCCGCTGCGGTTATATGCCATTAACGCTTTTTCCAGATCGGTCTGCTGCCCGTCATGTAAGGGAAGGCGATCGCGGCGGCTGGGCACCGTCTGGCCTTTTTCATCGACCATGATAAAGGTGCTGTTTTTATCAAACAGGCGGCGATCATGCAGGGAGTCAAGCTGCGGCAGGCGCACGGAAATAGATTTTGCATTGGCGATAAAAGTTACGATCAGCGGATCGGAAATATAGCTGCGGCGTGCGCCGCCGTGCGTCAAGCCAACTGTTTTTTCAACACGGAACAGCAGCTGATGCTCTCCATTGTCCAGTTCCAACCCTTCGGCGCCCTTAAGCAGTGAGCCTGAAATTTTGCGTCCGTCCAGCACCAGCAAATCGATATCGGGATCGAGCCTGAGCGTAGTCGCATAACAGGATGTTGCGAACAGCAACGCAAGCAAGCCTGAGCAGATCAAACGCAGCTTCATTATTTCTCCAAAAGGCGCACGGGAAATCCGGCAGTGAATGTATCAAATTCTTACATTATGGCATTGTGTTAACATTTTAACATATTATTTTGTGCCCTGAATCGCTAAATGCGTACATCCGTGTCGCCTGTTCATTCCCCCGACAGATTTCACCTAGAATGGGGGAAATACATATCCTCAGGAGAAGATTATGAATGACCAAATGATTGCCGATGTATTGACCTCAACGCGCACAATTGCGCTGGTGGGAGCCAGCGACCAGCCCCATCGCCCCAGCTACGGCGTGATGGCCTGGCTATTGCAGCAGGGTTATAAAGTGATCCCGGTGAATCCGGGCCTGGCGGGACAGACGCTGCTGGGACAAAAAGTGTACGCTTCGCTGGCGGAGATTCCAGATCCGGTGGATATGGTAGATGTCTTTCGCAATTCCGAGGCGGCCTGGGGCGTGGCGCAGGAAGCGATCGGTATCGGCGCGAAAACGCTGTGGCTGCAACAGGGCGTGATCAATGAACAGGCGGCCACGCTGGCGGCAGATGCGGGGCTGAATGTGGTGATGGATCGCTGTCCGAAGATTGAAATCCCACGGCTGGGGTTACTGAAAAAGTGAACGATAAATAGCAAAAAAGGCCTGACGAGCATCGCCAAATCAGGCCTGGCCGACCTGTTCCGACGTTGCCCGACATAACCTGATTTAGTGACGTAAACGGGGAGCCATCAGCTGCTGACGAATCGACTCCGCCAGTTCATCCAGCGAAGGTTGTTCGGGATGAATGGTTTGCGGCTCGCCGGAAAGCTGGGCTTCGGCAAGATAAGTGTGGATGGGCTCGCCGTCATCATCTTCAGTGACAACGTGATACCAGGGCGCAGCAAGCAGGGCATCATTGGCGTCAACATCTTCCACACCGGGATCGTCTAACGAATACTCGGGATCGACATCAACCACCACCCCCAGAAAGCCCAGCATCTTATGACGCACCTGCTGACCAATTCCAAATTTACTGGCAATCATCAATACCTCCTGACAAACACTGCCTTTGATACCAATATGGCGTCAAAGGCATCGTTTTCAAGTTACAGTACGCGACAGGCGACGCCCTTCAGATAAAGCCCTTCAGGATAACTGGCGATCACCGGGTGATCGGCCGCCTGGCGGAACTGCTCTATAAATTGTACATCACGCTGGGCATCTACGGCGGCGTCGGCGATGATTTTCTGGAATAAATCGGTCGGCATCAGGCCTGAGCAGGAGAAGGTCAACAACATTCCACCCGGATTGAGCAGCTGCATCGCCAGCATGTTGATATCTTTATAACCGCGGCAGGCGCCCGCCAGCTGGTTTTTATTTTCCACAAACTTCGGTGGGTCCATCACAATCAGGTCGAACTTTTCACCGCTATCGCGATAGCTGCGCAGCAGTTTAAACACATCGTCGCGCAGGAACTGCGCTTTGCTGAGATCCAGCCCGTTCAGCTCGACGTTCTGTTTCGCGACGTCCAGTGCGGCCTGAGAGGTATCGACGCTAATGACTTCGCGGCAGCCGCCCATCAGCGTGGAAACGGCGAAACCGCCGGTATAGGAAAAGCAGTTCAGTACGCGCTTGTCCTGCGCATAGCGGCGCGTGGCGAAACGGCTGTCACGTTGATCGAGGTAGTAGCCGGTCTTATGGCCGGTGCGGATATCTACCAGCAGCTTCATGCCGTGTTCGGTAATCGGCAACAGGTCGGGCGGCAGCTCGCCGCTTACCGGCCCCTGCGTCAGCGCCAGGCCCTCTTTTTTACGCACCGACACGTCGGAACGATCGTAAATGCTGCACGTCGGGTAGCACTGCTGCAGCGCGGAGATAATCGCTGGACGCTGGTATTCGGCGCCGGCGGAGAGCAGCTGCAGCACCAGAAACTGACCGAAACGGTCGATAGTGACACCGGGCAGGCCGTCAGATTCGCCGGCGATCAGACGATAGCTGTCAAGGCCGTCGCGCGCGGCCAGCCAGTCGCGCAGCTGCTGCGCGCTCTGCAGACGACGAATAAAAAAGGCGATATCGACGGATTCATCTTGCTGCCAGCTCCAGACGCGCGCGCGGATCTGCGAATCGGGAGAAAAGGCGGCACGGGCCAGCCATTTGCCCTGGCTGTCGCAGACATCGATGGTTTCGCCGCGTTGGGCTTTACCTTCCATTCGGGCGACGGCGCCGGAAAATATCCAGGGATGACGACGGAGCAGGGACTTTTCACGGCCCTTAGCGAGAATCAATCGAACAGTCATATTTTGCTATGCTTACCAACGGAAAATGAGGCGACATTGTCCGGTGGATACCGGAAAAATGCAATCAAACTGGATCGCAGGAGGGCGCAATGGCGCAGCAGTGCATAAAAGCCTGGGTTTATGGACGGGTGCAGGGCGTCGGATTTCGCTACAGCACGCAGGCGCAGGCGCAGCAGCTGGGGCTGACGGGTTACGCGCGCAATCTGGATGACGGTAGCGTAGAGGTGCTGGCCTGCGGCGACAACGCGCAGCTGGAGCAGCTGCTGGCATGGTTAAAGGCGGGCGGGCCGCGCAGCGCGCGCGTCGATCGCGTGCTGACCGAACCGCATCAGCCAGCGGAGACGCCGCAGCGTTTCACCACCGGTTAAGCGGATAATAAAAGGGAGGCGCCTGGCGTTACAGGCACTTCACCGGTTTCGGCAGGCCCGCGATCCTGGTCGCCTGCTTTGCCGGGCCATCGGGAAAGAGCCGAAACAGATAGCGGCTGTTGCCTTTCTCTTCGCCGAATTTCTGCGCCATCGCTTTCACCAGCATGCGAACGGCAGGCGAGGTGTTGAACTCCATATAAAATGCACGCACGAAATGCACCACTTCCCAGTGCGCTTCGCTCATTTCAATCGACTCTTCTGCGGCGATCTGCTGCGCCAGCGCTTCGCTCCAGTCCGCCGGATCTAACAGATAACCTTGCGCATCGCGCGCAATTTCTTTGCCTTCGAACAGCACGGTATAACCTCAATAATGAAACCTGCGCCTATCTTAGCAAAATTGCCGACGGCAAAAAAACAAAGCCCCGCAGAACGGGGCCGGATAACGCAATCGCATAGCGGCTGGCTTAGTCGTTACGCGACGAGAAGCCAAGAATGCTGAGCAGGCTGATAAAGATGTTATACAGCGAAACATACAGGCTGATAGTAGCGCGAATATAGTTGGTTTCGCCGCCGTGAATGATATTGCTGGTTTCCCACAGAATCGCGCCGGTGGAGAAAAGAATAAACAGCGCGCTAATCGCCAGCTGCAATGCCGGCAGCTGCAGGAACAGGTTAGCGATCACTGCCACTAACAGCACGACGAAACCCGCCATCATCAGGCCGCCGAGGAATGACATATCGCGGCGCGTGGTCAGCACATAGGCCGAACAGCAGAAGAAGACCAGCGCGGTGCCGCCGAGCGCCAGCGCGATGGCGTCGCCCATCCCGGCCGACAGGAACGAATTCAGGATCGGCCCCAGGCTGTAGCCGAGAAAACCGGTAAAGGCGAAGGCGGCCAGAATGCCGGCCGGACTGTTCGCCAGACGGTAGGTCAGGAACATCAGGCCGTAAAAACCGACCAGCATCAGGATCAGGCCTGGCGCGGGCAGATTCAGCAGCGTGCTGGCAGTCGCCGTCGCGGCGGAGAAGGCCAGCGTCAGCCCCAGCAAGAAATAGGTGTTACGCAAAACTTTATGGGTGCTGAGCAGCGAAGCGCCGGCACCAGAACGGGAAACGATACGATCCATAATGCACCTCATACAGGGGTCACAATCTTAGCGCAGAGCATACGAAGCGGGGGAAAAGGGAAAAGGCGTTTTACCCTTCTTTACGCGTGAAGCCGCTGATTTTGTGAGCCGAGTGGTGATAATGGCAGCAAAAAAACTGTCGTTGGCTGTTTTTCAGGCGAACGGTCAGCTTAGCTATTTACATTGCCCTAAGGGGTGTTTATAGTTCGCCTCATTGCGGAGGGGTGGCCGAGCGGCTTAAGGCAGCGGTCTTGAAAACCGCCGATGGGAAACCATCCGAGAGTTCGAATCTCTCCTCCTCCGCCATCGAATCTATGACGGGCCAGCAGCGATGCTGGCCCGTTTTCGTTTGAGTGTCAAGCCTCGTTGCTGCCGTTTTCGCCGCTGCGCTGCGAAAATAATCAGTCAGCCATTTTTTGTTTTAAAGGGACTTGCACAAGCAGAATCAAGCCGTTAGACTGCGTCGCACAATATGACGCGTCGGCAATTACGGTTGCAGATGGTCTTGCGGAGGGGTGGCCGAGTGGCTTAAGGCAGCGGTCTTGAAAACCGCCGATGGGAAACCATCCGAGAGTTCGAATCTCTCCTCCTCCGCCACATTTCAGAGAGAGCCAGCACAGCGTGCTGGCTTTTTTGTTGCCTGTCATCCGCTCGCGTGCGTGCCCAGATTGCCTTCATATCCTGACCCCCGCGCTTTCCCGTCATGACGTCGCCATCCTCTTTTCTCCTGACGAAGACGAATAGCCGCCAGAAAGGTGCGCAAGTCTGAAAAACATCCCGTTGCTTTTCAATTGGCTGGCAGGACGCAACCGCGATGTCGCGCGTCTGCTATAGTCCTGATACGATATGAGTCCTGTATTCGCTGCCGCAGGCGGCGCGTCACACCTGATATTGGCTCTCACACCTCCGGTCAGGAGTCAGCAAGTCATCATCGGATCGAATGGAACAGTAACAATGATCAAAAAACTCACTCTTTGTGCATTGTCGGTTATTGCGGCGTTACCCTTAGGATTTTCCGCTCAGGCCGCTGATGGCGATCTGCAACTCCAACAGGTTCTTATGCTGAGCCGCCACAATCTGCGCGCGCCGCTGGCGGATAATGGCAGCGTATTGGCGCAGGCCACCAAAAAATCCTGGCCGCAGTGGGACGTGCCGGGCGGCGAACTGACCACGAAAGGCGGCGTGCTGGAAGTCTATATGGGGCGTTATACCCGTGCCTGGCTGGCGCAACAGGGACTACTTAAAGCTAACGCCTGCCCGGATTCGAACGAAGTATTCGCCTATGCCAACAGCCTGCAGCGCACCGTCGCCACCGCACAATATTTTGTTACCGGCGCGTTCCCTGGCTGCGACGTCGCGGTCACCCATCAGGATGAAATGGGCACGATGGACCCGGTATTCAGCCCGGTGATCACCAACGACAGCGATGAATTCAACAAAAAAGCGCTGGCGGCGATGAATGCGGAAGGGGAGAAGTTAAGTCTTAAGCCCGCCTTCCAGCAGCTGGAAAAAATCATCGATTACAAAAACTCACCGGCCTGCGACGGTAAAAAACAGTGCACGCTCAGCAGCGATAATCAGAATAAATTCAGTGCGGAAAACGGCAAGGAACCCAACGTCGCCGGCCCGCTGAAAGTCGGCAACTCGCTGGTGGACGCCTTTACCCTGCAATACTATCAGGGCTTCCCGCTTGAGCAGATCGCCTGGGGACAGATTAAAACCCCTGAGCAGTGGCAGACGCTGTCCGCGATTAAAAACGGCTATCAGGATGCGCTGTTTACCTCGCCAGAGATCGCGCGCGAGGTCGCTTCGCCGCTGATCGACTATATTCGCAGCCAGCTTATCGATCAGGATAAAGCCTCTGCGCCGAAGGTAATGCTGATGGTGGGACATGATTCCAATATCGCCTCGCTGCTGGCGGCGCTGGATGTGAAGCCGTATACGCTGCCGGGTCAGTATGAGAAAACGCCGATTGGCGGTCAGGTGGTGTTTGAGCGCTGGCATGATGCGAAAGCCGATAAAGATCTGGTGAAAATCGAATATGTTTACCAGACAGCCGATCAGCTGCGTGACGGCGAAGTGCTCAGCCTGAAAAATCCGCCGCAACGTGTCACGCTGCAGCTTAACGGTTGCCCGACGGATGGTAACGGTTTCTGTTCGTGGGAGCAGTTCAACGGCGTGCTGAACGCAGCGTTGCAGGGTACCGCGCTACAACCGGCTGCGGAGAAGCCGAGCGCGCCGGCAGCCAACGACGCCGCAGCAACGGATAAGGCAGCGACGGACAACGCGGCTACCGATAAAGCGGCGCAGGCAAAGGCTGCGGCGGACAAGGCAGCGCAGGAGAAGGCTGCCGCTGCTGACAAGGCGGCGAAAGAGAAGGCTGCGGCAGAGAAGGCTGCGGCGGACAAGGCAGCGCAGGAGAAAGCTGCCGCTGCTGACAAGGCGGCGAAAGAGAAAGCTGCGGCGGACAAGGCAGCGCAGGATAAAGCTGCCGCAGCTGATAAGGCGGCGAAAGAGAAGGCTGCGGCAGAGAAAGCGGCGGCAGAGAAAGCTGAGCCAGCCAGTCAGTCAAAACCGCAGGCTGCGCCGGAAGCGCAGACGCCAGCTGATAAAGCGCAGCAGGCGCCGGAGAAAGAGGCAACGCCTGCGGCGTAAACCGTTGAGTGCGAAAAAAGGGAGCCAGGCTCCCTTTTTTTATGGTTTGCGTCGGGCCATTTTACGCAGAATGGCCACTTTATGAGCTTACTGCCCTGACACGACCACCAGCTTCTGGTTTACAAACTCTTTAATGCCGAGATCGGAAAGCTCGCGCCCGTAGCCGGAACGCTTAATGCCGCCGAAAGGCAGCTCGGCCGCGGTATCGCTGGCGGAGTTGATAAACACCATGCCGGTTTCAATACGTGAGGCAAGACGTTTGCCGCGCGCGATATCGCCGGTAAACACGGCGCCGCCCAACCCGTAATGGGAGTCGTTCGCCAGTTTCACTATCTCGTCATCGTTTTCCACGACATAAACCTGCGCCACCGGGCCGAAAAACTCTTCGAAATAAGCCGGATTGTCGCGGGTGATGTTAGTTAAGATTGTTGGCTGATAAAAACAGCCAGGGCCGTCGATAACTTTGCCGCCATAGTGTAGCGTCGCGCCCTGTTTAACCGCATTTTCTACCTGCTTCGCCAGGGTATCGCGCGCGCTGGCTGAAGATAGCGGGCCCAGCGTAGTGCTTTCATCCAGTGGATCGCCGATTTTCATCGCTTCAAAGGCGGCAGTGAATCTCTCCAGGAAGCGATCGTAGATGCTGCGCTGCACAATAAAGCGTTTCGCGGCAGTGCAGACCTGGCCTGCGTTGCTCAGACGCGCCTGCGCGCCCTGTTTGACCGCCTCGTTGAGATCGCAGTCGTCCAGCACCACAAAAACATCATTGCCGCCCAGCTCAAGCGTGGTTTTCTTCAGATACTTGCCCGCCTGCTGCGCAACGGCGCTGCCGGCGCGTTCCGAACCGGTCAGCGCGGCGCCCTGTACGCGATCGTCAGCGATCAGCTCAGCCACCTTGTCGCTGGAGATAAATAGATTGGTCCATGCGCCTTCAGGCGCGCCGGCTTCACGCACCAGCTCCTCAAACAGGCTGGCACAGTGCGGCACGATGGCGGCATGCTTCGCCAGCACCGGATTGCCCGCCGCCAGATTAGGGGCGAGCACGCGCATCAGCTGGTAATAAGGGAAGTTCCACGGCTCGACGGCGACCAGCACTCCCAGCGGATGATATTCGACCCAGGCGTCGCCCAGCTCGGTGGGATAAGGAACCGGCTGTAAAAATTTCTCGGCATGTTCGGCATAGTAACGCGCAATCTGCGCGCAAATCGCCACTTCGCCGCGACTCTGCTTCAGCAGCTTGCCCATTTCAAGGCTGGCGACTTTCGCCAGCTCCTCCGCCCGGCTGTCGATCAAATCCGCCAGCTTATGCAGTACCTGAATACGTGGCTGAACAGGGCCTCTTGACCAGTCGGATTGCCAAAGCTGCCACGCTTTTTCCAGCGCCGATTCGACATACTCGTCGCTGTGCGCAGGCCAGGTTTTCATCACTTTGTTGGTGGCGGGGTTCACAGATTGATAAGCAGACATAAGAGGCTCCTTTTCACTGGCGGGAAATAGAGAGGGGCGGGAATTTCCCGCCCCCTGAATGGTATACGTGGCTCAGACGTTTTTACGTTCGACGACCGTATCATCCCATGTCAGGACGTCGGCCTCGGTTTTATCAAAAGCGCGGAACAGCACTTCGTCATTGCCCTGCTGGCGCCAGATCTCTTCGGCCAGCTTTTCATCGTAATTTGCCACTTCAAAAATTGCCTCAGCAATCTCAGGTGAGGTATGGCGCAGGCTTGCCCATTCGCCGACATGATGTGCTTTGGATTGTTGCGTTGCCATAATGTTCTCCTGTGTTGGTTGAGACTATCCGTTCAGCTTTACCGCCAGACGGGCGACATGCTCGCCCTGAAAGCGGGCGATATTCAGTTCTTCTTCCGAGGGCTGTCGCGAGCCGTCGCCGCCGGCGTAGGTCGATGCGCCATAAGGCGTGCCGCCGCGCACCTGACCAATATCGAACAGCTCCTTCGTGCCGTAGCCGATGGGAACGATTACCATGCCGTGATGGGCCAGCGTCGTCCAGGTTGAAGAAATCGTATGCTCTTGCCCGCCGCCGGTGCCGGTAGAGGTAAAAACGCTGGCCAGCTTGCCGTAAAGCGCGCCGGAAGCCCAGAGTCCGCCGGTGCGGTCAAGGAAGGTGCGCATCTGACCTGACATATTGCCGAAACGGGTAGGGGTGCCGAAAATAATGGCGTCATACTGAGGCAGTTCTTCTGGCGTGGCTTCCGGCGCGTCCTGATCGGTTTTACCGCCCACCTGAGCAAAGCGCTCAGCGTCCATGGTCTCCGGTACGCGCTTCACGATGACTTCAGCGCCCTCTACCTTACTCGCGCCTTCGGCTACCGCTTTCGCCATCGTTTCAACATGTCCGTACATTGAATAGTAAAGCACCAGAATTTTCGCCATTATTCGACTCCCTGTTGCATAGTGTCTGATGTGATATCTAACGACTTAACCGATTTTTTCAGTCAGATCGTTTATTTCTTGGTGGTATCCGGTTTTTTATCACCTGATTCCGGCGCCTGTTTCGGATCGTCTTTACTCTGCTGGGATTGATTCTGGGTCATAACGTTCTCCTGTAGCAATGAAAGATAACAACAGTAAATGAGTATAGAAGAAGACAGCGAGCTTGCCTGGACGCATCGCAGGATTGACCTGCCGCGCCGGGAAAAGCACACTGTCAGCCTCTTTTTTCAGGACTTTCTGAATATGAACGGTCGTTTATCACGTTACAAATGGCGTCTCACCCTGCCGGAAGCCATTCTGATTTTTATCACTATGATCTGGGGCGGCACCTTTATGGTGGTGCATCACGCCATGACCATGAGCGGGCCGTTCTTTTTTGTCGGTGTGCGTTTCGCTACCGCCGCCTCGCTGCTGCTGCTTTTTTCTCTGCGCGGCCTGGGGCGTTTTACGCGCCGCGAGCTCATGGCGGGGTTGTGGATCGGCATCGCCATCGGCTGCGGCTATGGTCTGCAAACCTGGGGTATGCAAACCATTTCCGGCAGCCAGTCCGCCTTTATCACCGCGCTCTATGTGCCGTTGGTGCCGCTGCTGCAATGGATCTTTTTAGGCAAAATGCCGGGGCTGATGTCCTGGTGCGGCGTCGCGCTCGCCTTCGGTGGATTGCTGCTGGTGGCGGGGCCGGAAAGCGGCGGGCTGGCCTTTAGCCAGGGCGAACTGGCGACGCTGCTCAGCACGCTGGCGATTGCGGCGGAGATCATTTTAATCAGCGCCTGCGCCGGCAAGGTGGATATCCGGCGCGTCACCATCGTGCAGCTGGCGGTAGCCTCGATCTTCTCCTTTATGCTGATGGCGCCGAACGGGGAGCAGGTGCCGACCATGTCGCCTTATCTCTGGGGCAGCGCGCTGGGATTAGGCCTGGCCAGCGCGTTGATTCAGGTCACCATGAACTGGGCGCAGCGCAGCGTGTCGCCGACCCGCGCGACGGTCATCTACGCGGGCGAGCCGGTCTGGGCTGGCGTGGTGGGGCGCATTGCTGGCGAGCGTCTGCCCGGCGCGGCACTGCTGGGCGGCGCGCTCATCATGCTGGGCGTCCTGGTAAGTGAAATAAGGCTGAAAAGGCGGGCAGAGGCGGCGCCCGCCGTCCGGCAAAATATCCGGGAAGAGTAAAAGCTAGCGATGCTGACGCGCGATGCCCGCTTCAGCTATCGGCGTCGCGCGGCGTCGGCGCAGGATAGCATGCAGCAGTATTGCGCCAAAGGTGGCGGTGCCGATGCCGCCGAGCGTAAAGTCGCCGATTTTCAATGCGAAGTCGCCCGCGCCGAGCACCAGCGTGACTGCCACCATAATCAGGCTGCCGTTCTGGCTCAGATCCACCTGATTTTGCACCCAGATGCGCGCGCCCGCTACGGCGATCAGGCCGAACACCACAATCGAGGCGCCGCCGATAACCGGTGCGGGGATGGTGTGGATCAGCGCGCCGAACTTCGGCGAAAATCCGAGCAGCAGCGCGATAAAGGCGGCGGCGACAAAGGCCAGCGTCGAATAAACACGCGTCACCGCCATTACGCCGATATTTTCGGCATAGGTGGTGACGCCACTGCCGCCCATGCTGCCGGAAAGCAGCGTCGCCAGCCCGTCGCCGACAAACGCGCGTCCGATCCAGGGGTCGAGATTACGTCCGGTCATCGCGGCCACCGCCTTGATATGGCCGAGATTCTCCGCCACCAGGATCACCGCCACCGGCGCGATTAGCATGATAGCGGAAGCGGAAAAGATCGGCGCGGTAATCTGCGGCAGGCCCAGCCAGGGCGCCTGCGCTACCAGGCTGAAATCCACCGGCGTGCCCAGTCCCAGCCCGTTGGTCAACAGCGCGTAGACGCCCCAGGCCGCAATCAGCCCCACCAGAATCAGCAGGCGCTGGATCATGCCGCGCGTAAACACCGCCGCCGAACCGATGCAGAGGATAGTCAGCACCGCCATCCAGCTGTCGAATATCGACGCTGAGACGCTGCGTACCGCTATCGGCGCCAGGTTCAGACCAATCGCCATCACCACCGCGCCAGTGACTACGGGCGGCATCAGCCGCTCGATCCAGCGCGTTCCCGCTTTCATCACGATAACGCCGATCAGCGTATAGAGCAGGCCGCAGGCGATGATGCCGCCCAGCGCCACGCCGAGGTGCGGATTCAGCCCCTGACCATTGAAGCCGGTGACGGCGATCACCACGCCGACAAACGCGGCGCTGGAGCCCAGATAGCTGGGTACCCGACCGCCGGTGATAAGGAAAAACAGCAGCGTACCGATGCCGGACATCATGATCGACAGATTGGGGTCCAGCCCCATCAGCAGCGGCATCAGCACCGTGGCGCCAAACATCGCCACCGCGTGCTGCAGGCCGAGGATCAGCGTCTGTCCGGCAGGGAGCGTCTCATCGGGCGCAACAATGCCCGTCTCGCCGACCGCTATTTTTTTATGCCATTGAGGAAACCACGAACGGGCCATTTTATTCTCCTGCAAAAGGATGATGTGCCGCGACGGCGTTAGCTGGCTTCCCGCCGCAGCAGGTGATGGTAGTCGCGATCGAACCAAATCAGGCCGGATCCCTGTTGGCTGCAAACCAGCGCCTGCGCTTCGCAAAACAGAATATCGTGCGTGCCGACGCTGACCGTATGGCTGATGCGACAATCAAAAGAGGCGACGGCGCCGTTCAGAATCGGCGCGCCCGTCGCCAGCGTACGCCAGTCGGCGGTGAGAAAGCGCGCCTCCATCGGCGTTTTGCCGCCGAACAGATTCGACAGCGCCTCATGACCGGCGGCCAGCGTATTGACGCACAGCACCTGATTTTGCGAAAACGCCGGCCAGACCGAAGCGGATCGGTTAAGGCAGACCAGCAGCGTAGGCGGCGTATCGGTCACGCTGCAAACGGCTGAGGCGGTAAAACCGGCGCGCCCGCCTGGTCCGTCGGTGGTAACGATATTAACGGCGGCGCCCAGCCGCGACATGGCGTTGCGAAAATCTTGTTTCTCCACGGCGGTCAGCGAGGAGACTAAAGCGGATGACAACATAGTGACTCCTTAATCGGCTCAGGCGACGCGGCTGGCGTCCTGCGAAGCGGTCACCGGCGTGGCGTCGAGCCAGGCCAGCAGCAGTGAATTAAAGGTGGCGCTGTCGGTAACGCTCATCGCGTGGCCGCCCCAGTCCATCTGGCGCAGCGAGGCATTGGGCAGCGCGTGGCAGAGCTGCTGCGAGCAGGGCCAGGGCACCAGCAGATCGTCTCGCGCGCAGATCGCCAGCACTGGCTGCGTGATGAGGGCGGCCAGCAGCTGAAAGTCGGCGCTCATCAGCGCGTTCAGGCGGCGTAGCAGATTTTCCATTCCCTGAAAATGCGCGCACTGCAGCGCCTCTTCCGCTTCAATGCGCGCCTGATTGGCGGAGAGCCAGTCGGCGGGATAGAGAAACAGCGGCTGCGCACGCACGTAGGCATCCACCCCAGCGTTAAGCAGCAGATCCTGACGTACCTGGAAGCAGCGGCGCGTATGGGCGTCCAGCGTCAGCCAGCCGTTGGCCACCACCAGCCGCTTTACGCGCGCGGGGTAATCGAGCGCCAGCTGTAGCCCGATCAGCCCGCCCAGCGCGTGTCCCATCAGATCGAAACGCGCGATGCCCGCCTCGCTCAGCGCCTGCGCCAGTTCGGCGGCCATATCGTGCAGGCTGTAGCCCTCCGGCAGGCTATCGGGGCTATTGCCGGTGCCGCGCTGATCGTAAGTTACCAACCGGTAACGCTGTTGCAACGCCGGTATCTGCGGCAACCAGAAGCTGCCCAGGCCGCCGAGACCGGCAGAAAGCACCATTACCGGGGCGTCGCTGTCGCTGCGGCCGGAAATCTCAATATGCATAAACGCCTCACTTAGCGATATGGGCGGTGGTGGCGATCTCGATCAGCGCTTCAGGCTTCACCAGTCCGCACTGAATACAGAAGCGGGCGGGCTTATCTCCAGGGAAATAGTCCGCGTAGACCTGATTGATGGCGGCGTAATGCTGCCAGTCGGTGAGAAACAGCGCGTTGAAGGTCACATCTTCCAGCGTGCCGCCTGCCGTTTCGATCACCCCTTTGATGATCTCCAGCACGTGACGCGTCTGCGCTGCCGCATCGCCCGGATAAACCACGTTGTTCTGCGCGTCGAACGGCAGCGTGCCGGAGACATAGAGCACGCCGTCCGCCAGCGCGCCGGGCGAAAAGGGCGCTATCGGCGCGCCGCTGCCGGGAGGAATAATCACTTGTTTAGGCATAACGGCGTTCCTTATTGCGCAGCGGCGCAGGTTGATTGTTGCAGAGCCTCATGCCCGGCCAGCGCCGTGCAGAAAGTGCTGACGTCCGAGACCCAGCCGAAAAAGGTTTCAATATTGAAAATCGCCGCCTGCTGAGCGAAAGGCGGGCCCGCCTGATGGGTAGCGTCTTCCAGCACGATGCCGAAATATTCCAGAAAGAAGCCGTCGCGCAGCGTTGACTCCACGCAGACGTTGGTAGCGATGCCGGTAAACACCAGATGACGAATGCCGCGGCTGCGCAGCATGCCGTCCAGCGGCGTATGGTAGAAACCGCTGTAGCGCGGCTTCGGCAGCACGATATCGCCCGGCTGCGGCTGTAGCCGTTCTACCAGCGCATAGTCCCAGCCGCCTTTAGCCAGTAGCTTGCCCTGCAGTTCCGGGCGTCGGCGCATGGTTTTTAGCGCGTTCGATTTATGAAAGTTTGGCGATCCGGCGTCGCCCGCCTCAATATATTGTTCGTCCCAGCCGTTCTGAAACCAGATAATCTGAAGGCCGGCGGCGCGTGCGGCGCTGACCGCAATGGCGATATTTTCAATTACCGGCTGCGTGGTCGAAACATCAAATCCCGCGAGGTCGAGATAGCCGCCCGGTGTGGCGTAGGCGTTCTGCATATCCACCACGATCAGCGCGGTTTGCGCGGGTGGAAAAACGATCGCTTCAGGACGGGCGGGCAGGGTGACGGCCGCCTGCTGACTGGCGCTGGCGCAGATAACCGGCTTCATCATGCCACCTCCTGCGCAGCCTGAGTCAGATGGGCGCGGCAGGCGAGCAGTGGCTGAATACGTTCGCCAAACGCTTCGATGCCCGGCAGGAAATCATCAAAGGTCAGCAGCACGCCCTGCGTGCCTTCAACCTGCGCGACCTCATCCAGCATGCGCGCCACATTGGCATACGAGCCGACCAGCGTGCCCATATTGATATTCACGGCGGAGGTCGGATCGGCCATCTGTCGCACGTTAGTATTGCTGCCGGAACGCTTATCCTGCTGGCTTTGCATGGTCAGCCACGCCAGCGCTTCCTCGTCAGCGCCCGCCTTGTAATGCTCCCATTTGGCGCGCGCCGCCTCATCGGTTTCATCGGCGATAATCATAAACAGCACGAAAGAGCCAACGTCACGCTGCTCAGCGTCAGCCGCCGCCTTCATGCGCGCCGCAGTGGAGGCAAAAGCGGCGGGCGTGTTGACTCCTTTGCCGAAGCAGAAATTGTAATCGGCGTGGCGGGCGGAGAAGGCCATGCCGGCATCGCTCTGACCGGCGCAGATCACCTTCATCGATTTGCGCGGACGCGGGCTGAGGCGGCAATCGTTCATGGTAAAAAACTCGCCTTTCAGATCGCTTTTGCCGCTGCCCCAGAGGTCGCGCAGCACGGTGACATATTCGGTGAGATAGTCGTAGCGCCGGGTGAAATAGTCGTCGCCGGGCCACAGGCCCATTTGCTCATACTCCGGCTTCTGCCAGCCGGTCACCAGGTTGACGCCGAAGCGGCCTTCGGCGATGGAATCAATGGTGGCAGCCATGCGCGCCACGATGGCTGGCGGCAGCGTCAATGTTGCCGCCGTAGCGTAGATTTCGATGCGTGACGTCACCGCCGCCAGGCCCGCCATCAGCGTGAAGGATTCAAGATTATGATCCCAGAATTCGGTTTTGCCGCCGAAGCCGCGTAGCTTGATCATCGATAGCGCGAAATCGAAATGGTAATGCTCCGCTTTTTGTACGATCGCCTTATTGAGTTCGAATGTGGGCATATATTGCGGCGCGTTGCTGGAAATCAGCCAGCCGTTGTTACCGACAGGAATAAAGATGCCTATTTTCATGTGAAACCCTCATAGTGGATGTTTCCCGATCGCGCTGCGGTGCATCCTGCCTCCTGTTCCGGCGGCGCTCAGAAGGAGGAAAGCAAAGGCTGTGCCATAAAAGATAAAAAGAAGATAATCAAACAGATAACCCAAAATAAGTAGCTAATGCGCCAGCGCGTTGCGCCAAAACAGACCATTTGGTCAAAACGCTTTGCACAAAAATCAGGCGGGAAAGAGGGCCATGTGCAGAGGCTGACGCAGCTTTCCCTATCTCTGCTAAGATGCAGCGCGAACAGTTGCAGAGAAAGGAGCGGGAAAAAATGGAAAACAAGACACCCACGCGGCGCGCGCGGGCGGTGGCGGCGAAGCGCTCGGCGATCCTTGACGCCGCGCTTGAGTACTTTTCACAGTTCGGCATGCACGGTACCAGCCTGGATAAAGTGGCCGAGCGCGCTGGCGTCTCGAAAACCAACCTGCTCTACTATTTTCCCTCGAAAGAGGCGCTCTATATCGCCGTGCTGAAAGAGATTCTGGATGTCTGGCTGGCGCCGCTGCGCGCGCTGCGTGAAGATCAGGACCCGCTGGCGGCGATTCGTCACTATATTCAGCTCAAGCTGGAGGTATCGCGTGACCATCCTCAGGCCTCCCGACTTTTCTGTCTGGAGATGCTGCAGGGCGCGCCGCTGTTAAAGGCAGAGCTGGAAGGCGATCTCAAGGCACTGATTGACGAAAAGTCGCGCGTCATTGAAAACTGGATCGTGCAGAAGCGTTTGGCGCCGGTAGAGCCGCAGCATCTGATTTTTATGCTCTGGGCGACGACGCAGCACTACGCGGATTTCTCCGCGCAGGTTGAGGCGATTACCGGACGCACCCTGAACGATGAGGAATTTTTCCAGCAGGCAGTCGCCAATGTGCAGCATATGGTGATTGAAGGCATTCGTATCCGCCCGGCGCCTTAAAAACTTTACGTTCAGCGCGACGGAACCCTGCCAGGCTTATAGCGTTACGTTTCAACGCAGGAGCAAGCATGGATTCCGTTTCGCAACTGGTTCTCGGCGCGTCGGTGACGATGGCTGTCATGGGCCGACGCGCGCTGCTCTGGCAGTCGGCGCTGGTGGGCGCGTTCTGCGGCACGCTGCCCGATCTGGATGTGTTTCTTGACCATGGCGATGCCATAAGAAACATGACGCTGCATCGCACCGAAAGTCATGCGCTGATCTGGCTGACGCTCCTCTCTCCGCTGCTCGCCTGGCTTACCGCCGGCGTGCTGAAGCAAACTTTCCAGTGGGCCCGCTGGTGGCCAGCCGTCTGGCTGGCGCTGATTACTCATCCGTTGCTCGATCTGATGACGGTGTACGGTACTCAGCTGGGCTTGCCGTTTACCGACTATCCCTGGGCCATCGGCAGCATCTTTATTGTTGATCCGCTCTATACGCTGCCGCTAATAATCGGTCTGATTGCCGCCCTGTGGCGTCGCCAACCGCGCTGGAGCCGCGTCGGGCTGGCGATCAGCTCGCTTTATCTGCTCTGGAGCATGGCGGCGCAGGGCATCGCGACGCATCAGGTTGCGCCGCAAATCGCACGGCAGGTGGGAGGCAATGCGCGGCTGCTGGTTACCCCGACCGCCTTTAATACGCTGGTCTGGCGCGTGGTGGCGGTCACGCCGGAGCGTTACTATGAAGGCTACTGGTCGCTGTTTTCGCCGCAGCGCCCGTTGCAGCTCAGCGCGCACGATCGCGGCGCGGGGCTTTATCAACAGTGGAAAGGGGACTGGGCGGTAGAGAGGGTGGCCTGGTTCAGCCACGGCTTTTTTGCGCTGCGTGAGCATGACGGCAATCTGCTTATCAGCGATCTGCGCATGGGCGAAGCGCCCCATTTCACGTTTACTTTCAATCTGGGCGCGCCGCAGGCGCGGGATCTGCATCCGGCGCGATTGCCTTCTGAACGGCCGTCGCTGACGGAAATGTGGCGGACGCTGCGTCAGCGCTTGTAAACAAAAAGGGCGAACCGCCGTTCGCCCTTTGCAATGTTAATCTCTGGTCATGCTGCCTTGCGGCGACGCATCCACCAGCCAAAGCCCAGCATGATAAACCACAGCGGCGTCACCATCAGCGCGTTGCGCGTATCTTCCTGCAGCGTCAGCAGAACGATAACGAAAGCGAAGAAGGCCAGACAGACCCAGCACATCACTTTGCCCAGCGGCATCTTGAAGGTGGACTGCTGGTGACGCTGCGGATACTGCTTACGGTATGCCATATAAGAGCAGAGAATGATGCTCCAGACGAACATAAACAGGATGGCCGAAACGGTGGTCACCATGGTGAAAACCGTCATTACATTTGGAATCAGGTAGATCAGCGCCACGCCCGCCAGCAGGCAGAAGCAGGAGAAGAACAGCCCGGAGGTCGGCACCGCGCGCGCGGAAAGACGACCAAAGGTGCGGTGCGCCACGCCCTGTTCCGCCAGGCCATAGAGCATGCGGCTGGTGGAGAAGATGCCGCTGTTTGCAGAGGAGGCCGCAGAGGTCAGCACCACAAAGTTGACGATGCTGGCCGCCGCCGGCAGGCCAATCAGCATAAACATTTCAACGAACGGGCTGCGGTCGGCCACAACGCTGCTCCACGGCGTAACCGCCATGATTACCATCAGCGCCAGCACGTAAAACATAATAACGCGCAGCGGAATTGCATTGATGGCGCGCGGCAGCACCTTGTGCGGATCGTGGGTTTCCGCCGCTGCGGTGCCCACCAGCTCGATGCCGACGAAGGCGAAAACAGCGATCTGGAAGCCAGCGAAGAAGCCGCTCAGTCCTTTCGGGAACATGCCACCGTGATCCCAGATATTCGAAAGCGCCGCGGTGCCGCCGCCGGGGGATGGATAGTGCATCGCCACCAGTACGATACCGGTCACGATCAGCGCAACGATGGCGACGATTTTGATAATCGCGAACCAGAACTCCAGCTCGCCGAACATCTTCACCGTCACGATATTTAGCGCGAGGAACACCAGCACGCAGAGCAGGGCGCTCATCCAGATGGAGAAGTCAGGGAACCAGAGCTGGAAATAGGCGCTGATCGCCACCACATCGGCGATGCCGGTCACCACCCAGCAGAACCAGTAGGTCCAGCCGGTAAAGTAGCCTGCCCAGGGGCCGAGCAGGTCGGCGGCAAAATCGCTAAAAGATTTGTATTCCAGATTTGACAGCAGCAGTTCGCCCATCGCGCGCATGACGAAAAACAGCATAAATCCGATGATCATATAGACGAAAATGATCGACGGACCCGCCAGACTGATCGTTTTCCCCGACCCCATAAACAGGCCGGTGCCGATGGCACCGCCGATAGCCATCAGCTGAATATGACGATTATGAAGGCTGCGCCGGAGCTTATCCGGGCCTTCTGCTTTTTGCAGCGTAGTTTTAACGTTGTCTACCATAAAATGGTTCCTGTCTGTGATGTTGTGCGGCTCTGCTGGCCGATATTTATCGTTCTTACCGGCAGGTAAGTTGGCATAAGATAGTGTAATTAACGGATTAACAGCTAATGATTTTTGCCAATCCTACAGGATCTCTTGCGCGATGTTGGCATCATTTATTTACGTCTTGTGCAAAGGCACAACTTTTATGCAGCATTGGTATAAAAAAACACATCATTGACCTCTTTTGCAGCAAACGACGGCGGAATGACTACACTTACCGGGTAACCGCAACGGCGGCTAACGGGAGAAACAGGTGAAAGGTATTGCGATCGCGCTGGCGATCATTCTGGCCGTGCTGGCGGGTTTTCCCTGGCTTGAGCGTCATCTGCCGTCGCACCTGAATCCGTTTGCGCCGCTTTTAGTGACCGATCCGCCTGGTTGGGTCACCCGCTACAAGCTGCAGCGCATCCGTCACGATCCCGCCGCCTGCCTGGCGGTGCTGGAGCGTGCGCGGGAGGCGGGGCTGGTAAGTTTTACCCAGCCGCCTCCGATGAGCGGCGCTTGTCCGTTGGCGGCGCCGATTCGCATCCAGCGCTTCGCCGATGTAAGGCTCAGCAGCAGCTTTCTTGCCAGCTGTCCGTTGGCGGTCAGCAGCACGATGTTTGTACTACAGGCAGACAGGCGCGCGCGCTCCGGCCCTCTGCATTCGTCGCTGAGGCAGATTGAACATGTCGGCAGCTACGCCTGCCGGAATATTTATCATCGTGCGCAGGGGCGGCGAAGCGAGCATGCAACGGCGGATGCGTGGGATGTGACGGCGTTCCGGCTGGCGAACGGCACACGCATCAGCGTTGGACGCGACTGGCGCAGGCCTGATGAAGCGAGCGATTTACTACATCAGTGGTTCAACGACAGCTGCGCCTGGTTTGGCAATACGTTGGGGCCGGACTATAACGCGGCGCACGCCACACATTTTCATCTGGGGATGCGGGGCTATGGAATTTGCCGTTAACGGTGGCGATTTTTAGCACAGCGGCGAAAAAATTTATTATCACGGCAGTGATAATTCACGCTTCCGGGACATTTTTTTTAGTGAATAAAAACTAATATGACATCTCAGAACTTCTAATATAAATTATAATAATCATTTACAGCGATTATTACCTGCCAATCAGAAATTTAATTTTTTGCGCTTTCATTTTGTTTACAAAACAGTGATATCTATTAGCCTGTGTTATGTTTTTCGCGGGTACTCTGTAGAAAACCAGGATTATCCTGGATTGCGTCTGGCCGCGGCTGAGTTATAGTTTGTTGCAGATCACAAAAATCCATTCTATGAAAACAGCAAGGGGATTGAATATTTTTAAGAAAAATCTTACTCTTTCTCCATTGGCGATTGGAAATGTATAAAAGCAGCGCTAATGAATATAACTTTACTAAATTACAAGGATTTAATAAGTCTACTTAAGACATTAAGTTTACATCTGCTTAACGGACCCTAAATGCAGCCTTTTTAAACATCAGTCCGTTGAACAATATAATTAAAAAAATTTTTCGAGAGCATTTAATTTTTTGTTACATCGGTGGCAGTTTGACTTAAACCACGGCGCGAGCAGGTAGCGCGTACCGGTGAGGCTTTAATGACGTTCGATGATTACTTTGCCTGGCGCAGGGAGGTCGAGGCTCAGTTTTTTTTACTGAATAACACGAAAGAGTTAACAAAAGCGTTGCAACAGCAGATTGAAGCGCTGGGGCTGGATCACTTTGCCTTATTTATTCGCCATCCAGTACCTTTTACCCGGCCTAAAACCTTTCTTTTCACCACATACCCACCTTGCTGGATAAAGCGATACGAAAATGAAAACTATTATGCCGTCGATCCTATTTTGCAGGAGTGTTCACTGCCGGGAAAATTTATAGCCTGGGGGGATGCCGTTTCGGATAAGAATGAAATATTCTGGCGTGAGGCAAAAGCGTACGGATTGACATCAGGCTTCTCTTGTTCGCTGATGGCGTCCAATCGCGCAACGGGTATATTATCGGTAGTATCCAAAAAAGCGTTAAATATGTCGCATATGTTGCCGGAACAGCAGTTAAGACTACAGTATCTATTGGACCTGTCTTTGCAATCGTTACTGCGCTTAGATGATGTATCCATGCGGATTTTAGATATAACCTTAAGTTCGCGTGAACTGGAAATTTTAAAATGGACAGCGGAAGGGAAAACGGCAGCCGAGATTTCATTGATACTTTCTATCTCGCCTTACACGGTTAACTTCCATCAGAAGAATTTACAAAAGCGGTTTAATGCGCCAAATAAAACCCAGGTTGCCAGCTATGCGGCCGCCATTGGCTTGCTGTAAATAGGATTGCAACTACTAAATTTAGTAGTTTCATAAGGTTAACCGGTTGTCTACCCTTCGGCCGGGGTATCAGCTGGGTAAACGCCGTATACATACGGCTCAAACGAGGGAGTGCGACAGGGGAATATGATGAAGATTATCCAAACCCAGCTAAAGGATATGCCATCCTCGTTATTGGCTGAATTGGGCAGTTATCGTTACAGTGTGTTTGCGCGCGGTGAAGGGTGGTCGATACCCTCGCGGCTCAGTACGCCGGGACAGGAGTACGATCGCTTCGACCGTTCCGACGTAACGTGGCTTATCGCCTGGCATGTACGTTTTGGCATCTGCGGTTGCGCCCGCCTGATGCAGTGGCAGGAACCCGGCAATATTGAAGGCTTCAGCGTACCGTTCGATCGTAAAGAGGCGGTCTGGGAAATGTCGCGTTTCTCCGCGCGTCTTGACGTTGACCATGAACTGCCGCTAACCATTCTCTGGCATGCTGTCCAGCTGGCGGAGCTGTCGGGCATCGATTATCTGGTCAGTGCCGCCACGCCGATGCTGGAGCAGATGTTTGAACAGCACAACGTGGGGTTCGAGCCTTTAACGCCGGGATTAATTCAGTCTGAAGACAATCTGTTCGCAGTAAAAATTCCGGTGAAACAGCAGGGTCTGGCGGAGAAGTATCGCGGCGCGCGCCGTTTCAGCCCGGAAGAGGTGTTGCCTTCGCTGGGCGTTTCTATCAACTGGCAGTCGCACGGGCGTTAATGCCAGCGGGTCCAGAGCGTAATCAGCAACCATGCGGCCAGCACCCAGCACAGCACGGCGCTGGCCAGCGCGAGCGGCAGACGCATTATGCCGATAAAAAACCATAACGAGAGAAGATAGAGAAAGTAGGGCAAAATCGCCCACATGCCGAAAATGATGGTGGCGCGCAGCGCTGCCGAGCCCTTATCTGTTGCGACAAGGTAGTGCGCAATCAGCGCAAATGTTGGAAAGAGCGGCAACAGCCCGGCGATATAGTAATTCTTACTCTTCGCCAGCAGGCCAATCGCCACCACCACGAATGCGCCAATCAGCGCTTTAAGCAACAGACCCATTGTTTTGTCCATGTTAAAAGATTTAACATGCGTGAATGCTGTCGCAAAATCAATGGGTTCGTGATAGTTAACGGCGGTATGCGGCCTTAATCTGACTGATTGTCTGACTGAACGTTTCCGCCTGCTGCGGATCGTCCAACTGGGCGATAACACGTTCCATGTTGATAATGACTTTGCCCGCGTCCGCCTGACCCATGCCTTTCAGCATCATCGTGACCATCGCTTTCAGGCAGGCCACTTCATTCGCCAGGGTTTTTGTCTCTTCCGAAGTGGTAAAATCGTTCTGACCCATAGTTTCTCCTTGATAATCCTGTGTAAATATTCAGGCCGTTACTTACATCCCGAACCTGGCAAAGTATAACATAAATTATGAGACCGCTTTCTCACACCGCGCCGTGGATTGCGGAATAATTCACCATCTGAATCATCTGCATAAAATAAAAGCTGGACGTTATTTGGAGTGAGAAAAAACCTGACAATGTAATTATTAATAAAAAACTCATCACACAAGTTATCATCGCAACCTGTTGTATATAAACACCTTTTTCTTTAATTTTCTCTTTACTTATTTTTAATGCTTTTGACTTTTTATTATCTGGGTCGATGAAAACATTTCACAAAATTGTGAATAAGAGACGTGCAGGAATGCTATTAGCGCCATCTAAAAAAACGGTGAATTATGTTCAAACCTGCAACAAAAAAGAGTAACATTAAGCGGCTTAATTAAAGCGTCCCATAAACATCACCATTTCCGGAGAAATCCTCTTTTGATTAGCATTCTTCTTGTGGATGACCACGAACTGGTACGCGCAGGGATTCGTCGCATACTGGAAGATATCAAAGGTATTCAGGTAGCCGGCGAGGCATGCTGCGGTGAGGACGCGGTGAAATGGTGTCGTACAAATCAGGTAGATGTGATCCTGATGGACATGAACATGCCAGGCATCGGCGGTCTGGAGGCCACACGCAAAATCGTGCGTTTCAATCCTGACGCTAAAATCATCATGTTGACTATCCATACGGAAAATCCGCTGCCGGCGAAGGTGATGCAGGCAGGAGCCGCGGGCTATTTGAGCAAAGGCGCTGCGCCGCAGGAAGTGATCAGCGCCATTCGCTCCGTACATGCGGGACAGCGTTACATCGCTTCCGATATCGCGCAACAGATGGCGCTGAGCCAGATTGAGCCTGAAAAGAGCGAATCTCCCTTTAGCTGTTTGTCGGAACGGGAATTGCAGATTATGCTGATGATTACCAAAGGGCAGAAAGTGACAGATATTTCTGAACAGCTTAATCTGAGCCCTAAAACCGTCAACAGCTACCGTTACCGAATGTTTAGCAAACTGAATATCAGTGGCGACGTAGAGTTGACGCATCTGGCCATCCGGCATGGCCTGTTTAATGCGGAGTCGTTGATCAGTAGTGAGTGAAGTCTTTGACGCAAAATCTTTTCTGAAAACCGTCACCAGTCAGCCAGGCGTATACCGCATGTATGACGGTGACGGTACGGTTATCTACGTTGGTAAAGCGAAAGATCTGAAGAAACGCCTCAGCAGCTACTTCCGCAGCAATCTTGCCAGCCGTAAAACCGAAGCGCTGGTGGCCAATATTCACCATATTGATGTCACCGTTACGCATACCGAAACCGAAGCGCTGCTGCTTGAACATAATTACATTAAGCTCTATCAGCCTCGTTACAACGTGCTGCTGCGCGACGATAAATCTTACCCCTATATCTTTCTGAGCGGCGATCCCCATCCGCGTCTGGCGATCCATCGTGGCGCCAAACATGCGAAAGGCGAATATTTCGGCCCCTTTCCTAACGGTTACGCGGTGCGCGAAACGCTGGCTCTGCTGCAAAAAATCTTCCCCGTGCGGCAGTGTGAAAATAGCGTCTACCGCAACCGTTCGCGTCCCTGTCTGCAATATCAAATTGGTCGCTGTCTGGGCCCGTGCGTCGCCGGACTGGTAAGCGAGGAAGAGTATGCTCAGCAGACGGAATATGTTCGCCTTTTTCTGTCCGGTAAAGACGATCAGGTGTTGAACATGCTGGTCAGCCGCATGGAGCAGGCCAGCCAGTCGCTACGCTTTGAGGAGGCCGGGCGCCTGCGCGATCAGATCCAGGCCGTTCGCCGCGTGACGGAAAAGCAGTTTGTATCCAATCAGGGCGACGACCTGGACGTTATCGGCGTCTCCTATGATGCGGGTATGGCCTGCCTGCACGTGCTCTTTATTCGTCAGGGCAAAGTCCTGGGCAGCCGCAGCTATTTCCCCAAAATTCCTGGCGGCACCGAGCTGGCGGAAGTGGTGCAAACCTTTGTCGGCCAGTTTTATTTGCAGGGCAGCGAATCGCGTACGCTGCCAGGCGAGATCCTGCTCGATTTTAATCTGCCAGAACGCGAGCTGTTGGCGGAATCACTCAGCGAGCTGGCCGGACGCAAAATTCATATACAGAGCAAACCGCGCGGCGATCGCGCGCGTTATTTGAAGCTGGCGCGCACCAATGCGGCAACGGCGCTGGTGACCAAATTAACCCAGCAGTCTACCATTCATCAGCGGCTGACGGCGCTGGCTGAAGTGCTGCATCTGCCACAGATAAAACGCATGGAGTGTTTTGATATCAGTCACACCATGGGCGAGCAGACGGTTGCGTCCTGCGTCGTGTTTGACAGCAATGGTCCGGCGCGAGCGGAATATCGCCGCTATAATATTACCGGCATTACGCCCGGTGATGATTACGCGGCAATGAATCAGGTGCTGCGCCGTCGTTACGGTAAGGCGCTGGAGCCGGAAAAGGTGCCGGATGTCATTTTGATCGACGGCGGTAAAGGCCAGCTGGCGCAGGCGAAAGAGGTTTTCGCCGAGCTGGAGGTGAGTTGGGACAAAAATCATCCGCTGCTGCTGGGCGTGGCGAAAGGCAGCGATCGTAAAGCTGGCCTGGAGACACTGTTCCTGGAGCCGGTAGGCGAGGGGTTCTCCCTGCCGCCCGATTCGCCGGCGCTGCATGTGATCCAGCATATTCGTGATGATTCTCACAATCATGCGATTACCGGGCATCGCAATAAACGCGCCAAAGTAAAAAATACCAGCGCGCTGGAAAGCATCGAGGGCATCGGCCCGAAACGGCGCCAGCAACTGCTGAAGTATATGGGCGGCCTGCAACCGCTGATGAACGCCTCGGTGGAGGAGATAGCCAAAGTACCCGGCATTTCTCACGCCCTGGCGGAGAAAATCTTTTACTCGTTAAAACACTAGCATTGAAACCCTGGTGGCAATGTAGCAACATACGGGTAAACCCTACTCATGCCAGACAGTTAGCGTACCTTATGCAATTGAATATTCCGACGTGGCTCACCCTGTTTCGTGTCGTCCTGATTCCTTTTTTTGTACTGGCATTCTATCTGCCGTTCCACTGGGGACCGATGGCATGCGCTATCATCTTTGTGGTGGCGGCGATTACCGACTGGTTTGACGGCTTTCTGGCCCGGCGCTGGAAACAGTCCACCCGTTTCGGCGCCTTTCTCGATCCGGTGGCTGATAAGGTGATGGTGGCGATGGCGCTGGTGCTGGTAGCGGAGCATTTTCACGCCTGGTGGATTACCCTGCCGGCGGCCACCATGATCGCGCGCGAAATCATTATTTCGGCGCTGCGAGAATGGATGGCGGAGATCGGCAAGCGCAGCAGCGTGGCTGTTTCCTGGATTGGCAAAGTAAAGACAACAGCGCAGATGCTGGCGTTGGTGGCGCTGCTCTGGCATCCTAACCAGCTGGTTTCAGGCATCGGCGTCGTTGCGCTTTATATCGCTGCGGTGCTAACTTTTTGGTCAATGTTTCAATACCTGAGCGCCGCCCGTGGCGATTTGCTTGAACATTGATCGATACGATGTAAAAAACGGCAACCGCTCCAAAGGTGAGGATAATTTTATTGACTCACTGACGCAGGCCGGTAGAATGCAATGCATGAGATGGCTACAGGCCGTCGACAGTAAAAGCGCACGATTAAAAGGCGAATTTTTTGTAAATGCGGGAATAGCTCAGTTGGTAGAGCACGACCTTGCCAAGGTCGGGGTCGCGAGTTCGAGTCTCGTTTCCCGCTCCAGTTATAGTTTGCAGATCTTCGCGATCTGTAAAATGCGAAAAAGGGCCTTTCGGCCCTTTTTTTGTATCTAAAATCTTCCTGCAAAACCCTCTGTAAGCAGCTTACCGTACTTCTCCTGCCGAGCCGGATATTCCTCTACCTTAAAATTTATTGCATTTAAATAAACCGCGATTTTTCAAAAACTGTTATTAAAGTGGCAGTTTACCTTTTCCGTTGATTACTAATTCTATTAATTATTAATAACTTTTTATTCCCTTCCAAAATTAATTAAAGGTTGTTGATTTTTTTTATATATATAATTTTCATTATGTCAATTAATGGAAGGCGTAAAAAAAATATATGCAGGTTATTGATTTAACGAAAGTATTTTTCTTCTTATTAAGAAAAACAATATCATTTTACCGTGAGAGAAATGTGCGGCTTCTGGTTTAACGATAAAATATCAGATAATCTACATATGCAGCCCAGCAGGTTATAGCCTTCAAGGAAATATATAGATAACCATGTCAATGCGCAGTGTAACTGGCATTGAAAATAGTAAATGGTAAAAGCTATATTATCAAAATTTTGCTATTGAAGTTTTTTGTTTTTAGTTGATGGTAAGTCTGTCTGATTTTTATTAATTACAAATGGCCGAAACTACCTTTTACAACTCGCCTTAACAGAAAGGAGATAATATATTTTAGCTCGTTTTTTAAATTGTTATCAGTAAATTCACCTCTGCTCAGGTGATGATTGCAACTGAAGATTGACAGCGTTAACGGATAAAATAGTTAATAACGGAATGGTATTTTCTTTTGCGTTAAGTCCATTTTAACCCAATAAGTTGTTAACCTTAAGCTGCTATTATTTATATACTCTGGAGCTGTTTAAAACGGTGCAACTTTGTCAACAAGAAGCGCTGTCTCGCACTATTGAAAAAAATAATAAATTTAATGGCAATGTAAGCCATTGAAGCTGTTGCCTTGGTGGGGATTACCAGGAATCAATGATTCTTATCCGTTTGTTAATCAAGGCGTTATCAACAATGATCGTTATTACAGGTAAAATGAAATGAAAAAAAACACCATGCTTGGATTAGTTAAGTTTAATCCAATTGCTGCCTCTATTCTGTTAGCGTTGCCGATCGTAACGCAAGCAGTCACACCGAGTACAAGGGGGACCAATGTCAATCAGGTCAATGGAGTAACTGTCATTGATATTGATACGGCAAATGCAAAAGGCATTTCTCACAATATTTATGGATCATTAAGCGTCGATAAAAATGGTTTGATATTCAATAACAGTAATACCAGCGTCAACACCTCGCTGGCTGGTCAGATTAATGGTAACAGCAACCTTACCTCTGGTAGCGCAAAAGTTATTGTTAACGAAGTGACAACCACTAATAAGAGCCATCTGAATGGCATATTGGAAGTTGCGGGTAGCAAAGCGCATTTAATTATCGCCAACCCGAATGGCATTAGCTGCCAGGGCTGTGGCTTTATTAATACGGATAAGGTGACAATAACCACCGGTAAGCCAGATATGCAAAATGGTGAGTTAAAAGGCTATAGCGTTAACGGTGGTATAATCAACGTCAATGGCCTGGGCAGCGATTCGCCAACGGAAATCCTGGCACGTTCTGTTGCCACAAGCGGCCTGGTTATCGCACCGTCCCTGTCAGTAGTAGCGGGCAGCAACTACGTTGATACGACAGGGAATGTGACGGGAAGCGTGAAGGCGCAGGGAAGCCGTAACCAATATAGCATTGACGTAGCCAATATTGGCGGCATGTACGCTGACAGAATTAGTCTGGTCAGCACGGATAAAGGTATTGGCGTTCGTAACTCCGGTGTAATAGCTGGCTCTTCCAGCGTCCAGATTAACAGTAACGGTAAGCTGGTTAACAACAATGCCCAAATAACTTCTGGCATGAACGTGGATATAAAAACCAGCGAAATGCTGGAGAATGTTACCGGAAAAATTTCCAGCGATGGCGATATCAGTATTAATACTAACCGGAAGACAATTAACAACTCGCGCGCGGGTAATATTATTTCTTCTGGAAACATTAATATTGACAGCGGTGCGCTGGACAACACTAATGGTAAAATGGCTGCAAGCGAAAAGCTGGAAATTAATACCAATAACAACAAGCTGATCAACTACGGCAAAGGTGAAAGGGTAGGCATCAATGCTGGGGCCGTGGTGCTGAATACCGGCGTCCTTGATAACCGTGATGGTTCCTTAAAAGGCTACAATATCAGCGCTAATAGCAGCGGCATCAATAATACTCATGGAATTATTGAAGCTTCAGGCAATATTGATTTAGTAAGTAACCTTGATATCTATAATACCGAAGGGCGAATCCGTACCGCTACAGGTCATATCAAAATCGATGCCTCTAAAGGTATCTTTAACAACAATAAAACCAGAACCGCTGATTATACCAGTGAGGATACGCTGGGCGTCGCTGCCGGTGAAGGCGGTGCCGAAATTAAAGCCATCACTGTGAATAACCAGTCAGGGCAAATTGGCTCAAACGGTACCATCTCTTTTATCAGCACCGGCAAAGTTGATAACTTCAAGGGTAAACTGTCCGCTGAGAAAGGGCTGACTATTAAGGCTAAGAACTTTAGCAACGGCCAGGCCGGCACCAGCGTTAATGGCAATGTTACTATAGATCTGACGGGCGAGTTTGCTAATAATATTGGCATCTTTTCTGCCAGAAATGGTGATATCTCCCTGAAGGCAAATTATGTTAATAACAGCGGTGCAGTACTGGAAGGGCGGAATGTTAATATTGAAGCTAAAGATTGGGTAAACAATAAGGATGCCCTGTTGGTTGCTCATCAAAAACTGGTGATCAATGCTGTTAACCATATAGATAACAGTAATGGCGAATATTTTGGCCATGATTACGGGATCTACCTGGGAATGATGAACCAGCCTGGCGGACTTGATGGCAAGGGCGGAGTGGAGATTCATACCAGAAGCATTAATAACAATCATAGCCGTATCGTTGCCGAATCTGGCTCGCTGGATATGGTAATCGGTGAAGCAGTTCATAACTCTCATGCCATGATTGTTTCTAAAGCAGGTGCCCCAGTCAACATCAAGGCCCAGAGTATCCATAACAACTACTCTACGATCAGCAGTAATGGTGCCCTGAATATTGAAACTGGCTTCCTGAGCAACAGCGGTAGTGGCACTATGATTGATAATAATGCTACAGGGATCATATCTTCTGTCGATGATTTAAGGCTGACGGTAGGGCAAAGTTTTACTAACTATGGCTGGATCAACAGTAAAAAAGATGCCTACATTAATGTTAACGGTACTTTATCAAACTCTAATACAATTAATGCCGATGGCTCGCTTTTTATTAACGGCACCAGCGTTAATAACTACAGAAGCATGTCGGCAGGCAACAGACTGGAAGCGAAATCAGATTCATATATCGATAACTTCGGCAATATGAACGCTGCTGTTATGGCGCTTGATGCTAAGGGTAGTATTGGCAATCTCGGCGTTATCCTCGGTAGAAGCGCGTTAACGACCAATGCCCGGAATATTTATAACTATGCCACTATGACGAGCTATGGCTTTTAAACGATAGTAACAAGCGGTCAATGCCGGTCGCTTTGCTAACTTATGAACGGCACGGCGCACCCTGCCTGACGCTTATCGCATAATAGTGGTAATTTAACTCAGTAATACAATAAAAGCGGCAGCTATGCTGCTGCTTTTATTTGATTGAGAAAAGGTATGAAATTCAAAACGGATCTTTCTTGTTTTTTTATCGCTTGCCTGCTCCCTTTCCAGGCGGTAGCCGAGACGGATTTAAACCATCTGATCAAGGAACAGCAGAATAATGACCATGCGACGCGTCGTGAAAACCGGATTGAAAAAAAAGATGTCTATTCCAGCGTTGAGCCGCAGGCGTTAAATAAACTGAATATTCCGCAGGAAAAAGAGTGCTTTGTAATAAAAGAAGTAGATCTACAAAATGATTTCCTGAAAAGCGCGGCAATTAAGAAAATAAAAAAAGAGATGGCGGGGCGGTGTCTGGGAGCGCAGGGCATAGAAAAACTGGCTGTTGCGCTACAGGATTATTTTATCAGCTCTGGTTTCGTCACTACGCGGGTTGAAATCCCTTCGCAGGATTTAACAACTCACCATCTGATATTAAAGGTTGTGCCGGGACGTATTGATAAGATTATTATTCAGAATAATGATGTTCGCCATGAAATTTTACCATTTGCTACCGGTGATATCCTTAATATCAGAGATATTGAACAGGGGCTGGAAAATTTACAAGGCGTACCGGGTGTTAACGTAAAGGTGGATATCGCGCCGGGAGAGCGGAATGGCTACAGCAATGTCGTTATCGCGACCAACCGCTCCTCAAACTGGAATGTAAGGGCATCTTATAATAATTGGGGAGATAAAACTACCGGACAACAGTTGGCAGGCGGTGCGGGATATTTATATAACCTGGCAAGAATTAATGATATTTTTTATCTGTCGGGAACACGCAGCTCAACGGGAGAATACAAAAGCATTGGCACCTATTATTCTTTCCCGTTTGGTTACTGGGACTATGAGCTGTTTTACAGTAAAAGCGGATCCCGGCAGGGCATGAAGATTGACTCTCTGGATCTAAATTACCGTGGTGAAAGCAAATACTGGAGCTTAAAATCGTCCAGAACGTTTTATCGCGATAAAGATAAAAAAATCACCGGTAGCGCTGAAATATTCAGAAGAAAGTCAGATTATAAGCTGGATGATATCGATCTGGTACTACAAAAACGTGATATGGGCAATGTGCGCTTTGGTGTTAATTATAAGCAAAATTTTTCTGGCGCGGTGCTGGATGGCGCTCTCACCTATCAACGTTTTTTAACCTGGTTTGGTGGAACCGCTACGCCGGGTATGAAGTCAGGAGATGTAAGCCCCTTGGCTCAGGTCGTGAATCTGGAGGTAAATTATGCCCAGCTATTAAATAATCTTCCGGTTAAGAGCTATTACAATATTAAATTTGGTGCACAGTACGCACCTGAATCGTTAACTTTACAGGATCAGATGACGTTGGGCGATCGCTGGAACGTACGTGGTTTTGAAAAAAGTCCGGGGCTATATGGCGACAGAGGTTACTATATTCAAAATACATTGAATATTGTTACAGGTGTTAGTGACGCTGAGTTTTATCTTGGCGCTGATTATGGACAAGTCTCAGATTGTATTTCTTCACAGGATGGCTACGATAGCAAAAAACTTATGGGGGCAACTGCCGGAGTAAAAGGCAGTATCAGATCGCTGGGGTATGACGTTTCGCTGTCTGCTCCCATCCTGTATCCAGATAATTTTTCTACTGATAAATTCAATATAAATTTTCAAATTTACTACCAGTTATAATAATGATCACAGGGAAAGAAATGTTTGTTGGTACGGATATTGTTGAAGTCGAACGCATTAAAAGAGCCATTTCGCACTGGAAACACGATTTCCTTAATCGCGTCTTTACCGCGCGTGAAGTCAGTAAAATTAATGCTGAAACGCCTGATTATCAGCGTGCTGCGGGACTGTGGGCTGCTAAAGAATCTATGGTAAAGGCCATTGGCCTGGGATTTCGTAACGGTATAAGTTTTCAGGATATGGAAGTAGAGTATGATGAGTATGGCTGCCCATATTTTATCCTGCGCGGACGATTAAAAGAAATTGTAGCCGAAAAAGGAAAAGCAAAAATATCACTGAGCATTTCACACTGCCAAAACTATGCGATCGCCGTTGTGGCTGTTACGCACGATTAAAATAAATTACCTAACAGAGCGTAGCTATTTGTATGTATAAGTATGACGACCTTATCAATAAAACAGTGCTGGTAACCGGAGCCAGCGGTGACATCGGGCTGGCCATTTGTGCGAAATTTCTTGAACAAGAGTGCCAGGTATATGCCCTGTATAACACACGATCCGCTGAATTAATCGAGCTTAAGAATCGGCATCCTCAAGGCGACAAACTTCATATTTTACAGTGCAATCTTGCTGATAAAGATGAGGTGAGCAATTTATGCGTCTGGCTGAATAAATCAGCCGGAAAGCTGGATGTTTTGGTTAATAATGCCGGCATCGTAAAGGATAGCCTGTTTGCCGCCATGAGTTTTGAAGATTTCAGTACGGTTATCGAACAGAACCTGCTTACTATTTTCAGACTGACAAAAGAGACGCTGATGTTGTTAAGAGCGGCAGAGAATCCGGCGATCGTGAATGTGGCATCTATCGCTGCGATTATCCCCAGTGTAGGTCAGACGAACTACAGCGCATCCAAAGGCGCGCTTCTTGGCTTTACCCGTACCCTGGCAGCAGAAATGGCAGCCAGAGGCGTACGCGTAAATGCCGTGGCGCCAGGCATGATTGAGTCGCGGATGGTAAAAAAGGTTTCGCGAACGGTGGTAAGAGATGTATTAAGTTCAATACCGCTGAAGCGTTTGGGGCAAAGCGCTGAGGTGGCCAACACGATTGTTTTTTTAAGCTCTTCAGCATCCAGTTATATTGTTGGACAAACCATCATTATCGATGGTGGTCTGGTTATGCGGTGATCTATGTCTAAATATGCGATTCCTGCAAAAATCTTCCTTGAGATGGGAGGCTGGCGTCAACCTTTGATAATGGTTGATCGTATTGACGATTATAAATATGGAGAAAAAGGCTATATTCGGGTTGTCAAGCATGTTACCTATAATGAGCCTTATTTACTGGGACACTTTCCTGAAGATCCCATTATGCCGGGCGTAATGATTGCTGAAATATTTGGGCAGGCCAGTGAATACCTTTCATTTCTGACCGATATCTGTGATATTTATCGGGAGCGCCATCAGGAAAATTTGCAATCGTTGCGGGATATTCGCGCCAGAATTTATGATGCCGGGATGCTTGAAATTATCCGCGCGCGTCGGGCTCAGGTACGGGGCGTGCTGGCAGCGCAGAATTTAAAATTTAAAGAAGTCGCCTGTCCCGGAGATACCATAGAAGTGATTAGCAGACTCGCTTTTTCCGACGAGAGCGGTTTTAAGCACTACGCTGTTTCTGCTCATGTCGGCAAAAGAGAGATTAGCAAAGGCACCATCATCAATTACCGTGAAGTTAAATAGTTATTACAGGGAGATAAGTGGATGAACACAGTTAAAGATGATATTGAAAAGCGTAAAAAGATATTATTTACCATCAAAACTGAAATTATTCAGCGGCTAAATATTTCTAAAGAACCATCGCAAATTGATGACGATACAGCGCTTTTTGGTAATGGCCTGAGGCTTGATTCCGTTGATGCCACAGAAATAGTCGTTATGCTGGATAAAGTTTTCAATGTTCAGGTAAGCGAAAGCGACGATCCCTCTTATATGAGAACGATTAATAGTTTGGCATCATTTATAATTAAGAAAAAACAATAAACATATATTATAAATAAAAAAGCCATAAAGGAATAAAGGTGTTTCATATGAAAACGCTTCATAATTTGCATTTGAACAGTAATGCCCGTATGGATGTTTATAACAGCATGAGTATGCCTGCTGCTTATCATGCTCCTGAAGTTGAATATAAAGCTGTGAGAGAAAACGCGTTGCTGGTTGACTATTCGCATATGGCTATAGTTAGCGTAACTGGCGAGGATGCCTGGGCGCTTGTTAACCAGATGGCCTCTGCCGATGTTTCCGCCATCCGCGATGAACAGGGAATATATTCTCTGATCCTTAATGACGACGGGACTATCCGTGGCGATGCTTACTTTCTTTGCACGGATGAGGGATATTATATTCTTTCCGAAGATCTGACCGCTGACGAGATTATAACTAGTCTCAATACGATTCTGGAAAATGCTGAGGAGTTAGATATTCAGGAGCGGCCTGAAATCAGCGCTCTGAATGAGGCCGATTGGGGCGCTATATTACTGGAAGGACCCTATTCCTGGGAGGTGCTGGCGGAAATTTACGGATTCGATATTATCGGTCTGCCTTACCATGAATTTATGCCCACGGATGATGGTTTGAACGTTTTCCGCTGCGGTAAGCATGGCGAGTTCGCCTACTTGATGCTTGGCGAGCAGAGGGCGCTGGCTGAACTCTGGATGCGCTTACTGGAAGTAGGAGAGAAGTACCTGCTTAAAACCGGCGGCCTTGAGTATCAAAAGATAGTGCGAATTGAAAATCCCGTGTGGGACGCATCAATTTATGCAGCCTGTTCGTATAATCCGGTTGAGCTTCAGTTGCAGTGGGCTGTTCAGTACGATAAAGAAAATTTTACCGGAAAAACGGCTGTCGAAACCCTTTCCCGCAACGGTGCGGAACGTAAATTAACCGGTATTATTCCCGTCACAACGTGCGAAAGTATCCAGGCTGGGGACAATGTGCTGGTCGGCGAAGAGGTTGTCGGTTCGGTCATTACCAGCATATTTTCGCCCGCGCGCCGCTCTGTTATCGCACTGGCTATGATTGATAAAGATTATGCCTATTCAGATATCGCCGGTTTTACCCTCAGTACCGCGCATGGCGACGTTGCTGCAATGACGCAGGGGTTACCGTTCCTTTATAATTTTAGTATGTTGGTTAATCCGGCTGAACACAGCTTTATCGACCCGGCAAAATTGCGCAGCGCGCTGTAGTTTTATTTCAGCGAAAAATTAAATAATGCGGGTCTGAAAAAAATGAGTAAAAAAGTGTTATCTCAGACCCGTTTTTTTCATGATGGCGAATATTCACAGGCAAGAATAGCGCTGTCAATATCAGGGATAGATTATGAAAATAACCAGGAAAAGAGTTGTTATTACCGGTATGGGGATCTTGTCATCGCTGGCTGATAATATTGTTGATTTCAGAGAGGCGCTATTCAATAAACAGTGCGGTATTAGCGACAGCAAGCGGTTTGCCGCATGGTTTGATAACGCGCGCGCTGCTGAAGTAGCGCAGCAGCTTGATTACTCCGAACTTTCGGACGATCTCGTTAAGTCACTCGATAATGCTGCGCTCTGGGCATATAAAGTCGGTAAGGATGCACTGACTCAGGCCGGACTGGTTAATAATAAAGCGTGTCTTAACGAAACCGGGCTGATTATCGGGGTTTCCTCTGCCGGTACCGAGGCTTTTCTGCCGCTATTTGAGCAGCGCATTCAGGATTTCTCTCTCAAAAAAGCGGTCTGTTCCGGTGGGTTTGCCTCCTGCTGTTCCAGCGTCTCTACCTTGTTGGGCTTGCAAGGCGGAATGGAGCTGGTTGCAACCGCCTGCACTGCCAGTCCGAACGCCATCGGCATCGCCTATGACTACATCCAGAACGGCAAAGGGAAAACTATGCTGGCGGTGGGAACCGAGCCGATTTATCTGCCTACGTTCGCCGGTTTTTATGTTCTGAACGTCATGCATTCCGATGCCTGCACCCCTTTTTCCGGCACGCCGGGCATGTCAATAGGAGAAGGGGCGGGAGCGCTGGTTCTTGAAGAGTATGAACATGCCGTGGCGCGCGGCGCCACCATCTATGGTGAGATTCTTTCCTATGCTACCTCTTGTGACGCCTATCATGAAACCGGGCCAGATCCGCGCGCTGGCGGTGCAACCCAGGTGATGTTGAAAGCCATGGAGAATGCAGGCATCACGCCCGACTGCGTTGACTATGTAAATGTGCATGGCACCGGAACGGAAGCGAACGACAGAATCGAAACGATGGCGATGAAAAAGGTTTTCCCCCATGCGGCGGACCTGCCGGTAAGCTCGACCAAATCTTATTTTGGCCACAATATCGGCGCGGCAGGTATTGTGGAATTAATTGCCTGTCTGGTGACGCTGCCGCAGAAAAAGGTTCTGCCGACGCTGAATTTTACTCTGCCACGTCCTAACTGCGATCTCGATTATGTAGCAAATGAATTTAGGGAAAAAGATGTCAACATCTTCATGAAGAATAACTATGCCTTCGGCGGCAATAATTGCAGCCTGGTGGTAAGTATGAAACCCGCCTCCGTGCCGGTAACCTCTTATGAAGCGAAGCGGGTGGTTATTTCCGGTATTGGCGCCGTTTCCGCCATTGGCCATACGTTTAATGAAATCGCGGACTTTATCTGGTCGCAGAATCGCTCTATTGAGCTCCAGCCCGTTAAGTTTCATAGCGATACGCTTGAGGAAGCCAGAGAGTTATTACGCGTGCTGGTTGAGACGCGGCAGCTGGAAGAATTACTGGGCGCTGAATATTCCTGCAATACACAGCCATTACCCGAGGAGAGAGAAAATTTTAAAACCTTCCGGATCGCGCATCTTGAGCCGCGAAAATATTTACGGCGCTACGATGCGCGCAAAGCCACCAACGGCGGAACCTACGCGCTGGTTGCGCTGGCCGAGGCGTTGAATAGCGGCAGGCGTAAAATCAGGAAAGAGGGTAATGAATTTGGCTTGATCATGGGCATGTGCCGTGGCCCGCAGGAAACGACCTATAAATATCTGCAAAGTCTGAAGCCAGATCCGCGCAAAGTGCGTACCTCGGAGTTCCCCGGTTCGCTGATGAATGCAATCGCCACCTTCTGCGGTATTTCTGAGGGAATCAAAGGTTACACCACGACGCTGGCGACCGGAGAGAATGCCGCGCTGGGTGCGTTAACCTACGGTTATGAACTGGTACGCCAGCAACTTCAGCCGCAGGTCATTGTAGGGGGCGCCGATGAATATTTCCCGTCGATGTCGCTCTATATGGACGCCGTTACTCAGAAACTACATATGACCTCGGAGGCGAGCGATTATCAGATCTACAGCAGGGATGCAAAAGGATCTATTCCAGGCGAAGGGGCATGTATGCTGCTGCTGGAGACGCCGGAAACGGCTGAAGCGCGCGGTATCGATGTGCTGGCGGAAATTGCAGGTTATGGTAAATCAAACAGCATCAGCTATTTTGATGCCGCCCAGCTAAGTGAAAAATCAGCGGCGTTGGCGCTGGCAATAAGGCGGGCGTTGGCAGATGCCGGTACCGCGCCGCATGAGATCGATCTCGTCTGCGGTAGCAGCAACGGCAGCAAAGAGAGCGCGCAAATTGAAATCGAGGCGTTCTGTCAGATATTTCAGCAGGAAAACCCCCGGGTGCCGGTGGTGAACTACAACGCTTTTTTCGGCTTTATTGAATCTTCCGCAGGGTTAATGAACCTGGCTGTGATTATCGACTGTATTAAGAGACAGGCGGTACCTGCTATCCCCTATACGCAGGAGTTTTGCGATGACCGCCTTAACTTTGTGCGCAGCCCACTAAAAGTAACGCTAAAGCAGGTTTTACTGGTAGGGGCGACCGAAGGGGGAAACTATTATGCATTTGTCATCAAAGCATGAGGCGTTGGATAACGCAGCGTTTATTTGCGGCTACAGTGCCCATTTACCTTTTGCTGCCAGCAGCGAAGCGTTAATCGAAAACCTTAAACAAGGTAAACGCGTCAATAAAAGCAACTGGTTCGCTTCAGATAAAGAGGCGATAAAGTGCGGGTTTAACAAAAATAAAACTGTGGCCCGGCTGACGCATAAAGAGCACAGCCCGCTGGAGCAGCTTGATCGCCTGATCGAAGAGGCGCTTGCACAGGCGAAGCTGAATACACGCTGCCTGGCGGGGGAAAATGTCCGGGTCTATTTAACCGGGCTTGGTCCCCGTGTTGATATAAAAGAGTACAGGTATTTCTACGACTACAACGATATTGACGATCTCAGGCTGGCAACATCGCTGAAAAGCCTTCACGCCTCTAATATGTCGCAGGATCGTCTGGCGCAGGCTATAGCACAAAAATATTGCCTGCAACATCTGCCGCCTAATTTACACTGCACCAGTAATTCTTCGCTGGCAGCAGTCCATATCGGCTGTCAGGCGATAGAAAAGGGTGGCGTTGATCTGGTAATGGTAATCAACTGTTCGGAAATTAAAACCCAGGATTTGTGGTTTCTTGAAAGCCAGTCAATGCTGGCCAGCGATGTGGTGCAGCCTTTTGGCGAAAATAGCAAAAGCGTATTATTTGCCGAAGGTTTCTGCGTTATGTTACTTGAGGGGGGCAGGCATCGCCAGGCGCGCCAGAAAAAAGGGGGCATCAGGCTGCGCTCCGCCTATACGCAAATTAGCGCCAAAAGAAGCAATGATGCCGCTTATTTAACCAGTAATATCTTAAAGGTTATGCACAGCATTATGGCTGCGACGGAAGTAACCTGTGATGATATTTGCGCGGTGATACCTCATGCCAATGGATCGGAAATAAGCGATAAAGCTGAGGCCAGGGCGTTAGCTATGCTGCTGGAACAGCATCCGGTTCCCGTTTTAGCTTATAAAGGCCAAATTGGATATACCACTACCGGATCGGGTATTATTGATTTAATTATCGCTCATCATACTTTATGTCATGGCGAATTGCTTCCACCCGTAACAAATGATGTGATTATCAAAGAAATTTCTCAATATATGCTGCCCGAAAAAGGTGTCATGAAGCATCATAAACATCATCTGCTAAAAACGGGCGTAGGCGTGGATGGTTCCGTTATCGGCTTAATGCTTTCTAATTATGAATAGTGGAACGGTGAGTATGGACCAGATCTACTTATCCTCTTTTGCAATGCTTGAGCCTGAAGACGATTTTTATTTATATTCTCCCAGTTGGCTGAATGTATGGGAGTCATATCACCATAACAAATCATTAAAAGCCACTCAGGCTCAGGCGTGGAACCTTAAACGTTTTGGTACCGTAAAAGATACCTATGCCGGGGAAATGATCAGATCGCCCGGTTATATGAAATATATTGAGGCGATGGAGCAGGCAGCAGATCTCGCCTTACAAAAAATGACAGCAAAAGAGCGGATGCTGTTAATGAGATCGCGTACGGCATTTATTTATATAGATTCATGGGGAGAATCGGGATTATTTGAAGATATTTCCAGCATGATGCATGTTACCCTGATTGATACGTTACCGAAAAATCTGCTGAAAATTTTTTCGGTTAAAAACTTCACCTGCAAAATACGCGGTGAAAAACAATCCCTGATGCAAGCAATAAGGCTGGCTCAGGATTATCTGAACTGGGATGTTTTCGATTTCGTGGTTATTTGCGGTGCTTATCGCGCCATACCGATTTTAATTTTTAGCGAAGAAGAGGGCGCGGCTACCCGTAAAGAAAAACCTCAGCGCATCAGGTCTAACATGTGCGTTGAGCGCGTTGGCTGTTTTATTTTCAGTCAGCGGGAGAGCCCGCTTAAGATCGGCTGCGGTAGCTGGGTGATGCCGCACCGGAATGAAACCGGCAACGCAGAGCCGCTCATCGGCGAAGCCGAGCTCAGTCTGGTGTCGATGGCAGGCTTGAGCAACAGCAAACTCAGTGTAACGCTCGCCAGCGCGCTACAGGCCGCAGGCGCTGAAACGATCAATCTTAGCGATCGCTATGGCAGCAGCGGCTGCCTTACGCCAGCGCTAAGCTGGATATACCTTGAGCAGCACGTTAACAGTTCAGCAAAAATGCGCACCATCGTACCGGACCATCTGGGCGGGTATAACTACTTTGATAGCTGGTATTGTTAACCAGATTAACAGGAAGCATTATGGCGAACGCTATTAAGGAACTGCCGGCAATTTTTCTGAGTGGTATTAATAAAAGCTTTGGCAGCAATGAAAATAAAGTTGAAGCATTGAAAAATATCAACCTGGAAATAGCCAGTGGTGAGTTTATCGCCCTGTGCGGACCTTCCGGCAGCGGTAAAAGCACTTTGCTCAATATCCTTTCAGGCATCGATCATCCCACTTCCGGGACGGTGATGTTTCTGAATAAAGTGCTTAACAATCTTAATGAAAATCAGCTTTCCCTGATCAGATGTCAGCATCTTGGATTTATTTTTCAGTTTTTTAATCTGATCCCGGTTTTAAATGCTTTTGATAATATTTTTTATCCGCTGATCCTGAACGGCAACTACAGTAAAAAAGAAGCGCAGGCGCGCGCATCGCACTATTTAAACAGTGTAGGACTCAGTCATATGGCAGATCGTAAGCCGGGCCAGCTATCGGGCGGTCAGCAGCAGCGGGTCGCTATCGCCAGAGCGCTGGCGCATGATCCGACGGTAGTAGTGGCTGATGAACCTACCGGTAATCTGGATCTGGCGACCGGCGATGCGGTTTTAGATCTGCTGATGAAAATTAATGAAGAAACCAAAACGACATTTATTATCTCGACGCATTCGACCCAGCTAAAGGAACGGGCCAGGCGTGTTGTTGAAATCAAGGATGGAGAATTAGTCAGTGACGCTGAAAACTAAGCTGCGCCTGTTGTTTTGCGTTTTTTTTCTGCTATTTGATCTCCGGGCGGCCGCTGAAACTTCTTTGCCTGCGGTGGAAAAGGTAGTGCAACAAAAATTTCCGGCTAAATGGAGTGAGCTGCAAAAAACTACGGATAGCTTGTGGCGCGAATATCGTGAAAAGGAAAATATTATTTCGCTGATATTCTATTCATACGGGATGCTGAAATTAGCTAATCACTATAATACGATAAACGATCTGGTTAATGCAGCCGAATATGCCAAGCTGGGTTTTTTTTACCTCGACGAGGCGGTAGATCTGTATGAAAACGATCTACGCGTGCGTTATCTGCGCGCGCGCGTTGATGCCTGGCTGCCCGGCAGCCTGGGACGCTGTATTATTGCAATAAATGATACGGAATTATTACTGAAATCAGCAGCGCGCTACGGTAAAGAAATAACCGATAATATTAATTACATGCGTTACCATGCGCTTAAAAGCTGTAAGGAAGATAAACAGGCTGATGCGCTGCTTGCGCAGATAGCAGGCAATAAACCGAAGACAGAGTCAGGCTCACCAGAGAGTAATGCTGCGTCTGAATGGGATGTGAGCGAGGTCCGGCAGATCATATTGCCGTTAGTGAGGGATGCACATGATTAGCGCCAGGGAAGGAATGGTTTTTTTTGCAGCACTGGTTTTGGCGATGGTGCTTTATTGCCTTTTTTTCAGGCTTCAGGATGCTAAGTTTGCCTTTTTAAATCTGTTTCGCCATAAAAGGCGTTCGCTTTCCACTATTATAGCGATTATTCTCGGTGGCGTGTCGATTTTCCTCTATGGCGGTTTTATCGATTACTCCTTCTGGATACTGAAAGAGCAGACGGTAAGAACCAACGTCGGACATCTGCAAATTTATAATAATTTATATTTTGAAACCTCCAACAGAAGCCTGAGCGTGATTAAAAATTATGAAACGCTGAAGAACGAAATCTTAAAAGATGATGGGCTGGCTAAATATATTTCTACCCTGTCCGGGCAACTGGAATTTACCGGAATTATTTCACAGTATGAAAGTGAAACCTCAAGCTATTTTTCCGCGTTGGGCGTAGAGCCGATTCCGGCGCTGAAGCTTGGCGCTTTTGATCGACTGCTGTCGGGAAGCGATCTCTCCCGGGTAAAGCATAATGAGGTAACGCTGGGAAGCGGCCTGGCAAAGACGCTTAACGCGCATTACGGCGACTGGGTGGATACTATGGTGGTGAATACACATGGCGGCCAGGGAGCGATCTCTCTTAAGGTGCGTGGTGTTTTCGCCTCCGGCATCAAAGATTATGACGATGTGGCAATGAAAATCCCGCTGGAGACGGCACAGCGCATGATGGGCACGGATGGCGTAAGCAAAATATTAATTTTGCTTAAAAACGACAGCGATTTGCCGATATTCGCCATGAAGCTTCGCCAGTTTATCAAAGATAAAAATTTGCCGTTAACCATCAAAACATGGCAGGAGATATCACTGTTTTACCAGCAGGTAGAGGGGCTGTTATCAGGGATCTATTTCTTTATAAAAATTATCGTCGCCCTGATCGTGATCTTTATGATCGGTAACGCCATGACCATGAATATTGCGGAAAGAACCCGCGAAATTACTACGCTGCGAGCCATAGGACTCAAACCTTCCCATATTACCCGGCTATTTTTGCTGGAGGGGATATTTACAGGTTTTACTGGCGCGATAGGGAGTTTGATCATTGGTTTTGCTATTGCCGGCGCCATTAATCTACATGGCATTGCCATGCCGCCATCTCCGGGACAAACGCAGGGATATACCGCCTTTATCAAGGTCAATAACCCTCAGTTAATCTGGATGACATTCTTATTGCCGGTACTGACTTCTGCTCTGGCGTCGATTCTGCCCGCGCTGCGGGCAGCCAGGCTGAATATCGCTGATGCGTTCAAATCTGTATAAGGAGAGCATAATGATGAAACAGAAAAAATGGTCCTTATTGTTCCTTCTGCCTCTCCTGCTCTCTCCTGTACCGGGATGGAGTGAGACATCGTCGCCGCAGGCGCTGGATATTATTCGTCTGTCCGACGCGGTGCGTTCCCCTAACCGACCTTTCCGCTATACCGTGACGATACAGGAATATAAGGCCGGTGCCACACAGCCCGACAGTAAACAAATTCTGGATATCTCAATGCGCTTTATCAAGCCTGAAAAAGGGAGCGAGGCTGATGCGCGCTCCCTGGTCCGATTCGTCTGGCCGCCCAGGGATAAAGGTAAAATCATGCTGTCAGATTGGTACGATCTCTGGTTTTACACGCCGGAACTCAGGCGTCCTATTCCGATATCCCGCCAGCAAAGGCTGCTGGGGCAGATATCTAATGGCGATGTTATCGTTACAAATTTTGAGTATGGCTATAACGCTGAGCTGGTAGGGGAAGTGCCCTGTGGAGAAAAAAAGTGCTATAAGCTGGTGCTGGCGCGCAAGTTACCCGAAGTCACCTATCCGAGAGTGATCTATTACGTTGAAAAAGAGAGCGACTATCGCCCCTATAAAGCGGATTACTACTCCCTCGATAATAAACTGATTAAAGAGGTGCGCTACCAAAACTACAGGCAGGTATTGGGGAAAGCAAGACCCACCAAAATTGTGATTCAGGATGCCCGCTACGGTAACGCTTACTCCGTTATGGAATACAGCGATATTCGCTTTGAATCGCTGCCCGTATCGCATTTTACAAAAGAGTATATTCAACGCGGGGGGCGCTGATGTTACGTTCTGCTCTGCCGGTTTTATCGGCAGTTCTCTTCCCGGCGATGCTTATGGCGGATTGTCTGCCTGCGGATATGGTGCTTTTTAGCCAGTTGGCCTATATGAACAGAACGCCAACGCTTTGGCAGATTGCGGGGAATAGCCCTTACCGTACCGATAATCTGTATAATGATTTTGGGATTAAATATGCCGGTCAGTGCGCTTTAATTGAGAATGAGCTTGATGTTAACTTTTCTGTTTATGGTCTGACTTATTATCCTTATCGGCATGTGGAAAAATTCGAGCAGGACGACAACCGTCTCAGAGGAATTATTAATCAGCTCAGCTTCTCTTATAGAGTTGCAAAAGCGCTCAGGGTAGAAGCGGGCAAACTGAAAAATCCTGTTGGGCTGTTCTATCTAAAATCTCCGGCGGTATTGCTGAACAATTATTATGCGGGCTTTAAAGCTACCCGCATATACGATCCGTTAATGAAACAGATCTATCCTGAAACCTCCTGGGCGATTAAATTAGCCAGTGACAGCACAGACTATTCATGGTCTTTAACGGCAGTACCAAAGTTAACCCATATTGATAAGCGGTATGAAGCATCCAGCAACTGGTCGGTAACGGAACGCGCTAATGCCAGTGAACGTTACCTGTTTTCTTACACCGATTATCGCCTGGCGGCCCATACACCTGCTGTCAACCTGGCTATAGGCGAGACAAAAAGCATTGCCGTATCCGACAGTTTTCACTATACGCCGCAGTGGGTGTTTAATGCTGAGTTCGCCTGGCACGGAAAAGAGCAGTGGCGTCATTTTAACGTTGATAATGCTGAGAGCGTACAAAATTATCGCTTCCCAACTTCACTCTACCGCCTTGCTGAGAAGAACGGCCTCGAGCTGGCGCTGGGCGGGCAGTACACTACCGATCATTTCAGCGTACTGGGCCTGGAATACTATTATCAGAGCGAAGGGTATTCCAGCAGCGAGTGGCGAAAACAGCGTAAATTTATTGATTTTTTAAACAAAACCACGCCTTATGTCACATTAAATCAGGCTTTTGACAGCTATAAATATTTAATGGCGGCTGAAATAAATAACATTGCTAATAAAGGCAGCCTGCAAGGGAAACATTATATTAATGGCTATGCCAGCTTCATGATGGCGGATAGCTCCACTCTGCAACCCTATGTCGTGTTGAATTTACAGGATCAAAGTGCGATGTGGGGTGTTAATTATAACAGGCCGCTGGCGCAGAGTGACGGGAAAATGGAATTTTACAGCGGGATTTACCATGCGCAGGGAAGTAAATATTCTGAGTTTGGTCTTTTTGGCAAGACCGTTGGGGTTTATTCTGGGATGAAATATTATTTTTGAGAAAATGCATATGAATAGCAATGTAAACTCATCGACTGTTGCTCTGCTTTTTGCCGGGCAGGGTAATCCTGTTATTGGTATGGGAGCCGATCTGTGGGATATTAATAAAACCACAAAAGCGATTTGGGATTGTGCCAGCGATATAGCGGGTATCGATCTGCGCCGCTGCTGCTTAAAAGGGCCAATGAATAAGCTGATACAGACCAGGGTTCAGCAGCTTGCTGTGACGGCAATAAATATTTCACTCTATTCATTAATGCGAGGAAAGTTAGAGTCCGAGTCCATTGTGGCTTCCTGCGGTCATAGCGTTGGGGAATATAGCGCATTATACGCTGCTGGCGTTATTACTCTTGAGGCGCTCTTTAAAATGATCGACTTTCGCGCCAGGGTAATGGATGAGCTGAGTAAAGTTAACAGAGGCGCTATGGTGGCGGTAAAGGGCGTGGACTACCTGGCGATGCGTGATTTGCTGGCCCGCTCTGATATGGAGTTGGATATTAGTTGCGATAACAGTCGCCGCCAGCAGGTGATTGGCGGAGCCTTGCCCGCGTTGAGCCAGTTTTCACAGAAGCTGGTTGCCGACCGTTATGAAACGATGAAGCTGGGCGTTAGCGGTGCCTGGCATACGCGTCTGATGAGCGAAGGCGTTCAGCCTGTGAGAGATTTTCTGGCCGGTATAAGCATCGAACAGCCTCAACATGAGGTAGTGATGAACGTAACCGGACGACCGGAAATGAACCCGCAAGAGATACGGGAAAATTTATCGCTGCATCTCACCCATACCGTGAAATGGACCGATTCGCTGGAATATTTGCTGATGCGTAAAGAGCCCGTTATGTTTATTGAAATAAGTAATAAAGCTTATCTGGGGCTGTTGCTGAATGATTTCTCTTCTTTTTCAGCGCAGCTGTCATTGCATTGCAGAAAAATAATCTGATATGAAGGTGCTGTTATGAGTCCCGATTATTTTAAATTTATACGCTATCATGACAAGAGATTGATCCTTATTCTTTATCTTGTTCTTTTTATGCTGCTGGGTTTTTACTGGAAAAATAATGGCTATTCACTAACGCGACAGGATACGTGGCTTATCAGCGGCATCGTGGCAATCGTATTTTTCAACCTTATTTGTGAACTTAAAGCCTGGTGGATGTATAAGTATGTCCTGAAAAGCATAGACTTTGAATTTTTCACTGGCAAACGCTGCTCCACAATAGAAAAAATAGCCAGCACACCGCTGGCAGGCGGTTTTATCGCTTACTTTATTACCTGGTTAACCATTCAGGCTGCTTTTTTTGTTTCTGAGAAGCTGGAGAGTGTTTTTGGCCTGCTGCTTCTGCTGCCGCTCTTTTTATATCTTATCTACAGACGATTAAGAATCTGTTATATCAAACAGGTAATCATGCAAGAGGAGCATAACACGCGTTATAAAACTCTTTATCAGGCGCTCAGCCATTACATTTTACTCAGCCTGGCATTAAATGTGTTAACTATTAGTCCGCTGAAAAACAATGCCGACTTTTCTTTAAATGAGGGGTGGCTCTCGGCGCGACTGATTATTGCGATGTTTATTCTTTGCGCTATCGTTCTGGCTATAGATCTGATTTTTTCCTGCCGCTCCAGACGTTATGTTCTTTTGGGTAAGTTGTTTCTGAAAGAGATTGAAATCACCTCGCCGGCTGCTGTCCCCTGTGCTTCGTTGTACGCTAAACCCGTCGTGCTCAGAATACTCTTTTTGTTGATCGTACAGTTTGCATGGATTTTACTTCTCAATGTCGTGCTTACCCTGCTGGAGTGGAACCTTCCGTTTGAAGTTTATTACCTGTTCTGCTTCTTTCCGGCAGGTGGATACTATTGCCTGCATTTATGCTGGCTATGGCGCACCGATTATCTTGCAGCATGTGATATGTACCTGCGCTGTAATGTAATCAGCAAGCGCTCTGGTTTCTGGTAGCGTCAGCTTTTTTGAACAAAGGGGCAGGGAAGCTGGCAGCCAGCCCAAAAGCGTCAGCGGGCGGTAGGCTGCGTCAGGGTATGAGGTTACGGTTAAGTCTGTTCTCCTTTCAGGAAACCCATCTATACTTATGGCGCCTTTCATACCAGGCGGCTGACGCAGACATTTACCCGGCTGCCGGCAGAGTTTGCTGTCGGTGTGAAAAGCGCGCAGTTGAAGCAGGGGCCGGAGCCGTGCCGCCCCGGAGAAGGAAAGGCTCTAAAAAAATTTAACTTCAGGGGGTTGCCAACCTCATTAAGTTAGTCCATAATGCCGTCCATCAGATGAGGGAAGGCGAAAAAACTTCTCGAATCAAGGAGTTAGCAGCGAAAATTGGTTGCTTCTCATACAGAATTTAGATTGTCCGGTTGCGGGTAATCATACGGAATAAAGGCGCGTTGGCAGAGTGGCCATGCAGCGGATTGCAAATCCGTCCACCTCGGTTCGACTCCGGGACGCGCCTCCAATTTACACCCTGCCCGGGTGGTGAAATCGGTAGACACAAGGGATTTAAAATCCCTCGGCTGTATGGCTGTGCGGGTTCAAGTCCCGCCCCGGGCACCATCGAACATACCGAATAAAATCAAAGCAATAAGCAGTGATGTCGTAACCGCCCAAGGGCGGTTTTTTTGTTTTTGTCGATTCTTTCCTGACAAATTGTAAAAACCTGTAGGCGCACAAAGATACGAGCAAACCACCATCATCCCGGCGTCAGTCACTCTTAATAATAGTTACAACATACTAATAAGCGATGCTTCTCGGTTTCAGCAGCATGAAAAGAAAGGCTTAACAGGGGCTGAAAGGGCGCAGATTGATAAGCGACAAAAGAGAAAAGCGCAGAAAGCGCATAATAGCGCTTTCCTTAACTTGTCCGTTTGGTCATCTCTTTATGACAGCGCCGGTTCGCTGCGAAAAAGAAGATAAACGATTCAGGGCCTGCCCGGCCTGATGCGCCGCCGCAGGCGATATCTTAACTTTCTGTCGTAAGTCACTATGTTAATTTGTCAGGATGAGGCCAGAACATTTGTCACCGACAGTCGACTGGCCGCTACGCTCGCGCTGGTGGCAGGCGCGCTGAATACCGCCGCTTTTGAGGCGGTAGGCTTCTTTTCGGCCAATATGACCGGCAACGTCTCCTCGCTCTCCGAGCGGCTGGCGCGCAGTGAGCTGCCGGTCGCATTCTTTTTTCTCGAAATTGTCTGCCTGTTTATTCTCGGCTCCGCCTTTTCGACGCTGCTGATTAATCAGGGTCGACGTCACGGCATTCGTTCCGTATATGCGATCAATATTCTGCTGGAGGCGCTGCTGTTGATGCTGCTGGGCTGGGTCGAAGCCTGCTTTACGGCTCTCTCCTCCGGTACGCTGATGATCCTTAGCCTGAGCTTTTTGATGGGCCTGCAAAATGCCGTTGTAACGCGGATCTCCAATGCGCGCGTGCGCACCACTCACGTTTCAGGAACCGCGACCGATATCGGTATTGAGCTGGCGATGCTGATCGACATTGTGCGACGCCGGGAATCACCGGAGTATGCGCCGGTTTATCTGCAACGGCTGCTGCTGCATGGCGCGACGTTAACAGCGTTTTTACTGGGCGGAGTCGGGGGATAGGGCTTTATCGTCTGACTGGCGAGGCGTTTCTGCTGGTTATCGGCGCGCTGCTGGCGTTGCTGGCGCTGGGCTCTCTCTGTAAAGCCCGGCGCCAGCGCACGTAACAGAAACCGCCGTGCGCGGCGGCCTCTGATCCCTTTAGAGTGTGCCGCTCAGGCGACGATGGAATTCGCTGCTGCGCGTATCCAGGCCGATGATGGTGACCTTCGCCTGGTAGCGCTGATAGCGATTTTCAATGGCGTCGAGCGCCGCCACGCTGGAGGCATCCCAGATCTGCGCATGGGTTAAATCGATAGTCACATCCTGCGGATCGTGCGCATAGTCGAAATGCTCGAACAGATCGTTGCTGCTGCCGAAAAACAGCGGCCCGCGCACGAGGTAACGCACCGATTCGCCATCGGCGCTCAGCTGCCGCTCGGCATGAATCACATGCGCCACGCGGCGGGCAAACAGCAGAATAGCGAACAGGACGCCGCCAACGACGCCAATCGCCAGGTTGCCGGTCCAGACGGTTGCCGCAACCGTCAGCGCCATGGTTACCGTTTCCGACAGTGGAATGCGCTTCAGCGTGGCAGGTTGCAGGCTGTGCCAGTTAACGGTCTTCAGCGCCACGATCATCATAATGCCCGCCAGCACTACCATCGGGATTTGCGCCATCAGGGCGCTGAGGCCGGTCACCAGTAACAGCAGCACCAGCGCGGCCGCCACGGTTGATACGCGGGTGCGCGCTTTGCCCAGCTCGACGTTCACAATTGTCTGACCGATCATCGCGCAGCCGGCGATACCGCCATAAAAGGCGGCAAGGATATTACCTACGCCGAGTCCCCAGCACTCACGACGTTTGCTGGAGGGCGTATCGGTCAGGTCGTCGACCAGCTTCGCGGTTAACAGCGACTCCATCAGGCCCACCAGCGCGATGCTTATCGCGGTCGGCCAGATAATCTGCAACGTGGCGAGGTTAAGCGGCACGGCCAGCTGATTCAGACCGGGCAGTCCAGCCTGCATCGGGCCTTCGTCGCCGACGTTCGGCACATGCAGCCCGCAGAAGATGGCGATGGCGGTAATCACCACGATCGCCACCAGCGGGGAAGGGACGCTTTTCAGCAGGCGCGGCAGCAGCAGTACGATAGCCAGCGTCAGCGCGAACAGCAGCCATACCGGCAGCGACTGCCCCCAGACGTGCGGCACCTGGGCAAAGAAAATCAACACGCCCAGCGCATTAACAAAGCCGAGCATCACCGAACGGGGAATATAGCGCATCATGCGCGCCAGCCCGGCGAGGCCGAACAAAATCTGTATCACGCCGCCCAGCAGCACGGCGGGCATAATGTACTCAACGCCGTGCGCGCGCACCATTGGGCCAATCACCAGCGCCACCGAACCGGCGGCAGCCGTCACCATCGCGGGACGTCCGCCCAGCAGAGAGAGCGTCAGCGCCAGCACCACCGAGGCGATCAGGCTCACTTTCGGATCAACCCCGGCAATAACGGAGAAGGAGATCACTTCCGGGATCAGCGCCAGCGCGGTAATCACGCCGGCCAGACACTCGCGCGTCAGTAATTTCGGCGAACGTAGCACGCGGGCAACGGTTAACTCGCTGTCGACGTGCTTTGCCTCGCGCGTCGCAGAAGGGGTAGTCATAATTTGCAGGCTCTTATTGTCTTAACAGGATGCGGCAGCGCGCACTGTAAATCTGAAAGGGATAAATTGTCCGGGCAGGACAAGCGCGATATGTTAACGGTTATTGTTCGCTGACACCAGTTTCAGGCTCCGTCCGACCATGGTGAAAACGCACGTTTATCAGCCAGAGGAAAAAAGATGCAGCTACGCATTGCCAGACCGGTCAGCGATTTACGTCATAGCCAGCAACTTTACTGTCAGGGATTGGGCATGCAGCTGCTGGGGGCGTTCAGCGATCATCAGGGGCACAGCGGCGTGATGCTCGGCTACGCGGATGAAAGCTGGCATCTCGAATTTACGCAGTGTCTTCATCACCCCGCCGCGCCTGTTTCAACCGAGGAAGATTTGCTGGTGCTCTGGCTGCCTGAGGAGCCGCTATGGCTGGCGCGCTGTCAGGCTATGCGGGCAGCTGGTTTCCAGGCGATTAACCCCTTTAATCCTTACTGGAAAACCGCCGCCCGCACGTTTATTGATGGAGACAACTACCGCACGGTGGTGCGTCTCGGCTGCTGGCCGCCGGTTAGCTGAGAATATCGTCTTCGGTCTTATGGACCACCAGCTCCAGAACGTGACGGTAAATATCGAGCATTACTACGTCGCTTTCCAGCTCCAGTCGCTGAATAAGCCTGGCGATGATCGCTTTGTTGGTAATCGGCTGGCCAGCCTGGAGGATCTCAGCCACTACAGTGCCAAGAATTTCCATCTCATTAATGGCCGCGGTTTCCTGCGCATTAAAGTAATCAGCAATTTCTCTGTCAGTCTGAGGTGTCATAGTCTGCATTTCAGTCCTCTTTAACGCGGCCAGCGCGCGTTAAGGCTTATTGTATCAAGACGATATCGGCCGGTAAGGTCGACCGGGTTTTAAGGGGTACAAGCAACGCAACGATGCCAAAACAGGATGCAACACATCCTTCAGACGAAAAAAAACCTCTGAAGGTGGAAATCCGAGTTAAACACCTTCAGAGGCGACGCAAATGCATCATTCGTTACAGAGCCGTTATCAGGCTCAGCGGTAAAGTTATACAGAAACATCAAAGTTGTACAAAGGTTGATTATACATATTGTGCTATTTATTAAAAATCATATAGTTAAATTACTAATTAATTATTCAGAACTTATACAAAATCCCTAAAAAAGTATTTAGATTGCAACATTTGCCAAACTCTTCTTTAGGTCAGTTAATTTTTTCCATAATTTGAGAATGTTCTGAAGGTCGCCTGCGCCTGAAAATCGCGTGTTTCACTGACAAAATCGCCATCTTACTTTGCGCGGCAAATTATCTTTCGTCTAACATTTTAGAAGAGATACGGGATAAGGCCAGTCGAAGAAAACATCGCTAGCGGTTTGGCTGCATGGAGGCTCGCATGTCGTGCTGTTAACGATGCAGGCGATGCCATTTTTTGCACAACAATACGCCATGTGCATTCTTCACAATCCTGTGCCTCAGCGCCTATACTTAACTACGGCGATTTACATTGAAGTCTAATCATTAGGTGCCTATATTTTGGATTCCCAACAGCGTTTCTCCCGTCTGCTGCATCTCGCTGCGCATGCCTGGCGTTTGGCGATCGATCGACGGCTGAAAGAGAGCGGCCTCAGCATGAACAGCTGGCTGGCCGTGGCGACGCTGGCCAGCGAAAGCGAACCCATGACGCAAAAAGCGCTGGCGCAGGTACTGGGCCTAGAAGAGGCGAGCGTGGTGCCGCTGGTGGATCGTCTGGTGGCGCAGCAGCTGGTTGAGCGCTCGCAGCCGGAAGAAGATCGCCGCAAGCGTCTGTTGCTGGTTACTGAGCAGGGCAACGCGCTGTTCAATAAGGTCAAAGTGGAAACGGATCGGCTGCGCGGCGAGCTGCTGGCGGATATCGACAGGGACGAGCTGGCGATAGCCCAACGGGTATTGCAACAGTTGCTGGATAAGACAGGAACGCTCTGACGTGGCGAAATCAAATCCCTACGCGCCGCGACAGTGGCAGCCGCATGAAAAGCCGATGCTGCCCGGCTCGCCTTCGACGCCGCTTCACCCCGCTCATAAGCGCATCGCCTTCGGGCTGGTGGGGCTGCTGATTACGTTGACCGGTGCGCTCAGTAACGCGCTGGTAACCGCGAACCTGACCAACCTGCAGGGCACCTTTGGCGCTTATTCCAACGAGATCGCCTGGTTGCCCGCCGTCTATGTAATGGGCAACATTTCTATCAACCTCTTACTGGTAAAGTTTCGCCAGCAGTTTGGCCTGCGCATTTTTACGGAAGCCTTTTTGCTGCTCTACGTGCTGGTGGCTTTCTTTCACCTGTTCGTTAACGATCTCAGTTCAGCGATCATTGTGCGCGCCGCGCACGGTATGGTGGCGGCCGCGCTCAGTTCGCTGGGCATTTATTATCAGGTGCAGGCATGGCCGGCGAAGCACCGCCTTAAGGCGCTGGCGATCGGCATCGGTGGTTCGCAGCTGGCGATACCGCTGGCGCGGCTGTTTTCGTCAGAGCTGTTGCAGCTCGAAGAGTGGCGTGGCCTCTATCTGTTTGAGCTGGGGCTGGCGGTGGTGGCGCTGGGCTGCGTGTTGATTTTGAAATTGCCGCCCAGCGACCGCAGCAAAGTTTTCGAAAAGATGGATTTCGTCACCTTTATTCTGATGGCGCCGGGCATGGCGCTGCTCTGCGGCGTGCTGTCGCTGGGGCGCATCGAGTGGTGGTTCACCACGCCCTGGCTCGGCATCTGCCTGGCGCTGTCATTGCTGTTGATCGTCAGCGCCATCGTACTGGAGCACAACCGCGCCAATCCGCTGATCAATACGCGCTGGCTGAGCAGCGGCGCGATCGTCAGGCTCGGCATCGTAATGATCATGATGCGCGTGGTGCTGGCGGAGCAGAATACCGGCGCCATCGGCTTTTTACAGCAGGTGGGCCTGATCAACGATCAGCTGCATGGCCTGGCGCTGGCGATCGTCAGCGGCGTGGCGCTGGGCATCGCCGCCAGCGCATTGACCCTGAAGCCCGCGCACTTCAGCTGGCCGATCGTTATCTCGCTGCTGATTATGATGGTCGCGTCGCTGATGGATGCGCACGCCAATCCGTTGACCCGTCCGCATGATATGTACCTTAGCCAGTTTCTGCTGGGCTTCAGCAGCTCGTTCTTTATGGCGCCCGCCATGCTGTTGGGCATCGGCAGCGTCGTCGCGCAGCCGAAAAACCTGGTGAGCTTCGTGGTGCTGTTCGGAATGAGCCAGAACCTGGGCGGCCTGATCGGTTCGGCGATGCTGGGCACCTTTCAGATTTGGCGCGAAAAATATCACTCCAGCCTGCTGGGCGATCAACTTTCGCTGCTCGATCCCAACGTCACCGATCGCCTGAGCCAGTACAGCAGCCTGTTCGGCAGCCAGCTGAACGACGCCACGCTGCTCAGCGCGCAGGCGGTCGCTCAGCTGCAAAGCGTCGCCACGCTGCAGGCGAACGTGCTGGCCTGGAACGATACCTATTTACTGACCGCAGGGATGGCGTTTTGCACGCTGGCGTGGGTGCTCTGGCGCCTGATGCGTCAGCGCATCCTCACCCGGCGCCAGCAGCGACGCGACGCCGCCGCCGCGGCGCAACCTGTTACGGCAACCTCTGAAAGCATGGAGAAACAATGAGTCAGCAGGAAGAAAGTAAAGCCGCAGAGCGCGAGCGCACCAATAAACGCCGCATTCTTTCTGTCGCCGTCGGCAGCGGCATCGTGATCGTCGGCGTCCTGATTATCCTTTACGCCTGGCAGCTCTGGCCGTTCACCAGCGCGGTGCAGAGCACGGAAAACGCCTATGTGCGCGGGCAGGTCACCTTTATCAGCCCGCAGGTCAGCGGCTATATCACCGCGGTCAACGTTCAGGACCTGCAACCGGTACGCAAAGGCGACGTGCTGATGACCATCGACGACCGCATCTACCGGCAGCGCGTCGAGCAGGCGAAAGCGCAGCTGGCGATGAAGCAGGCGGCGTTAGCCAACAATCAGCAGCAGCGTCGCAGCGCTGAGGCGGTGATAGCCCGCAACCAGGCCGCGCTGGAGAACGCAAAGGCGCAGGCGGTAAAAAGCGGCTTCGACCTGAAACGTGTAGAGAATCTGGTGTCGGACGGCTCCCTGTCGATCCGTGAACGCGACGCGGCGCGCGCCGCCAACAGCCAGGCGGTGACCGCCGTGCAGCAGGCGAAAGCGACGGTGGATGTTTCACGTCAGGATCTGCAAACGGTGATTGTGAACCGCGCCTCGCTGGAGGCGGACGTCGCCAACGCCGAAGCGGCTCTGCGGCTGGCGCAGATCGATCTGGATAACACGCGCATCATTGCGCCGGAAGATGGACAGCTGGGGCAGATTTCGGTACGGCGCGGCGCTTACGTCTCAGCCGGAACGCGTCTGACCTCGCTGGTGCCGGGCCAGAAATGGGTGATCGCCAATATGAAAGAGACGCAGATGGCCAACGTGCGTCCCGGCCTGCCGGTCACCTTTACTGTCGATGCGTTGAACGGCGCGACGTTCCACGGCGTGGTGGAGTATATTTCTCCGGCGGCGGGATCGGAGTTCAGTGCCATCTCGCCCGATAACGCCACCGGCAACTTTGTCAAAATCGCCCAGCGCATTCCGGTGCGCATCAAAATCAACGGTGAGGAACAGACGCGCCTGCGTCCCGGCATGTCGGTGCAGGTCAGCATTGACACTTCCGCCGCGCCGGTGGAGGCGCAGCCATGACGGGGCGCAAACTGCAAACCCTGGCGCTGCTGATCCCGCTGCTGGCGGGATGCGCCACCGAAGTGGAAAAGGCGCCGTCCTCGCTGCCGGTGCCGCAGCAGTGGCGCAACCAGGTCGGGCCCGCCGCCGCGCCGGAGGCAAACTGGTGGCGCGCCTTCGCCGATCCCGATCTTAACCGGCTGGTTGAGCAGGCGCTGCGCAATAATCCCGATATTCTGACCGCGCGTTCCCGCGTCGATCAATATCGGGCGCAGCTACGCGCCGCGACGGGGGATAACTTCCCCACGCTGGATGTCGGCGTCGGCGCGACGCGCGCCCGCACGCTGTCGGCGGCGACCGGCGCGCCGCATGACGGCAACGTTTATCAGGGGCTGTTGCAGGCGAATTACGACGTGGATCTTTGGGGCTCGCGCAGCAGCAGCATCGACGCGGCGCGCGCCTCGCTGGCGGCGCAGCAGGCGGCGGCCGCAGCGGCCGAGCTGACCATCGCCACCTCGGTGGCGTCCGGCTATATGTCGCTCCTGGCGCTGGATGAACAGCTGCGCGTCACCCAGGCGACGCTGGCGACGCGGGAGAACTCGCTGAATCTGGCGCAGCGTCAGTTTGAAGCGGGCTATACCTCGCGGCTGGAATGGATGCAGGCGGCGTCGGAATATCAGGCGGCGAAGGCGCAGATCCCGCAGCTTGAGCATCAGATCCGCCAGCAGGAGAACGCGCTGAGCATTCTGGTCGGCATGAATCCGCGCCATATCGCGCGCCAGACGCGCTTCGCGCAGGTGATGCCGCAGCGGATGCCGTCGCTGCTGCCTTCGCAGCTGTTGCAGCGACGACCGGATATTGTGCAGGCGCAACGCCAGCTGCTGGCGGCGGACAGCTCGCTCGCCTCGTCGCAGGCGAAGCTGCTGCCGTCGCTGAATCTGACCGCTTCCGGCACGTTGCAAACCTCGGTGCTGCATCAGCTGGTGGACAATCCTTTCCGTCTGTGGAGCGTCGGCGGCAGCGTGCTGGCGCCGCTGCTGAACCGCGAAGCGCTAACGGCGCAGGTCGACGTCTCGATGGCGACGCGCAATCAGGCGCTTTATGCCTATGAAAAAGTGGTGCGCAACGCCTTCAGCGAGGTCAACGACGCGCTCGACGCTATCGAACAAACCCAGGCGCAGCTGCGGGAAGTGGAAAAACAGCAGGAGATCGCCGCGGATACGTTGCGCATCGCCCGCAACCGCTATCAGAACGGCTACGCTTCCTATCTTGATGAGCTGGATGCGCAGCGCACGCTGTTTAGCGCGCAGCTCAATGTGGTGCAGCTGAAAAACACTCTGCTGCAGGCGCAAATCGATCTCTATCGCGCGCTCGGCGGCGGCTGGCAGCCGTAACGGTGGCAGGCTGCCAGCGACCGGCAAAGGTGCGCCAGCCTGCCGGTCTTCGCCACAGAGACGCTTTCCCGTGAAACAGGTTATGTTACACTGAAAAACCGCATTGCAGGCGCAGCGCGGTAGCGCGTTTTGCCGCGATTTATTCCTGCTGTGATGATAATGAAAATGAACGAATCTTTGCCGCCCGACCCGCCAGAAAGAGACGAACCGCCGACGCTGGATGATGCGCAGTTCGCGGTGGTGGTGCTTGCGGTAACCTCATTTACGCTTATAATTTTTGTGCTGCTCGTGACGCTGTGGATGTCATAAGGTCATGAGCATGCGGTTCGGGGCAAAAAAAGGAGAAGGGTATGGAGAGTCGGGAGGACAAGCTTATCGCATTGATCGTTTTACTTTCTGCCTGCCTGATTACCGTGGTATTTCTCTTCGCTGTAACCTGGCTGAACGACGTACGCCGTTCAGCCCAGACGTTTCCTGAACCACAAGCCTGCTATGCGCCCGTCGAGGAATCCGCGTCGTCACCGCCCGCTCGTCGCTAACCCTGATTCTGCATCTTAATTTGTTGACTGCGTAACGCCAGCGCCAGCGGCTCATACAGCGTGCGGCTGCCGTTGGGATCGGGCAGGCCGAACAGCGGGCCAGGCGAGCGGCGATCGTCCGCCCACGCGGGATACTCCACCACCGGATAGATCGAAATACCCTCCATCGCCACGCCGCGCTCCAACGCCAGCTGCACCTGATCGGCCACCACGTTCAGCCAGTTCGCCCGCGCGTCGCCCTCCGCGCCGGTCTCCGCCAGCAGCATCGGACGCTGATAGCGTTGCCATACCTCCTCCAGCAGCAGGTGCAGTGGCCGCCAGGCGGACTGGGTGATGGTCAACGGCGATCCGTCGCTCAGCCACTGATTATCGGGATAGTAGTTAAGCCCGATAATATCCAGCGCCTCCGGGCTGCCGCCCAGTTCAGGAAACTGGCGGCCGCACAGCATATCCCAGGCGTCGAACTGCGCCAGATTCTGACGCGTTGCTTCCTCGCGCGCCGCCGCGCTGTCGTCGGCCGGCGCCACATGCACCAGCGGATCGGTCAGCACAAAGCGCGCCTGCGGATAGACTTCGCGGATCGCCGCGATCGCCGCCAGGCTGGCGCGCACCAGCTGCTTCTTCAGTTCCGGGCCGCGCCCGCTGGCGTACGGGTTCAGCCAGGCGACCTCCGCGCCGGCCCAGGACCAGAAAGAGATCTGATTCACCGGCGTAAAGAAAGGCTGCTCGATGCCCTCATTGCGCATCACCTCCGCCATCGCTCTGGCAAAGCGGGCAAAGGCGGTAATAAATTCGGGGGACCAGATATCGAGATGAGACGGATAGCCGAAATGCGCCACCTCCCAGATGATCTGGATCCCGTGCTGGCTGGCGGCATGCACCATCGGCAGAAAAGAGGACCAGTCATACTCGCCGGGCTTTTTCTCGATCAGATACCAGCGCGCGCCATCGCGGGCGGTCAGCAGACGATGCTGCGCCAGCGCGGCGTAGTCTTTATGCACCAGCATGTCATGGCCGCTGCTGATAATCATATCGAGGCGTTTGCCTTCGCCGCGACAGGCGGTGGAGCAGGGGAAGCTGCCCTGGAAAAAGCTGTTGAACAGCGACGGTTGATGACGCTGCGGCGACATCGGTGAAGATGTGGTTGGCATGCGGTTCTTCTCCCGTGAAAAAGGCAGGCGCGGAACGTTTCGCTAAGTCTAGACTAAATGACAACCCTGACCTGATTTTCACAGCACATATTCCCAGGGAGGAAAGATGCATAACCGATTGCGTATTATGCGGGGCGACATTACTCAGATGGAGGTGGACGCCATCGTCAATGCGGCGAACAGCAGTCTGCTGGGCGGCGGTGGAGTCGACGGCGCGATTCATCGCGCCGCAGGCCCGGCGCTGCTCGCCGAATGTCGCCATCTGGCGGCCACGCGCGGCGGCTGTCCCACCGGCGAGGCGGTGCTGACCGGCGCCGGCAACCTGCCGGCGCGGGCGGTAATCCATACCGTCGGCCCGGTGTGGCGCGGCGGTCAGCAGGGCGAAGCCGAACTGCTGGCCAGCGCCTGGCGCAACAGCCTGCGGCTGGCGGCGGAAAACCGCTTCGCCACTCTCGCCTTTCCGGCGATCTCTACCGGTATTTACGGCTATCCTAAAGCGGCGGCGGCGGAAATCGCGCTGCGCACTATCAGTGAATTTTTTCAACATCATGACTACCCGCAACAGGTGTGGCTGGTCTGTTTTGATGAGGAGATGTATCGGCTTTATCAGCAGCAATCAGAACAGTCGTATGACGCCCGAGGAATACAGGGTGAATAATAACAATCAGAACCATATAAAAAGGACAATCAATGGCTGAAGCACTTTATCCGCAGGATAACTTGACGCCTGCAGACAGTCGCACTCGCCTCGCCAGGGCAGTGACGCCCCGTACCGCTCAGCATCCCCGACACAGCGGCCTGCATCCGCTGAGCGACGGTCTTGACGCCTTCGCCGCGCGCTACTTGCTGCTGTCGATGGCCGAAGAGCGCATCGATATTCAGTACTATATCTGGCAAAACGACATGTCCGGTCGGCTGCTGTTCAGCGCGCTGCTGGAAGCGGCCGATCGCGGCGTGCAGGTGCGCCTGCTGTTGGACGACAACAATACGATGGGGCTGGATAAAACCCTTAGCGAACTGAACCGCCATCCGCAGATCGCCATCCGGCTGTTTAACCCTTTCTCCTTCCGCACGCTGCGCGCGTTGGGCTATCTCAGCGATTTTGCCCGCCTGAATCGGCGTATGCACAATAAAAGCATCATCGTCGATAACATGGTCACCATCGTTGGCGGCCGTAACATCGGCGACGAATATTTCGGCGCGGGCAAGCAGCCGCTGTTTTCCGATCTCGATGTGATGGCGATCGGGCCGGTGGTCGAAGAGGTTGCGGACGATTTCGAACGCTACTGGCACAGCGGCGCGGTAAAAACCTTTGAATCGGTGGTGGATGAGGCGAGCGACGAGTCGCAGACGGCGGTGCGCCTGCCGGAAGCCTGGCGCGACAGCGAGCAGGTGCAGCGTTATATGCAGCGCGTGCAATCCTGCGGCTATATGGCGCAGCTGGACAGCGGCGAGCTGGAGATGATCTGGGCGCCGGCGCGTCTGCTGAGCGACGATCCGCGTAAAGGATTGGGCAAGGCGCGACGCGGCACGCTGCTGCCGCAGCGCATGTTGGAGGTAATAGGGCGTCCGCAGCGGCAGTTCGACATTATTTCCGCCTATTTCGTTCCCACGCGCGCTGGGGTGGCGCAGCTGTTGGGTCTGGTGCGCCACGGCGTCAGCATCGCGATTTTAACCAACTCGCTGGCGGCCAACGATGTTTCGGTAGTGCACGCGGGCTACGCTAAATGGCGCAAAAAATTGCTGCGCCACGGCGTAAAGCTCTATGAGCTGAAGCCGCAGCATGACGGTGAAGAACGGCCGCACGATCGCGGGCTGACCGGTAACTCCGGCTCCAGCCTGCACGCCAAGACCTTTAGCGTCGACAATGAAAAGGTCTTTATCGGCTCGTTTAATTTCGATCCGCGCTCGGCGGTGCTGAACACTGAAATGGGGCTGCTAATAGAGAGCGACGTGCTGGCAGGCAATATCCATCAGCGCTTTGTCGAGGAGATGCGCGATCGCGCCTGGTCGCTGCGGCTGGATAAGTGGGGCCGCATCAACTGGGTCGAGTATGAAGGCGAGCCGGGGGAAGTGGTGCATAAACATGAACCGAAGACGCGCTTCTGGCAGCGTCTGCTGGTGCGGCTGGTCTGGCGTCTGCCGGTGGAGTGGCTGCTGTAGGCGGGCGTTTACGCCCGCCGTAAAGACAGGAGAGAAAGCCGCCGCGGGCGGCTTAATCGTTTGGCTCTCAGGGACGCGGCTTTTTGCCGGAAAACAGAAAGCGCAGCAGCGGAATGCGCAGGTGAATCTCATACAGCAGAAAGGCGATGCCGAAGACAAACGCCAGGCCGGCGACGAAGCCCAGCGCGTTGTTGTGAATGTGCGGCGTAATAAAAATGCCATACAGCAGCGTTAACGGATGATGCACCAGGTAGATAAACAGCGAGGCGTTCACCAGCCAGGTAATACGCGCCGAGTGGGCGTTAAGGAAGCGATGGCCGAAGGCGAACACCATATTGACCATCCACAGCCCCATCAGCATCGACACTACCGCATCAATCTCATACATCCAGCCTTCGCCGCTGCTGTAGCGCTGGTTCGCCATATAGGCGATAAACGCCAGCGCCGCGCCCAGCGCCGTCCAGGGATTGAACCGGATAAAGCGCGCCTTCAGCGCCGGGTTGCGCCACGCCAGCGCGCCGAGACAGAAAAAGGGCAGGTAAAACAGCGTCTGCATCACCACAAAGTTAAACAGGCCGTCGGTCAGCAGGGCGGGCTGAAAAATAAAGATCAGACGGCGCATCACGCACCAGCAGAGGCTGTAGAACACTATCGCCAGCGTTAAGGTCATCCAGCCGGGCGCCGCCGCTTCTTCGCTGGTGACGCCGACGCGCAGGCGACGGAACAGCCAGAGGCCGAGCGTGGTAAAGATCACCAGCACCAGTAAAAACCACAGGTGTGAGATGAGTTCCCAGACCAGAGTGTTGTACTTGTCGTACAGAGAGAAGTGCGGCCAGCCGGCAACCTTACCGGTCCACGCTTTCAGCATAAAAAACTGCGGCAGGGTAATCAGCGGAATGGCGGTCAGCATGGGAATGCCGACGCGCTCGACGCGCACTTTCCACCACTCTTTTGGCGCATAACGCAAGTAAAGCATGTAAGAGAAATAGCCGGAGATCACGAAAAAGACCTGCATACGGAAAGCATGAATAAAATCATTAAATATGGTTAACCAGAGGGAGGGCTCCGCGCTGTTAACGGACCACTGGTGGCTGGAATAAATAAGTGAAACATGAAAAGGGACGCCAAGAAGCATCAGATAGGCGCGAATCGAGTCAAAAAAATATTCACGCTGCTGGGTTTTTGTACGCATAATTATCCAGTTTTAGTACGTTTTTTGCTCCGGCTCACTCTGAACCTGACAAAAGTGAGCGCTTTACTTTACCGGAGCGGGAATCCATATAATATCAGCCGATTCTGTAACAGACGATCAACTAAGGTTAACGTCTGAACCGCAGGGTAAATGGGAACAAAACCGCTGATATACTGTCGGAAAACGGAATAATCCATTAATATGGATGAGATTGATTTAAGCACACGAAAGGGGGGATGTGCTGATTACTAACAAAAATAAAACGGAACTGAAAAAACTGCACTGGTCAGGTGCGGCAGTTCTGCTTGCCTTGTATGCCAATAACAGTTGGGCTTTTAGCATTGACGATGTGGCAAACGAGGCGAAGTCGTTAGCGGGAAAAAGTTTTGAAGCGCCAAAGAGCAATTTGCCCTCTCAGTTTCGTGACATGAAATATGCTGACTATCAGCAGATTCAGTTTAATCACGATAAAGCCTATTGGAACAAACTGAAAACGCCATTCAAACTGGAGTTCTATCATCAGGGCATGTATTTCGACACGCCAGTGAAACTTCATGAAATCACCGCCAGTACGGTGCGTGAAATCAAATATAACCCAAACTATTTTAATTTCGGCAATGTGCAGCACGACCCGGAAACCATTAAAAACCTCGGTTTCGCCGGATTTAAGGTGCTCTATCCGCTCAATGCCAAAGGCAAGGATGATGAAATCACCAGTTTCCTCGGCGCCAGCTATTTTCGCGTGATCGGCGGCGGCCAGGTTTATGGTCTCTCCTCGCGCGGTCTGGCGATCGATACCGCGCTGCCGTCGGGCGAAGAGTTCCCGCGCTTCCGCGAGTTCTGGATTCAGCGTCCGAAACCGCAGGACAAGCAGCTGGTGATCTATGCGCTGCTTGATTCGCCGCGCGCCACCGGCGCCTACCGCTTTGTGCTGCGTCCGGGCAAAGACACCAATGTTGACGTGCAGGCAAAAGTCTATCTGCGCGATAAAGTGGGCAAGCTGGGCGTCGCGCCGCTGACCAGTATGTTCCTTTACGGGCCGAATCAGCCTTCTCCGATAGTGAACTATCGTCCTTCTCTGCATGATTCCAACGGTTTGTCGATCCATGCCGGCAATGGCGAGTGGATCTGGCGTCCGCTGAACAATCCGCGCCATCTGGCTGTCTCTACCTTTACCGTAGAGAACCCGAAAGGCTTCGGTCTGTTGCAGCGCGGCCGCGAGTTTAGTCAATACCAGGATCTCGACGACCGTTACGATCTGCGCCCGAGCGGCTGGATCGAGCCGCAGGGCGACTGGGGCAAAGGCCGCGTCGAGCTGGTGGAGATCCCGACCGCGGATGAGACCAACGACAACATCGTCGCCTTCTGGACGCCGGAGAATCTGCCGGAGCCGGGCAAGGAAATGAACTTTAAATATCGTCTGCACTTGACCCGTGATGAAGACCAGTTGCATTCGCCGGAAACGGCATGGGTGAAAAGCACGCTGCGCTCCACCGGCGATGTGAAACAGTCGAACCTGGTGCGTCAGCCGGATGGCACCATCGCCTTCGTGGTCGATTTCGTCGGCGAAGAGATGGGCAAGCTGGCGGATAATACGCCGGTCGCGCCGCAGGTCAGTATCGGCAACAACGGCGAGATTGTTGAACAGAGCGTACGTTATAACCCGGTCACCAAAGGCTGGCGCTTAATGCTGCGCATTCGCGTGAAAGACAATAAGCAGCCGACCGAAATGCGCGCCGCACTGGTTAACGGTGATAAAGCGCTGACGGAAACATGGAGCTATCAGTTGCCTGCCAATGAATAAATCAATGCTTACTCCAGCCGACTATATCGACGCGCTGCCGCTGACGCCGGAACGCAAAGCGGCGCTGTCGTCCAGTCTGCCCGCCCCGGAGGCGGGCGGTGACGTCTACAGTCAACTGCATCAACAGCTGGGCCAGGACGGCCCGGCTGAAGCGCGCCCTGACGATGCGCCGCTGACCTCGGTCAAAGCGCGCATCGAAATGAGCTGGCCCGATTCTGTCGACGGCGGAAAACAGTTCGGTCAGGATTACCTTGACCGCACGACGCTGAAGGCGATGCCGCCGGTAAAGCGTTCGTTGATGTTCCCGGAAGCCTGGCGCACCAACCCGCTGGCCCGCGCCTGGGATTCCCTGCGCGGCCGCAAATCAACGCCGCGCTATGCCACGGCGGAAGAGCAGCGACAGGAAGATAAATGGCGTCACGTCGGCTCCATTCGTCGCTACATTCTTCTGATCCTTACCCTGTTCCAGACGGTGATCGCCACCTGGTATATGAAGACCATTCTGCCTTACCAGGGCTGGGCGCTGATCGACCCGATGGACATGCTGAACCAGAACTGGCAGCAGTCGCTGTTGCAGCTGCTGCCTTATGTGTTGCAGACCGGCATCCTGTTCCTGTTCGCTATTCTGTTCTGCTGGGTCTCCGCTGGCTTCTGGACGGCGCTGATGGGCTTCCTGCAGTTGATGATCGGGCGCGATAAATACAGCATCTCTTATACGCTGAACGGCGATGAGCCGATCGATCCGACGCACCGCACGGCGCTGATCATGCCGATCTGCAACGAAGATGTGGAGCGCGTCTTCGCCGGTCTGCGCGCTACCTGGGAATCCGTCGTGCGCAGCGGCGAGAGCGAGCATTTTGACGTCTATATCCTCAGCGACAGCTACGACGCCGACATCGCCATGGCGGAGCAGAAGGCGTGGATGGAGCTGGTGCGCGACGTGGGCGGCGCCGGCAAGATCTTCTATCGCCGCCGCCGCCGCCGCGTGAAACGTAAAAGCGGCAACATTGACGACTTCTGCCGTCGCTGGGGCAGCCAGTACAGCTATATGGTGGTGCTGGATGCGGACAGCGTAATGAGCGGCGAGTGTCTGACCGGTCTGGTGCGCATGATGGAAGCGAACCCGAACGCCGGCATTATCCAGTCTTCGCCGAAGGCGTCGGGCATGGATACGCTCTATGCGCGTTGTCAGCAGTTCGCCACCCGCGTTTACGGGCCGCTGTTTACCGCCGGTCTGCACTTCTGGCAGCTGGGCGAATCGCACTACTGGGGCCACAACGCCATTATCCGCGTGAAGCCTTTTATTGAGCACTGCGCGCTGGCGCCGTTGCCGGGCGAAGGGTCGTTCGCCGGTTCGATTTTGTCGCACGACTTTGTCGAAGCCGCGCTGATGCGCCGCGCCGGCTGGGGCGTCTGGATCGCGTACGATCTGCCTGGCTCCTATGAGGAGCTGCCGCCGAACCTGCTGGACGAGCTGAAGCGCGACCGCCGCTGGTGTCACGGCAACCTGATGAACTTCCGCCTGTTCCTGGTGAAAGGGATGCACCCGGTGCACCGTGCGGTATTTCTGACCGGCGTGATGTCCTATCTCTCGGCGCCGCTCTGGTTTATGTTCCTGGCGCTTTCGACGGCGTTGCAGGTGGTGCATACCCTGATGGAGCCGCAGTACTTCCTGCAGCCGCGCCAGCTTTTCCCGGTGTGGCCGCAGTGGCGACCGGAACTGGCGATAGCTCTGTTCTCCACGACGCTGGTGCTGCTGTTCCTGCCGAAGCTGCTGAGCGTGGTGCTGATCTGGTTCAAAGGGGCGAAGGGCTACGGCGGCGCGCTGCGTCTGCTGCTGTCGATGCTGCTGGAGATGCTGTTCTCGGTGCTGCTGGCGCCGGTGCGCATGCTGTTCCATACGGTGTTCGTGGTCAGCGCTTTCCTTGGCTGGGAAGTGGTGTGGAACTCGCCGCAGCGCGATGACGACGCTACGCCGTGGAGCGAAGCGTTCCGCCGTCACGGTTCGCAGATGCTGCTGGGCATCGTCTGGGCGGTCGGTATGGGCTGGCTCGATCTAAACTTCCTGTGGTGGCTGTCGCCGATCGTCTTCTCGCTGATCCTGTCGCCGTTTGTTTCGGTGATCTCCAGCCGCGCGAGCAATGGGCTGGCGACCAGGCGCGCGAACTTATTCCTGATCCCGGAAGAGTACGCGCCGCCGAAGGAATTGCAGGATACCGACGCCTATCTGCAGCTGAACCGCGAACGCGCCCTGAAGCATGGCTTTATGCATGCGCTGTTCCATCCGTCGTTTAACGCGCTGGCTACCGCTCTGGCGACCTCGCGTCACCTGAAAAGCGACCTGCTGGATCACGCGCGCGACCGTCGGGTTGAGCGTGCGTTAAGCGAGGCGCCTGCGAAACTGAGCCGTGATGAGCGTCTGGTGCTGCTCAGCGATCCGGTGACGCTGGCGCGCCTGCACTATAGACTGTGGCAGGATGCGGAGAAATATCACGAGTGGCTCGATTACTATCGGACGCTGCAGCTCAATCCGCTGGCGTTAGCGCCAGCGAAGTAAGCCGCGCGGCCTGCAGGCCGCGGTGAAAAACGTCAAGCGCCGTTTCTGACGGCGCGCTAAATTCAGGCGGCCTGCGGGCCGCTTTTTTTATCCCGGCCCTTTACGCTACCTTTACCTTTGAAGCGCTGGCGGGCAGGGGACGGGCGGTTACAATGGCCTGTTTTTATAAGAGGGGAAAACGGGTGAAAAGAGGTTTACGCGGCGTCATGCTGCTGACGGCGGTGCTGCTGTTGAGCGGCTGTGGCAGTATCATCAGCCGTACAGTGCCCGGACAGGGAAACGGCAATCAATATTATCCTGGAGTGCAGTGGGACGTGCGCGACACGCCGTGGCGCTTTTTGACCATTATCGACGTGCCGCTGTCGGCCCTGCTGGACACGCTCCTGTTACCGGTAGATGCCCGACACGGCCCTTATGAGTAATCAACCGCGGCGCGGCGGTTACCAGCGGTCGGATTCGTTATTGCTGCCGCTGTCTTCCCACTCCTGCGCCACCGCTTCGCCTTCTTCAGTATCCAGCGGTGGTTCAAGCTGAAATTCGCCTTCATCCCATTCGTGCAGCGTGTTCTCCGGCATCCACTCCTGACGCAGCTCAACTTCATCGAAATCGCCGTCAAAAATCGCCTGCGCAGCTTCGCCGGTGCGAATCGGCGAGAGTTCGCCATCATCGCTTTCATCAGCGAGGAATTCCGCCTGCCACATAATTTCCCCATCCTGCATTACATATTTTTGCAGGTTGAATTGTCCTACCGATACCTCGTCATCATCCAGATCCGGGTTATTCGCCAAAAACTCTTCGCGGGCGTTATCGATAGCTTCTTCCAGCGTGCTAAACATGCTCATGGTTTCTCCTTATTCTCCTTGGGGATGGTTTCAAAAAAGGATAGACGAAGTTTTGCCGCGTCATGAGTTTGCTGAATAAAAAAAATGGCGGGCGAGAGCAAAAAAGAACCCCCTTTCGTTTCACGCTGAAACGAAAGGGAAAAGGCGATCAGTAGAGTTTTGGCTCGCCCTCAGGGCGTGTCTTAAAGCGGCGATGCAGCCACATATACTGCTCCGGCGCCATCAAAATCGACTCTTCGACGATCTGATTCATGCGCGCGGCGGTCGCCGCTTCGCTCTCGGTGGAAATGTCCTCGACGCTCGGCAGCACCACCAGCTCGTAGCCCTTGCCGTGCGGCAGACGGCGCGGCACAAAGGGGATCACCGCCGGGTTGGCGCTACGGATAAGCAGGTAGCTGCCCTTGGTCGAGGCGGCGTTCGGCACGGCGAAGAAGGGCACGAAGACGCTGCTCTTTGGACCGTAGTCGTGGTCGGGGGCGTACCAGATAATCTCGCCCGTCTTCAGCGCACGGATCATCCCCTTGAGATCTTTGCGATCGAGCATGCTTTTATTGGAGCGCATCCGCCCCCAGGTTTGCAGCCAGTCGATCACCGGGTTGTCATTCGGGCGATAAACGCCGATGCCAGGATTGAGCATGCCGAAGAAACGCGCACCCAGCTCCAGCGTCAGGAAATGCATGCCGATCAGCAGCACCCCTTTTTTCTCTTCCAGGGCGCGCTTAACATGCTCGTCGCCGGAGTTGGTGAACCATTTGCGTACCCGCCAGTCGGGCCAGAACCAGGCGATGCCGGTTTCCAGCAGGCCCATGCCGACTGATTCAAAATTGCGCTTTACCAGCGCTTCACGTTCGGCAACGGGCATGGTGGGAAAACAGAGCTCCAGATTGCGACGGGCAACCGCGACGCGGCGCTTCATAAAGCGCATCGATAAACGACCGAGGCCGCAGCCGAGGTGGTAAAGCACCGGATAAGGAAGCAGAACCACAAGATAAAGCAGGCCAATGCCAAGCCAGAGTAACCAGTAACGCGGATGCAGCAGATCGCGAGAAAATTGAGGCAGCTGAGTCATGTTCTTCCAGATAGTCGTTGCGGCAGGCGTCTGTTGCCGCAGTGTCCAGTTTAAGGGGCATATTGTGCCACTTTTTTTACGCCAGCTGAAATAATGGTGTCAGCCAAAATGAACGGCGGCGCTACAGAGGCGCCGCCGGAGAGGATTTACAGGTTAAACAGCCCCTTCACCTCATGGGGTTCGCAGCGCCAGTACTGCGGCGGCGCCTGCACTTTTTCGCCCAGTTCGGCGGCGGCGTGCCATGGCCAGCGCGGATCGTAAAGCATCGCGCGCGCCAACGCCACGGCGTCCGCCTCGCCATTCACCAGAATCGCTTCCGCCTGCTGCGGCTCGGTAATCAGACCGACGGCGATCACCGGCATAGAAGTCATCGCTTTTTTAATGCCGACGGCGAACGGCACCTGATAGTTGGGGCCCACGCTGATCTGCTGTTGTGGCGAAAGGCCGCCGCTGGAGACGTGGATATAGTCGCAGCCTGCCGCCTCCAGCGCCTTGCTTAACGCGACAGACTGCTCCTCATCCCAGCCGCCTTCAACCCAGTCGGAGGCGGAGATGCGCACGCCGACCGCTTTGTCGCGTGGGAAGACGCGGCGAACCTCGTCGAAGATTTCCAGTACCAGGCGCATACGGTTTTCCAGCGAGCCGCCATATTCGTCGTCGCGCTGGTTGGAGAGCGGAGAGAGGAACTGGTGCAGCAGGTAGCCGTGGGCCGCGTGGATTTCCACCAGCTCGAAGCCCAGACGGTCAGCGCGGATAGCGCTGTCGATAAAGGCCTGCTTGATCTCCTCAATGCGTGCTTTGGTCAGCGCCAGCGGCTTATCATCGCCTTCGCTGTAGGGCAGCGCGGAGGGCGCGGAGGTCTGCCAGCCGCCCTGCTGCGGCGTTAAAAAGCCGCCGCCGCGCCACGGCACGTCGCAGGACGCTTTGCGTCCGGCATGGCCCAGCTGAATACCCAGCGGCATCGTCGCGTAGCGTTTAACATCATTGATGGTTTCCGCCAGCGCCTGCTCCGTTTCGTCATCCCACAGCCCCAAATCCTGTGGCGTGATACGCCCGGCGGCTTCCACCGCGGTCGCTTCGATAATCAACAGTCCGGCGCCGGACAGGGAGAGATGGCCCAGATGAATGCGGTGCCAGGGCGTTGCTTTACCCTGTTCCGCCGAGTACTGGCACATCGGCGCAATAATAATGCGGTTACTGAGAGATAACTTACCCAATTTTATCGGCGTAAATAGCTGACTCATCTTTTTCTCCGTCTGTTATCACCTAAGTGATAGTAAGGGCGCTAATAAAGTAACTATGCTCAACGTGATTGCGATCCAGGTCAATTGTCAGTATGTGCGGTAGTGCCCGATCGTCAAATGTAGAAAAAATGCTGCGAGGCTTTGCTTCACTGTTAAATCAGGTATGATGTCGCCCGCTAAAAACCGCTCATTAATGGGAAAGAACACCATGCCAGTGTTACATAACCAGGTCTCCAACAAAGAGCTGAAGGCGCGCATGCTGGCCGAAACCGAGCCGCGCACCACCGTCTCTTTCTATAAATATTTCACCATCGACGATCCGCAGGCGTTTCGCGACGCGCTCTATAAAGCGCTGACCGAGCTGAAGGTCTTTGGTCGCATCTATGTCGCGCATGAGGGCATCAACGCTCAGGTCAGCGTGCCGGCCAGCCTCTATCCGCGTATGCAGGAGACGCTGTACGGTTTCCATCCGGCGCTAAATAACCTGCGCATGAACGTGGCGCTGGACGACGACGGCAAATCTTTCTGGGTGCTGCGCCTGAAAGTGCGCGATCGCATTGTGGCCGACGGCATCACCGACGACAGCTTCGACGCCAGCCAGGTCGGCGCCTATCTGAAAGCGGATGAAGTCAACGCCATGCTCGACGATCCCGATGCGGTGTTCGTCGATATGCGCAATCACTATGAATATGAAGTGGGCCACTTTGACAAGGCGCTGGAAATCCCCGCCGATACCTTCCGCGATCAGCTGCCGATGGCGGTGGATATGCTGCAGGATAAAAAAGATAAAAAGATCGTCATGTACTGCACCGGCGGCATTCGTTGCGAAAAAGCCAGCGCCTGGATGCGGCATAACGGTTTTGAGCAGGTTTATCACGTTGAAGGCGGGATTATCGAATATGCGCGCCGCGCGCGCGAGCAGGGCTTGCCGGTGCGGTTTAAAGGCAAAAACTTTGTCTTTGACGAGCGCATGGGCGAGCGCATTTCCGACGATGTTATCGCGCACTGCCACCAGTGCGGCACGCCGTGCGATACGCACGTCAACTGCGTCAACGACGGCTGCCATCTGTTGTTTATCCAGTGTCCGGCCTGCGCTGAGAAATATCAGCACTGCTGTAGTCCGATCTGCATGGAAGAAGCCTCGCTGCCGCCGGAAGAGCAGCGCGCGCGCCGCGCTGGTCGTGAAACCAGCAACAAGATTTTCAATAAATCGCGCGGCCTGCTGAATGCCACCCTGACCATCCCCGCGCCTTCCGATAAAGCGGAAAGCTAAGTAAGCCGGACAGCGGCAATAAAAAAGGGCAGCGCAGGCTGCCCTTATTCTTTCCCAACGGGTTATTTTTGACGGACGCCTTCCACAGAAATCATCAGCTCCACTTCCTGAGACGCCGGGCCGAGATCGGTTTTAATGTTAAAATCTTTCAGCGCCAGTTTGCCTTCCGCCTCGAAGCCGGCACGGTAGCCGCCCCACGGATCGTCGCCCTGGCCAAGCATTTTCGCTTCAAGCGTAATCGGCTTCGTCACGCCGTTCAGCGTCAGGTTGCCGGTAATATCCAGCTCGTCGCCATCCTTCTTCACGCCGGTAGAGACAAATGTCGCCTGAGGGAATTTGCCGACGTTAAGGAAGTCGGCGCTGCGCAGGTGCTTGTCGCGCTCGGTGTGGTTAGTGTCGACGCTGCTGGTGTTAATGGTGACATTCACCTTATCCGCGGCCGGATCTTTCTCATCAAAGGTAAAGCTGCCGTCGAAATCTTTAAAAGTGCCGTAGAGCCAGCTGTAGCCAAGGTGCTTGATGCGGAACTGAATAAAGGCATGCTGCCCCTGTTTATCGATTTTATAGTCCGCGGCAGTCGCCGTCTGGGCTGCAAGCAGCAGCGTTGCTGCGGTCAGACCGCAAAGCGTTTTTTTCAACATACTATTTCTCCGTTTCAATAGATGAAGCGATGCGGCAACCCAGCATCCGTTTTAGCGTGATATCTCGATCGATAAAGTGGTGCTTCAGCGCAGCCAGGCCGTGCAGCAGCGACAGGATCACCACGCTCCATGCCAGCCAGAGATGGATATCGCCCGCCAGATCGATCTGCACGGCGTCGGCGTTGATCGCGGCAGGCGCAGAGAGCAGGCCAAAGATCTCTATTGGCTGGCCTTCTCCGGTAGAGATCAGGTAGCCGGTGATAAAAATCGCGAACAGCAGCAGGTAGAGCAGCAGATGCGCGCCAATCGCGCCGTAGCGCACCAGCGGAGAGTAGCTGGCGAGCGGCGCCGGAGGAGGGGAGACAAAACGCCAGACGACGCGCAGGGTCATGACGGCAAACAGCACCATGCCGATACTTTTATGCAGCTCAGGCGCTTTGTGATACCAGGTATCGTAATAGCCCAGCGTGACCATCCACAGCCCAAGCGCAAACATGCCATAGACCGCTAAAGCAACCAGCCAGTGAAGCGATACGGCGATATGTCCATATTCGCCGCGACTGTTTTTCCACCGCATTATCGTCTCCCTCATTCACGTTTTGACATGAGACTGAACAAGCTGAAACAGAAAATCAACAAAAATCAGGACCGACGCGCGCTTTTTTTCTGGTATTCAAAAAAATTGTTATTGTTATGCTTTTATCGTGCAATTTTATCGAGAAGCAGAAGGTCTTTAAGGCGATTTTTTTATCTTCCGGTAGGGAAATAAAGAATGTCTGCTGAGAAAGAAGTTGCCTGACGCATTCAGTTAATTTGAAATAAATCTTGTTTTTTTACAGGGAACTGTCAGTTTTTGTCAGTAAGAAGGCATCTCTGTTGTAGGGAGAAACGATGCAGGGATGTAGTTTTTTAACAACTTATTTACGATGAGCTGTCAGATAAATTTATCCGGTACAACGTAAAGCAGGGTAAGCAGTCAAAACAGCGTTGGGTTAAACAATAAAAACCCACAGAGAGCAGGGCTATTTAGTGCCGAATTTATGTTAAAAAATGGCATTACAAGCCATTACTCTTTACTGTATCAGGAGTAAATTTCAACAAAGTTGCAATTTGTCGGCGGGATGTATAAAGTAAAAAAGTGTCAATAAGCGTGATGCATATCTCATTTTTGTGCCACGCACTCATGCTGCGTTATAGCTTTCCTTACCATTTGCCACCGGCTGGCTATGAAAGCTATGGTGCTGCCTCTCCGTCATCGCGTCATCCGTGAGGAAACGATATGAACGAAGCTACAGGCTCATCTATCCATACAAAAAAACATTTCTGGCAGAAAAAAGCGCAAAAGGAACTTACCGTCGACGATATCACCATTGTCGACAATGAGATGCTGAAGCGCGCCGTCGGCGCCGCGGCGCTGGGCAACGCCATGGAGTGGTTTGACTTCGGCGTTTACAGCTATCTGGCCGTCACTATCGGTAAAGTCTTCTTCCCTGGCGGCAGCCCGGCGGCGCAGTTGATCGCCACCTTCGGCGCCTTTGCCGCCGCCTTCCTGGTGCGTCCCATCGGCGGCCTGTTTTTCGGCCCGCTCGGCGACCGCATTGGACGTCAGAAAGTGTTGGCGATCACCATGATTTTGATGTCTATCGGTACCTTCTGTATCGGGCTGATCCCCGGCTATAACAGCATCGGTATTGCCGCGCCGCTGCTACTGCTGCTGGCGCGTCTGTTGCAGGGCTTCTCTACCGGAGGAGAATATGGCGGGGCCGCTACCTTTATCGCCGAGTACTCCACCGATAAACGCCGCGGCTTTATGGGCAGCTGGCTGGAGTTCGGCACGCTGGGCGGTTATTTGCTGGGGGCCGGGCTGGTCACCGCGCTGACGGCGGCGCTGTCGACCGACCAGCTGCTTAGCTGGGGCTGGCGCGTTCCTTTCTTTATCGCTGCGCCGCTGGGACTGTTCGGTCTCTATATCCGTCTGAAGCTGGAAGAGACGCCGGCGTTTCAGAAGCATATGGAGAAGCAGGAAGCGCTGGAGCACAGCAAGCCGCGCATGACGCTGTGGCAGATGCTGAGCAAATACCGTGCGCAGATGTTGAAATGCATCGGTCTGGTGCTGCTGTTCAACGTCTCCAACTATATGCTCACTTCTTACATGCCGAGCTATCTCACCGGCGTGCTGGGACTCAGCGAGCTGAGCGGCCTGATGCTGGTGCTGGTGGTGATGTTTGTGATGATGCCGCTGACGCTGTTCTGGGGCCACTGGAACGATCGCCTTGGCCGTCGTCCAGTGATCGCGCTTGGATCGGTCGGTTTGATCGTGCTGGCGATCCCGTGTCTGATGCTGGTGGCGACCGGCAATCTGGTGTTCGTCTTTATCGGCCTGATGATCCTTGGGGTGCTACACAGCTGCTTCAGCGGCACCATGCCTTCCGCGCTCCCGGCGCTGTTCGCCACCGATATTCGCTACAGCGCGCTGGCGATCGGCTTTAACATTTCTGTCTCGCTGTTTGGCGGCACCACGCCGCTGATGACCGCCTGGCTGGTCGATAAAACGCAAAATCTGCTGATGCCTGCTTACTACCTGATGGGTGCTGCGGTGATCGGTTTAATTACCGTCTTCTTTATGCGAGAAACGGCGCGTAAGCCGCTGCACGGCTCAGCGCCCGCGGTCGGTTCCGAAGCGGAAGCGGTCAGGCTGGTGAAAAAATTAAAGCTGCGCCGTCAGAAAGAAAAGATGCAGACGCAATAATATCGGCTTTAATGAAGCGCGCCGCGAATAAACAATCATAACGGTATTTATTAGCTTGAAAATAATAAGGCACAATTTAATTGTGCCTTTATTTTTTATTTAAAGCGGGAAAGAGAGAACGGCGTTAAGTCAAATTCACAGGGCTTATCGCTGGCAAAAGCACAGGCTATTTCACCTAATACGCTGGCGAATTTAAAACCGTGACCGCTTAATCCGCTTATTACCATGCGCTGATTATCATCCGGCAGCGTATCGATAATAAAATCTTCATCGGGCGAATTATCATAAGCGCAGGCGGCGCCGTGTAAACAGACGCCGACGCCCGGTAAAAAGCGGCGCAGGAAATTAAACACCTCATTACCATCGCTGGCCCAGGCGCCAAAAGGCCTGCGCGCCTCGCCGGTCGCCATCGGTTGACCGCCATCGTGTCGGCCTATTTTCAGCTCGTTATTATCAGCCGGAAAACCGTAATACTGGCTGCCGTCTTCCATTTCAACGGTAAAGCCGGGGAATTTATTGTTTTCGCTATAGCGGCCGTCGGCCTGATACCAGGCGAACACCTTGCGCACCGGCGTGACCGGCAGTTCAGGGCAGAGTGCTTTAATCGCGGTGCCGGCGCTGATCAGCACCTTGCGGCCATAGTAGTCGCCGTCAAGGGTGGTGACGCGCTGGAGCTCGCCTTCGCGGGCGAGGGCGCTAACCGGACAGTTAAACAGCTGGGCGCAGCCCGCCTCGCGCGCCAGGCGTATCCAGCTGCGAATCGCCACTTCCGATTTAAGGTAGCCGGAGCGCGGCTCATAAACCCCTACGTAGCCATCCGGCACGCTGATGTCCGGCCAGCGCTGTCGCACCTGTTCCGCCTCCAGCACCTCAATTTCAAGCTGGAACTGACGCGCGCTTTCAATAACGTTGGCGATAAACGGCGAGGCGGCAGGAGAGAGATTGATAATGCCGCTGCGGTGCATGATGCGCTCGCCGCTCAGCGTTTCCAGCTCGTCCCAGAGCTGTTGCGCGCGCAGCACCATCGGCACATAGCGCGCGCCTTCGCCGTAGGCGTGGCGGATAAGGCGCGTGGCGCCGTGATGGCTGCCTTCCTGATGAGGGGGATGGGCGCTGTCGATCATCAGCACCTTCAGCCCGGCGCGGGTGGCGTACCAGCCCGCCGCGGCACCGACGGAGCCACTCCCGATAACGATAAGATCATAAACCATTTGCCAACTTCTCCTGACGCTGCGAAGGGTTAGCAGCATAGCAAAAGGGCGCGGATAATAAAAAGGCACCCCGAAAGGTGCCTGTCAAACATGATGCTAATTAGTGCTTTTTGTAGTCTCGAGCAAGGATTTCGCTGGCTTCTATTTTAGCGATGCCCGCTTCCAGAATGGAGATAAATTGTCTGGCAACATCCGTAGTCAGCCAGTAAGTCGGCCCTACGTCGGCTTCATCAGGCTGTTGCTCATTAGATGAAAGCGAGTGCAGACGAATCATCATCGCATCATACGAGTCCACGGTACTGATATCCCATCCAACGAGGGGATGTGTCTGAATGATCTCTTTATTACTGTCCATTATAACCCCCTTATTACTCGTAGAACGAAGTGATTAATTGAGGTTTCAATGCGGCTTTTTTTCACAGAGCAGAATGATTATAACAGCGTTACAGAATTAAGCGGCACGAAAAATGCGCTAATCGCTACTTTAATCGGCAGGTGAATAATAATTGAACGGAAATCTGAAATTTCTTAGAGAGAAAAAACTCCTGCCTGAAGCAGGAGTTTATAAAATTAAACGCCGGCATCGGACTGAATTTTTACCGGCGCGCTGCGTTTTTCCAGTTCTTCTGCAAGGCGGGCAAAATGCAGCTGCATCCCCTCATCATAATTTTGATTCTGCGATTCCAGACGCAGGCTGTGAATCAACAGCTGGTTGGATTTGGCGTCCAGACAAAATGTCAGATAAGAAAACGCGTTTTCCAGCACGGTAAGACGACGCTGCTGTTCGCCAATTAGCGCCAGCAGTTCACCAAATGTCATCGCCTCTTCGGGTTTTTCAGTGGTCATGGGTAACACCTCCTGTAAGCATGACTGGCGCAAGAATAAGTCATCAGCTTAAAACAGTCTATAACCGCGTTGACGCGGCGGCGAGGCGGCAAAGATAAAAAAAAGCCGGATGGCGATATCCGGCAAACAACGGCACAAAGAGGGGATCAGTCAGTGATAAACCAGTCGTCCGCGCTTTCCCATGTCTCCTGCAGGATTTCGGTCACGCGATCTTTCGCTTCTTTACCACTGCCCATCACGGTCAGGTTATTGGCGCTGGCGTAGCGCACGGAAATATGGTTGCTGACTTCAGGAAATTCTTTATCAATACGTTTTGACAACTCCTGCGTCAGCGCATCGATAGCGCCGGCAGGGAGCTGAGTGGTTTTCGCTATAGTGACTTCAACACGCATATCTGCCTCCGCTTTGAGTACTGTGTATTTATACAGTTAACACGAACGCAAAGCAACGAAAAGCTGCGCGAGAAAGAGGGGAAGCGTAAAAGAAAAGCGGAGACGGCTGACGCGTACTGCGCCAGCCAAAAGGCGTATCAGGCGACGCGCCAGTTCAGCGTTTCACCGGCGAGGAAAGGCACTAGCGTATCGCCCGCCGCAGGGATGCTTTCGGGCACCGTCCAGGGCTCGCGCACCAGACGAATCGTTCCTTCATTCAGCGGCAGCCCGTAGAAGCGTGGGCCGTTCTCCGAGCAGAAGGCTTCAAAGTGCGCCAGCGCATCCATCTCTTCAAATACCGTGGCGTAGGCGGGCAGCGCCGTCGGCGCGTTAAATACCCCGGCGCAGCCGCAGCTCGTCTCTTTACGGTGACGCAGATGCGGCGCGGTATCGGTGCCGAGGAAAAAGCGCGGATGGCCGCTGGCGATCACCTTGCGCAGCGCCTCCTGATGCACATTGCGCTTCAGGATCGGCAGGCAATAAAGATGCGGACGCACGCCGCCGACCAACATATGGTTACGGTTAAACATCAGATGCTGCGGGGTAATCGTCGCGCCGAGACGCTCATTACCCGCCTCCACATACTGCGCCGCCTCTTTGGTGGTGATATGTTCAAACACCACCTTCAGCTCAGGGTAGCGCTGGCGCAGCGGCTCCATCACCGTTTCGATAAAGCGCGCCTCGCGATCGAAAATATCGATATGTGCGTCGGTGACTTCGCCATGGATCAGCAGCGGCATGCCGATGCGCTGCATCCGCTCCAGCACCGAAGCGATGGCATCGATGCTGGTGACGCCGTGGCTGGAGTTGGTGGTGGCGTGAGCGGGATAGAGTTTGGCGGCGGTGAAAACGCCAGCGCTGAACCCTTTTTCCACTTCGTCCGCGCTCAGCGAATCGGTCAGGTAGCAGGTCATCAGCGGCTGGAACGCATGGCCTTCCGGCAGCGCGGCGAGAATGCGCTCGCGGTAGGCGATGGCCGCCTCGACGCTGGTGACCGGCGGCGCCAGATTAGGCATAACGATGGCACGGCCGCACACGGCGCTGGTCCAGGGCAATACGGCGCGCAGCATCTCATCGTCACGCAGATGGATATGCCAGTCGTCAGGGCGGCGAATGATCAGTTGCTGGGGTTGTGCAGTCATCAGTTATGCTCCGGCGGTAAGAATGAAGAAAGGCGGTTTTTAGCCGGGTACCAAGCATAAGGATAAAGGCAACCGATTGCACTTGCTTTGTGCGCGTCAGGTAAAAAAAGCCCCGCGTGGCGGGGCGTTGAGAAGATAGCCGATAAGTTGAAAAGGGTTAGTCGGTAAAGGGAATAACCAGCTCGCCCGGTTTGACTTCAATGCCTTTCGCCAGTTTTTTCGCCATCGCTTCCGCTTTGCTGCGCTCGGTGCTTAACACCCAGGCCGGCTCACGATCGAAATAGCTTTTCAGCGACTGATTCAGATAGGGCGTCAGGGTTTGCAGCACCGGCTGCATTTTCTCCGGCTGTACGTCCGACTGCACGATTTCCATATCTTTCAGGTAAATCGCGCCTTTTTCTTTATCGAAAAACGGCTGCGCTTTCATCTTCAGCTGCATATCCGCCTGCTGCGGACCGAGCAGTGAAGTGATGTTGACCTTCGCGTTGCCGGAGAGCGTCACCTTGCCCGGCTCTTCGCGGCCAATCTGGCTGCTGAGGTTGGTCAGTACGATATGCGCATTGACCAGCCCGGAGACGCCGATATTTTTTTCGTAGTTATTATGCTTTTGCAAAGCCTGGTTCACCTCCTGTTCGGAGATGGTGTACTGGGTAAGCTGGTTACAGGCGGTTAGCAGACCGGCAACCAGAAGGGCGCAGAGCGCCAGAAACGCCTTGTTCATGACAATCCTCGAAAGTAATGCGGAGAAAGTCTCCTTTTTAAGGAGGCTAAGCTTGCCGCAATCGCCGCCGCGAGTCACCAGGAGAATACGTAAAGAAGGGGAAAAAGAGAGGCGGCATGATGCCGCCCGGCAATATCAAACCGCGATGGAGCTCAGCAAATTAACCTGCGTCTGCTTCGCCATATTATCGCGATACTCGGCAACCCGGCTGGGCCAGGTGACGCCTGCCACCAGCGTCAGCGAACGCAGCAGCGGGAAAAGGTGAATGTCATCATCCGACAGCTCGCCGTTGACCGCATTCGGCTTGACGATCAGCTTATCGAGATCGCGAAGATCGTCGCTGATCTTCTTCACCAGCCCGTTGGCGTGCTGTTTCAGCTCGGCGAAGTCACCGATGCTGGCTTCCTTTTTATTTTTAAAATAGCTGCGCGCTTCCGGCGTGGCGAACTCGGCGAAAGAGGCCTGCGCGATGCGGGGCAGCAGCAGCTTATTCACGTAGCCGTTCACGTTGCGCAGCCAGTCATTGATGGCGGGATTGGTTTTGCCGGTCAGCAGCGGTTCGCCATCCAGCTTATCGACAAAACGCACAATATCGAGGCTTTCCGGCATGCAGCTGCCATCCTCTTTTTGCAGGATCGGCGCAATCTTCTGACCGATCAGACGCTTCGGCGTTTCTTCATCGTCGTTGAGCATCACGATCAGTTCTACCGGCAGGTTTTTCAGACCGAAAATCATGCGCGCTTTCACGCAGAAGGGACAATGATCGTAAATATAGAGTTTCACCAGACCTCTCCTTACTGCTGCTGTCGGCAGCGTCGGCCGCCGACAATCGTTTGAATAGTCTTAAAAAGTATGGAAGAGATTCAGAGGGAGGGCAAACCGCGACGGCGGCTTTAGCCGCCGCTGAGCATCGCGGGCGCGGCGGTGCGCGGCTGAAACTGCCACCAGAGCGCCAGCAGCGTCGCCATGCCCACGCTGCCGAGCATCAGCCAGGGAAGCTCTGGCAGACCCAGCTCGCGGCCGGCGTCGAACATCCAGCCGCCGCCGGTGTAGCCGAGCGCGCCGCCCAGCGCCAGGCCGAGGCGGCTGAAGCCGAGATAGCTGCCGCGCGCCCGCGCGCTGGCCAGCTCGGCGCTGAGGGTTTCCCGCGCCGGCTCGGCGATAATCGAGCCGATATAAAACAGGCTGATCAGCACAAACAGCTGCTGCAACGAGTCGGTCAGGCCGATGGGCAGCAGGCTGAGCGTCATCAACAGCAGGCCCGCCATCAGGCGATGGTGCAGGCGAAAGCGCTTTTCGCTCCAGCGGGCGATGGGATAGAGCAGCGTCAGCGACAGCGTGGCTTCAATGGCGTACATCCATTTCACCGCGCTGGCGCTGCCAGCAACCTGATTCACCATAATCGGCAGCATCAGCATCACCTGTACCGCCAGCATGTAATAGCCGGTCAGCGTCAGCACATAGGTGCAGAAGCGGCGATCTTTCAATACGCGGCTTAACCCTTCGCGCATCGGCGTCGGCACGGTGGAGATGCGCCAGGCGGGCAGCAGCAGGGCGTTGAACAGCGCGGCCAGCACGAACACCAGCGCGCCGGCCCAGCAGACCAGACGGAAATCCCAGGCGAGCAGCCAGCTGCCGATTAGCGCGCCCAGCACTGCGCCAGCGCTGTCCTGCATCATTAACAGCGAAAAGAAGCGGCCGCGCGCCTCCGGGCGGATCAGCTTCACCACCAGCGCGGTGCGCGGCGGATCGAACAGCGTGCCGCCGATGCCCGAGAGCAGACAGGAGAACCAGAGAACCCAGGGCTCGTGCGCCACCGCCATGGCGGCGAAACCGGCGGCGCGCAGCAGCATGCCGCTGACGATCATCGGCTTGGCGCCGAAGCGGTCGGCGATCGCGCCGCCGAAGACCCCCAGCCCCTGCTGCACCAGCTGACGCAGCCCAAGCGCGATGCCCACCATTATCGCCGCCCAGCCCAGCTGATCGACGAAGCGAATCGAAATCAGCGGAAAAACGACAAAAAAGCCCAGCACCACCAGCATATTGTCGACCAGCAGAAAAATGCGCCCCAGACGCCGGGCGCGCGCAACACAAGCCATGCTGATTCCTTAGCAACCATAAACAAAGCGCATTTGAAGAAGCTCTATTCTCGGTGTTGGCTGTGCAATTTAACAGCAAACGGGGAATGATATTTTTTTATCGATCTTTGACAAAATGTGCTGTAATTTCAGGGCAGTAATAGCGTCTTCTCAGCTTTTCTTCACGCCGGGTTTGCTTCCGGGCAATCTGTGAAGCCAGAATAATGAGAGACGGATGGCCGGGCTGCGCTGACGACAGCCGCGCCGGGCATCAATCAATTTTGTTTATCAGCCATGGCTTTCAGGAGAAAAGATGTTTGGCTATCGTTCCGCCGCGCCGAAAGTGCGCCTGACTACCGATCGGCTGGTAGTACGTCTTGTTCATGAGCGCGATGCATGGCGACTGGCTGATTACTATGCTGAAAATCGCGCCTTCCTTAAGCCCTGGGAGCCGGTGCGCGACGAAAGTCACTGCTATCCCTCCGGCTGGCAGGCGCGTCTTGGCTTGATTACCGACATGCACAAACAGGGCAGCGCTTTCTATTTTATTGTGATGGACCCTGAAGAGAAAGAGGTGCGCGGCGTCGCCAATTTCAGCAACGTGCTGCGCGGTTCGTTTCACGCCTGCTATCTCGGCTATTCGCTGGGCGAAAAGTGGCAGGGGCAGGGGATGATGTTTGAAGCGTTGCAGTCGGCGATCCGCTATATGCAGCGCCAGCAGCGCATGCATCGCATTATGGCCAACTATATGCCGCACAATCAGCGCAGCGGCAATCTGCTGGCGCGCCTGGGCTTTGAAAAAGAGGGCTACGCCAAAGATTATCTGCTGATTGACGGCCGCTGGCAGGATCATGTACTGACCGCGTTGACCTGCCGCGACTGGACGCCAGAACGACGCGGCTGAGGCCGTAGCGCGCCGGCTCTTCTTCGCGCCGGCGTCTGACATATTCAGCCTGGCAAACAGGCTGGTTTTCATCCATCCGGGCGTCGCGCCTGGCGCAAAAGGTCCGATACAGAGGTCTGCTATGACAGTAAAAATTGGGGTAGTGGGGTTAGGCGGCATCGCGCAAAAAGCCTGGCTGCCGGTGCTGGCGCGCGCCGATGCGTGGACGCTGGTGGGCGGCTTTTCGCCAAACCAGCAAAAGGCGCAGCAGGTATGCGACAGCTATCGCATGCGCTGCTACGGCCATATCGACGCGCTGGCGGCCGACTGCGACGCGGTGTTCGTGCACAGCAGCACCGCCAGCCACTACCGCGTGGTGCGCGAGCTGCTGGAGCTGGGCGTCGACGTCTGCGTCGATAAGCCGCTGGCGGAGACGCTCGACGAGGCGGAAGCGTTAGTGGAACTGGCGCACCGGCGCGGCCGCAAGCTGATGGTCGGCTTCAATCGCCGCTTCGCGCCGCGCTATCAGCAGCTAAAGGCCGCGCTGCATCAGCCTGCCTCGATCCGTATGGAGAAACACCGCAGCGACAGCGTCGGCCCGCACGATCTGCGTTTTACCCTGCTGGACGACTATCTGCATGTGGTGGATACCGCCCTGTGGCTGGCGGACGGCAAGGTTAAACTGCATCACGGCTACATCCAGACCACCGAGGCGGGAGAGATGCTCTACGGCGAGCATCACTTCAGCGTCGGCAACGCTCAGGTCACTACCAGCATGCACCGACGCGCCGGCACGCAGCGCGAGTCGGTGAGCGCTATCGCCGACGGCGGCGTCTGGCAGCTGGACGAAATGCGCGACTGGCGCCATGAGGCGGAAGGAAAAACCCTGATTGAGCCGCCGCCCGCCTGGCAAACCACCCAGGCCTTGCGTGGTTTCGACGGCGCGGCGCGCCATTTTATCGACTGCGTGCAAAATCAGACAATGCCGGAAACCAGCGGCGAGCAGGCGCTCAAGGCGCAGCGCATCGTGGAAAAAATCTGGCGCGACCTTGAGCAAGAATAATCTGCTGTAACAATCCATTGTGGTTATTTCCCTGCGTATCGGTAGACTAACCGCCGGATCGGCCCGCTGCCGGTCCGCTATTGTCTGTTAACCGGATTGAACCTTCAGGATGCGCAGTTAACCATGAATTTGTTGAAATCCCTGGCGGCGGTCAGCTCTATGACGCTGTTCTCACGCGTGCTGGGCTTTGCCCGCGATGCGATTGTGGCAAGGGTGTTCGGAGCCGGGATGGCTACCGACGCCTTTTTCGTCGCCTTTAAACTTCCCAATCTGCTGCGCCGCATCTTTGCCGAAGGCGCGTTTTCGCAGGCGTTTGTGCCGATCCTGGCGGAATATAAAAGCAAGCAGGGCGAGGAGGCGACGCGCGTGTTCGTTGCCTACGTATCAGGGCTGCTGACCCTGGCGCTGGCGCTGGTCACTTTTCTCGGCATGATCGCCGCGCCCTGGGTGATTATGGTCACCGCGCCGGGCTTCGCCGATACCGCAGATAAGTTCGCGCTCTCCAGTAGTCTGCTGCGCATCACCTTTCCCTATATTCTGCTGATTTCGCTCGCCTCGCTGGTGGGCGCGATCCTCAACACCTGGAACCGCTTTTCGGTGCCGGCCTTCGCGCCCACGCTGTTGAATATCAGTATGATCGGCTTCGCGCTGTTCGGCGCGCCGCATTTCCATCCGCCGGTGCTGGCGCTGGCGTGGGCGGTGGTGGTCGGCGGCGTGTTGCAGCTGGGCTATCAGCTGCCGCACCTGAAAAAGATCGGCATGCTGGTGCTGCCGCGCCTCAATCTGAAGGATGCGGGCGTCTGGCGCGTGCTGCGTCAGATGGGACCGGCAATCCTCGGCGTTTCCGTCAGCCAGATTTCGCTGATCATCAACACCATTTTCGCCTCGTTCCTCGTCTCCGGCTCGGTATCATGGATGTACTACGCCGATCGCCTGATGGAGTTTCCCTCCGGCGTATTGGGCGTGGCGCTGGGCACCATTCTGCTGCCGTCGCTGTCGCGCAGCTTCGCCAGCGGCAACCATGATGAATATTCGCGCCTGATGGACTGGGGACTGCGTCTCTGCTTCCTGCTGGCGCTGCCGAGCGCGGTGGCGCTGGGGATTCTCTCCGGGCCGCTCACCGTGGCGCTGTTCCAGTACGGCAAGTTCACCGCCTTTGACGCCGCGATGACGCAGCGCGCGCTGATCGCCTATTCGGTCGGCCTGATGGGGTTGATCGTGGTGAAGGTGCTGGCGCCGGGCTTTTACTCACGGCAGGACATCAAAACGCCGGTAAAGATCGCCATCGTCACGCTGATTATGACGCAGCTGATGAACCTGGCCTTTATCGGGCCGCTGAAGCATGCGGGACTGTCGCTGTCGATTGGTCTGGCCGCCTGTCTGAACGGCGCGCTGCTGTTCTGGCAGCTGCGTAAAAAGCAAATTTTTCAGCCGCAGCCGGGCTGGTTCGGTTTTTTGCTGCGTCTGGTGCTGGCGGTGGTGGTGATGGCGGGCGTGCTGGTAGCGATGCTGATGGTGATGCCTGCCTGGGATATCGGCGGCATGCCGTACCGCCTGATGCGGCTGGCGGCGGTCTGCGCGGTGGGCGGCGGCGCCTATTTCGTGGTGCTGGCGCTGCTGGGTTTCCGCCCACGCGACTTCGCCCGTCGCTCGGTCGCCTGATTCAAAACGCGCAAAACCCGCCGGAAGCGAATCCGGTGGGTTAATGCTTCAGCGGTTAAACCCGCCGTGAGGTAAAGCCGCCGGAGGTCGCCTGACCGTCCGGGCCGTAAAAGGCCTGAGTCTGATGCGGCTTCAGCAGCGCCAGCGCTTTGCTGTTCAGCGCTACCTGCTGATTTAACAGCATGCCGTTATGGGTGTTGTTGTCGCGCAGTTGACGCGTGCGTTGTTCGATCGTCTGCCAGCGACGCGCCAGCTCCGGCTGGCCGCGATAGGGCGCCTGAAGACGATACTGTTTCTCTGATTCCCGCCGCATGCCGTCCAGATAGTTCAGCGTCGTCAGCAGTGAACTTTTATCTTCGGTAATACGCTGAAGCAGGCTGCTGTTAATAAAACCGGCAGAGAGCTGCTCATGCTCTTCCTTTATTATGTTGCTCAGCGAGCCGAGGACTTCCTGCATTTTATCCAGCGCGGTAATCAGGCTGTTCATAGCGGTTATTTATCCTGTAAGTACGATTTCGCTTCCTGAATCAGGGCGTCAGCGATTTTACCGGTATCCATCTTCAGCTCGCCGTTGCGAATGGCGGTTTTCAGCTGCTCGACGCGCGCGGTATTAATGTCCTGACTGCCCGGCTTCATCAGCTGGGACTGAGCGCCGCTCAGGCTGACCTGCGCGGCACCGGCTGGCGTTGCTGCGCTGCTGGTCTGACGCACTTTCGCGCCAGCGCTTTCATTGCTTTCGCGCGGCTGAACGGTGCTGACGGGCTGCATAGCTTTAGTTTTATCAATGCTCATGGTCTGGCTCCTGTAAATTCAGGCCTGGATGCTGCCTGATAGGCAAAGAGTACAATGTATGTTGATCCCACTATCGGCAGAACAACAGCCATCTTTAGCAGTTTATAGCGATATAAGAATATTCCCATCCGCACTGACGCTGCCGCTGACTATTTGCCCATTTCCCATTCGCACCCGCACCCGCTGCGTCGCCGTGGCGTTGTTCAGCGCCCGACCTTCGCCGCTGGCGTTAAAACCGTCGCCCTGCGCAATCACAATCACCGGCTGACCGGCTTTTACCCGCCAGGGCTGACGCACCATTGAGAGCGTCAGCGGCTGGTCGGGCAGCAGGTCGCGCACGCTGACCGCATCGACAATTTGCTGTGGATCGAGCACCGCGCGCGCAGGCAGGGTATCGAGTCGTCCCTGCTTTATGACCACGTCCGCGACGCTCAGCGTGGCGCCGCGCGGCACCTGACGGTTCACCACCACGTAATCGCCGGTCACCTGCACTTCCACCTGGATATAACGGCGCTGCTGATCGCAGTTCGCCGCCACGCTCATCGTGCCCCACAGACGGCTGTTGCCGGGAAGCGAGAACTGCGGCGCGGGGCAGGCCGGCCACTGCTGCGGCGGCGTGCGCACCACAACGTTCATACCGGCGGCATGCTGCGGATCGCGCGTTTTAAAAAACTGGTTGAGCTGTGCGGTCAAGTCGTCCGCCCATACCGGCATCGCCAGTATGAACAGCATCGCCGTCAGCCACCCTTTTATTATCCGCATCTGTTTATCCCCGTCACCTTGCATGCCGCTGATTCTACCCGTGCGCGCAATTCTTCAAGGCAAAAAATAGCGCTGCTTTTTAGCGCTATTCCGGCGATAGCTTTCCACGCGCCCGATTATGCTGACAACTCAAAATTTTCACTTTCGGAGGAAGCATGCTTGACAAACTGGATGCAGCACTACAGTTCGGCACCGAAGCGCTGAACCTGCGGGCTCAACGTCAGGAGATCCTGGCATCCAACATCGCTAACGCCGATACCCCAGGCTATCAGGCCAGAGATATCGATTTCGCCAGCGAGCTTAACCGCGCGCTGGAGAAAGGGCGTGCGCAGGGTTCAGGCCTGTCGCTGGCGGTGACGTCGGCACGCCATATTCCTGCACAGACTGCAAAGTTGCCGTCGATGGACCTGCTGTATCGCATTCCCGATCAGCCGTCGATGGATGGCAACACCGTCGATATGGATCGCGAGCGTACGCAGTTCGCGGACAACAGCCTGAAATATCAAACCGACCTCACGCTCATCGGCAGCCAGATAAAAGGCATGATGACCGTGCTGCAGGGACAATAACAGATGGCATTACTGAACATTTTTGATATCGCCGGTTCGGCGATGACTGCACAGTCTCAGCGATTGAACGTCGCCGCCAGCAACCTGGCCAACGCCGACAGCGTGACCGGGCCTGACGGCCAGCCCTACGTGGCGAAACAGGTGGTGTTCCAGGTGGACGCCGCGCCGGGTCAGGCGACCGGCGGCGTGCGCGTGGCCCAGGTGGTGGAAGACAAGACGCCAGCGAAGCTGGTTTACGATCCAGGCAATCCGCTGGCGGACGGCAAAGGCTACGTCAAGATGCCGAACGTCGACGTGGTCAGCGAGACGGTAAATAGCATGGCGGCATCGCGCAGCTATCAGGCGAACGTCGAAGTGCTGAACACCGTCAAGTCAATGATGATGAAAACCCTGACCATGGGTCAATAACGGAGAATAACAATGGGCTTAGCCGTTGGCGTTAACGAAAAGATCAACCCCAGTGTCCTGACCAACACCACCGGGGCGTCGAGCAGCAGCAGCGCGTCCGATCTGCAGAGCAACTTTTTGACGCTGCTGGTGACGCAGCTGAAAAACCAGGATCCCACCAATCCGATGGAGAACAACGAGCTGACCACGCAGCTGGCGCAGATCAATACCGTAAGCGGCATTGAGAAGCTGAACACCACGCTGGGTTCGATTTCCGGTCAGATCAACAGCAACCAGTCGATGCAGGCCTCTACCCTGATCGGCCACGGCGTCATGGTGCCGGGCACGCAGATTCTGGCGGGCAAGGGGCAGGCCACGCCGTTCGGCGTCGATCTGACGCGCGCCTCGACTACCACCACCGCGACCATTACCGACGGCAGCGGCAAAGTGGTGCGCACCCTCGATCTTGGCGGCCTGACGGCGGGCGTCCACACCTTCTCGTGGGACGGCACGCTGGCGGATGGCACTACGGCGCCGGATGGCAAATATAACGTCTCGCTCGCCGCCAGCGACGGGACAGAACAACTGGTGGCGCAGCCACTGAACTATGCCTTAGTGAACGGTGTGACCACCGATTCCAGCGGGGCAATCCTTGACCTCGGGACGATGGGCACCACCACGCTCGATAAAATTCGTCAGATTCTCTAAAACGACACCAATTTACTCAGGAGTGACACATGGGCTTTTCACAAGCGGTCAGCGGCTTAAACGCGGCCTCCAGTAACCTCGACGTTATCGGCAACAACATTTCCAACTCCGCGACCGCCGGTTTTAAATCCAGCACCGTCGCGTTCGCCGACATGTTCGCCGGCTCGAAAGTGGGCATGGGCGTAAAAGTAGCTGGCGTGATCCAGGACTTTAACGACGGCACCACCACTACCACCAGCCGCGGCCTGGATGTGGCGATCAGCCAGCAGGGCTTCTTCCGCATGGCAGACGACAACGGATCGGTCTATTACAGCCGTAACGGTCAGTTTATGCTGGATGAGAACCGCAACATCGTTAACATGCAGGGCATGAAGCTGACCGGCTATCCGGTTGCGGGCTCGCCTCCGACCGTGCAGACCGGCGCTAACCCGGTTGCGCTCAGCGTGCCGACCACTCAGATGACCGCCAGCGCTACCACCAAAGGCGGGCTGGTTGCTAACCTGAACTCATCCGACGGCACCAAATCGGACGCCAGCTTCGACAGCACCAACGCTTCCAGCTACAACGCCAAGTCGTCTATGACGACCTATGATTCGCTGGGCAACGCGCACACCATCGATCTCTATTTCGTGAAAACCGCGGACAACAACTGGAGCGTGCACCCGATCGACTCCAGCACCGGCACCGCGACCACGCCGTTTACCATGAGCTTTAACGCCAACGGCATCATGACCTCTGCGGCCAGCCAGACTATCTCCATGGGCGCGCTGAACGGCGCCAACGCGCAGACCTTTACGCTGGATTTCACCAACAGCATGCAGCAGAACACCGGCGCCAACACCTTCGGCAACCCGACGCAGGATGGCTACAAGCCGGGCGACCTGGTGAGCTACCAGATCAACAATGACGGCACGGTAGTGGGCAACTACTCCAACGAGAAAACGCAGGTGCTGGGTCAGATCGTGCTGGCGAACTTCGCGAACGCCGAAGGCCTGAAGTCGGAAGGCGATAACGTCTGGTCATCTACCGCCTCTTCCGGTCAGCCGCTGGTTGGCCTGGCGGGCACCGGCAACCTCGGCACCCTGACCGCAGGCGCGCTGGAGTCTTCTAACGTCGATCTGAGTAAAGAACTGGTCAATATGATCGTGGCGCAGCGTAACTATCAGTCGAACGCGCAGACTATCAAAACCCAGGATCAGATCCTCAACACGCTGGTTAACCTGCGTTAATAACGCTAACAGGATTGCGCTATGGATCACGCGATTTATACCGCCATGGGCGCGGCGAGCCAGACGCTCAATATGCAGGCGGTGACGGCCAACAACCTGGCCAACGCCTCCACCCCAGGCTTTCGCGCGCAGCTTAATGCGCTGCGCGCGGTGCCGGTAGAAGGCCTGTCGCTGCCGACGCGTACGCTGGTCACCGCCTCGACGCCGGGCTCCGATATGTCGTCGGGCGCGCTCGACTACACCCAGCGTTCGCTGGATGTGGCGGTACAGCAGGACGGCTGGCTGGCGGTGCAGGCACCGGACGGCACCGAAGCTTACACCCGCAACGGCAACATGCAGGTCAGCCCCACCGGGCAGCTCACCATTCAGGGCAACCCGGTGATGGGTGACGGCGGTCCGATTGCGGTGCCGCAGGGCGCGGAGATCACCATCGCCTCCGACGGCACGCTGACCGCGCTGAATCCGGGCGACGCCCCGAACGCGACGGTGCAGCTGGGACGTCTGAAGCTGGTGAAGGCGACCGGTCAGGAAGTGATGCGCGGCGACGACGGCATGTTCCGTCTGACCGCGGCGGCGCAGGCTCAGCGCGGCGCGGTGTTGCAAAACGACCCGACGGTGCATGTCATGCCCGGCGTGCTGGAAGGCAGCAACGTCAAGCCGGTTGAAACCATGGTCGACATGATCGCTAACGCCCGCCGCTTCGAGATGCAGATGAAAGTCATCTCCAGCGTCGATGAAAACGAACAACGCGCCAACCAGCTGCTCAATATGAGCAGCTAAGGCGAAAGGAAAACAGCATGATTAGCTCCTTATGGATCGCCAAAACCGGTCTTGACGCCCAACAAACCAATATGGACGTCATCGCCAACAACCTGGCCAACGTCAGCACCAACGGCTTTAAGCGTTCGCGCGCGGTATTCGAAGATCTGATGTACCAGACCATGCGTCAGCCGGGCGCTCAGTCCTCTGAGCAGACCACGCTGCCGTCCGGCCTGCAGATCGGCACCGGCGTGCGTCCGGTGGCGACCGAGCGCCTGCACACCCAAGGCAACCTGTCGAAAACCGACAACTCGAAAGATGTGGCGGTCAACGGACAGGGCTTCTTCCAGGTGCAGATGCCGGACGGCACCCTGGCCTATACCCGTGACGGCTCGTTCCAGGTGGACCAGAACGGCCAGCTGGTAACCAACGCCGGCTTCCCGGTTCAGCCCGGCATCACCATTCCGGCCAACTCCCTGAGCATCTCCATCGGGCGTGACGGCGTGGTGAGCGTGACCCAGCAGGGTCAGGCGCAGCCGGTGCAGGTCGGTCAGCTGACGCTGAGCACCTTTATCAACGATACCGGTCTCGAAAGCGTGGGCGAGAACCTCTACAAAGAGACGCAGGCTTCCGGCGCCCCGACCGACAGCACGCCTGGCCTGAACGGCGCCGGTCTGCTCTATCAGGGCTACGTGGAAACCTCTAACGTCAACGTGGCGGAAGAGCTGGTGAGCATGATCCAGACGCAGCGCGCCTATGAGATCAACAGTAAGGCTATTACCACCTCCGATCAGATGCTGCAAAAACTGACGCAGGTGTAACGGCAGTAAGCGCGCGTTAGCGCGAACCGGCGGGGCGTAAGTCCCGCCGATCCAGAGTGACATAATGAAAGGTATACAGGTCATGGCGAAGCAATACGCATTCAAGCCTGGACATTTGGTCATCGCCACGCTGCTGGTGACCCTTAACGGTTGCGCCTTAGTTCCCCGTAAACCGCTGGTCGATGGCCCAACGACGGCTCAGCCGATGCCAGCCATGCCGCCCGTGGTAAACGGCTCCATTTTCCAGGGGGTGATGCCGATGAACTACGGTTATCAGCCTCTGTTCGAGGATCGTCGTCCGCGCAATATCGGCGACACGCTGACTATCGTGCTGCAAGAAAACGTCAGCGCCAGTAAGAGCTCCTCCGCCAACGCCAGCCGAGACGGCAGCGCCACGCTCGGCCTGACCGCCGTGCCGCGCGCGCTGGAAGGCCTGCTGGGCGGCGATAAGACCTCGCTGAGCGGCGAAGGCAAAAACGATTTCGCCGGTAAGGGCGGCGCCTCCGCCAATAACACCTTCACCGGTACGATTACGGTTACCGTCAATCAGGTGCTGCCGAACGGCAACCTGAACGTGGTCGGTGAGAAGCAGATCGAGATTAACCAGGGCACCGAATTTATTCGCTTCTCTGGCGTGGTCAACCCGCGCACCATCAGCGGCAGCAATACCGTGGTGTCCACGCAGGTGGCCGACGCCCGTATCGAATATGTCGGCAACGGCTATATCAACGAAGCGCAGAACATGGGTTGGCTGCAGCGCTTCTTCCTGAACATCTCACCGATGTAAGAGGCTTTTATGTCACAGTCACGCATTATTCGTTTCGCGCTTTCGCTGCTGCTGCTGGGCGTCAGCGCATTTGCCTGCGCCGATCGCATCCGCGATCTCGCTACTATCCAGGGCGTCCGGGATAACCAGCTGATCGGCTACGGCCTGGTGGTCGGGCTTGACGGCACCGGCGACCAGACGGCGCAGACGCCGTTCACCACCCAGTCGCTGAACAACATGCTTTCCCAGCTCGGCATCACCGTGCCGACCGGCACCAACATGCAGCTGAAAAACGTGGCGGCGGTGATGGTGACCGCCAGTCTGCCGGCGTTTGGCCGTCAGGGGCAGCAGATCGACGTCGTCGTCTCCTCGCTGGGCAACGCCAAAAGCCTGCGCGGCGGCACGCTGCTGATGACGCCGCTGAAAGGCGTCGACAACCAGGTTTACGCGCTGGCGCAGGGCAACATTCTGGTCGGCGGCGCGGGCGCCTCGGCAGGCGGCTCCAGCGTGCAGGTCAACCAGCTGAACGGCGGCCGCATCACCGGCGGCGCGACCATTGAACGTGAAATTCAGAGTAACTTCGGCACCCAGGGCACGCTTAACCTGCAGCTGAATGACGAAGATTTCAGCATGGCGCAGCGCATCAGCGACGCTATCAACGGCCGCGGCTTAGGCGTGGCGCAACCGCTGGACGCCCGCACCGTACAGGTGCGTGTGCCGATGAACAACAGTTCGCAGGTGCGTCTGCTGGCCGATATCCAGGATCTGGACGTGTCGGTGCCGATTCAGGACGCGAAAGTGATTATCAACTCGCGAACCGGATCGGTGGTGATGAACCGCGAAGTGGCGCTCAGCTCCTGTGCGGTTGCGCAGGGCAACCTGTCGGTGACGGTGAACCAACAGCAGAATGTTAGTCAGCCGAATACCCCGCTGGCGGGCGGTCAGACCGTGGTGACGCCGCAAACGCAGATCGATATGCGTCAGGAAGGCGGCGCGCTGCAACGCGTTAACGCCAGCGCCAACCTGAACAGCGTGGTGCGCGCTCTGAACGCGCTCGGCGCGACGCCGATGGACCTGATGTCGATTCTTCAGTCAATGCAGAGCGCGGGCTGCCTGCGCGCCAAACTGGAAATTATCTGATGAATGATACGCAATCTGTAGCGAGCGCGGCGTTTGACAGCCAGTCGCTCAATGACCTGAAACGTCAGGCAGGCAACGATCCAAATGGAAAAGCGTTGCAGGTGGCGAAGCAGGTGGAAGGCATGTTTGTGCAGATGATGTTGAAAAGTATGCGTCAGGCGCTGCCGCAGGATGGCCTGCTCAGCACCGAACAGTCGCGGATGTTCACCTCAATGTATGACCAGCAGATTGCGCAGGAAATGGGCAATAAAGGGCTTGGGCTGGCGGACGTCATCGTGAAGCAGATGATGCCGGCTCAGGCGCCGGACGAAAAGGCGGGCACCGTGCCGATGCCGCTTGACCGTTCAGTCGTGATCAATACGCTGCTGCCCCGTCAGCTGGAACAGATGCAGACGCAGATGCTGCAAATGGTGCAGCGTGCGGTGCCGAAGCTGCCGCAGCCGACTGAAAGCGCGCCGCTGAGCGGCGACAGCAGCGACTTTATCGCCAAACTAACGCAGCCGGCGCAGCTGGCCAGCCAGCAGACCGGCATTCCGCATCAGCTGATCCTCGCCCAGGCGGCGCTGGAGTCGGGCTGGGGCAAACGTCAGATTCTGACCGAGGACGGCAAACCGAGCTATAACCTGTTCGGCATTAAAGCCACCAGCAGCTGGCAGGGGAAAACCACGGAAATTACCACCACCGAATATGAGAACGGCGTGGCGAAAAAGGTGAAGGCGGCATTCCGCGTCTATGACTCCTATCTTGATGCGTTAACCGACTACGCCAACCTGCTGAGCAACAATTCGCGTTACGCCAAAGTGACCACGGCGAAAACGGCGGAAGAGGGCGCGCATGCGTTGCAGGAAGCGGGCTACGCCACCGATCCGAAGTACGCCAAAAAGCTGGTGGGCATGATCCAGCAGTTTAAAAATCTGGGCGAAAAGGTCGCCAAAGCCTACGGCAATGATATCGGCGATCTGTTCTGATTTTTCACTCAAGTTTCACTTAAGCACGCCGATAACCACAACAGGCCAGAGAGTGTCCAGCACGCTCGCGGCACCCGATTCGTTTACTGCCGCCCGGTGCGTTACCGGGGCAAAAAGGAACCGACATGTCCAGCTTAATTAACTCCGCAATGAGCGGACTGAGCGCCGCGCAGGCTGCGCTGAGCACGACCAGCAATAACATCAGCAATTACAGGGTAGACGGCTATTCGCGCCAGACGGCGGATCTGTCATCGCTGCCCAGCACCCTGAGCGGCAGCAGCTATTACGGCAACGGCGTCACCGTTAGCGGCGTTCATCGCGAATATGACGAGTTCATTACCGGTCAGCTGCGCAGCGCTTCTGCGCAGAACAGTGGCATTACTTCGCAATATAACCAGATTTCGAATATCGACGACCTGATGTCTTCGTCGTCTAACAGCCTGTCGACCACGCTTTCTGATTTCTTCACCACGTTGCAGAACGTCGTGAGCAACGCGGACGATCCTTCCGCGCGTCAGACGCTGATGGGCAAAGCGTCCGGTCTGGTTAACCAGTTTAAAGTGACCGACCAGTATCTGCGCAACATGGACAGCAGCATCAACACCAACGTGGCGTCGTCCATCCAGCAGATCAACAGCTACTCCAGCCAGATCGCCAATCTGAACGGTCAGATCGGCAAGCTCCAGGCGGCGGGCGCCGGCGCCGATCCCAACAGCCTGATGGATCAGCGCGATGCGTTGGTGAACAAGCTGAACGACCTGGTGGGCGTCAATGTCTCCAAACAGGACGGCAGCTATATCGTTTCGATGTCGAACGGTCTGGCGCTGGTGAACGGTTCGGACACCAAAGAGCTGGTGGCGATGCCTTCCAGCAGCGATCCGACCCGCACCACCGTCGGCTACGTGGATAAAACCGCAGGCAATGTCGAAATCCCGGAAAACCTGGTCAGTACCGGTTCGCTGGGCGGCCTGCTGAAGTTCCGCAACGAAGACCTCGACTCGGCGCGCAACAAGCTGAACCAGCTGGCGCTCAACTTCGCCGACAGCTTCAACACCCAGCATAAAGCGGGCTTTGACAGCAAAGGCAACGCCGGTACCGACTTCTTCTCCATCGGCGGCCCGTCGGTGGTAAGCAACAGCAAAAACGGCTCCTCCGTGACCCTGACCGCCAGCTGGAGCGACACCAGCAAGGCGCAGGCGACCGACTACAAGGTGTCGTGGGACGGCAGCAACTGGAACGTCAAACGCCTGTCGGACAACACTAACGTCAGCGCGACGCTGGACGCGAACGGCAAACTCAATTTCGACGGCCTGCAGCTGACGCCGTCAGGCACGCCGTCCGCCAATGATAGCTTTGTGGTCAAGCCGGTCAGCAACGCCATCGTCAATATGGACGTGGCGATCAGCAACGAGTCGCAGATTGCCGCGGCGTCGGCGACGGGCGGCGAAAGCGATAACCGCAACGCGCAAAAACTGCTCGATTTGCAGAGCAAAAACCTGGTGAACGGCAACGCGACGCTGTCGCAGGCCTACGCCAGCCTGGTGAGCGATATCGGCAACAAAACCAATACGCTGAAAACCACCAGCGAGACGCAGACCAACGTGGTGACGCAGCTGACTAACCGCCAGCAATCGGTGTCGGGCGTCAACCTTGATGAAGAGTACGCCAACCTGCAACGCTACCAGCAGTACTACATGGCGAATGCGCAGGTATTGCAAACGGCGTCAGCGATTTTCGATGCGTTGATCAACATCCGTGGCTAATTGAATTAATGAAGGAATAACCACAATGCGACTCAGTACCAACATGATGTTTGACCAGCAGATGCGCGGCGTATCTAACGCGCAGTCAAGTTGGCTGAAGGCGGGGGAGCAGCTCTCCACCGGCAAACGGGTTGTCAACCCGTCTGACGATCCGCTGGCGGCTGCGCAGGCGGTCGTGCTGTCTCAGGCGCAGGCGGAGAACAGCCAGTACAAGCTGGCGCGCAACTTCGCCAGCCAGAGCGTTTCGCTGGAAGAAAGTACGCTGCAAAACGTCACTCTGGCCGTGCAGAGCGCACAGTCGGCGGTTATTTCTGCAGGCAACGGCGCGCTTTCTGACGACGACCGCGCCTCTTACGCTACGCAGCTTGAGGGGATTCGCTCGCAGCTGCTGAACCTGGCGAACAGCACCGACGGCAACGGCCGCTATATTTTCGCCGGTTACAAGAGCGACAGCGCGCCCTTTACTGAAGATGCCAACGGTAGCATCGTCTATAACGGCGGCACCGACGCCATTACGCAGAAGGTCGATGCCAGCCGTACCATGACCACCAGCCATACCGGCGCGCAGGTATTTATGTCGTTGACCAGCAACGCGGTGAAAGAGCCGAATAACGGCGTCAGCGAAAGCAATATTTTTAACACGCTGGATACCGCCATTAATGCGCTGAAGCAGCCGATTCAGAATGCGGACGACGCCACCAAAGCGGTCTCTAAAGATGCGCTGGATAAAGCGACGCGCGGCCTGAGCAACTCGCTGAACAACATTCTGGCGGTACGCTCCGAGTTGGGCACGCAGCTGGATGAGCTGGATAAACTGGACAGCCTCGGCGCCGATCGCAGCACGCTACAGGCGACCCGTATGAGCGGACTGGTGGATGTCGACTACACCAAGGCGATCTCTACCTACACCATGCAGCAGCAGGCGTTGCAGGCGTCTTATAAAACCTTCAGCGATATGTCTCAGATGTCCCTGTTCCAGATGAATCGTTAACCGTTTCGTTTTTGAACGTGCTTAAACCGGGCGCGTTCAGTTTTCCCGTCACCGATGGCTTATCGTCGCTGACGGGTTTTTTTTGCCCTGAAAACGGCGCAGGCGGTAAAACGGTAAAAAGCGAAAAATGACTTGAGGCAATACAGGGAGAAATTCGCCCGCTTCAGGCAATAAAAAACCCCGGCCGGAGCCGGGGTTGATAGCGAGCTACACGCTGTATCAGGGCTTGGTGGCCGGAGCCGTCGCCTGATGCGTGGCGCTGTGGCCGCCGGCTGCGCCTCTGCCTTCAAAGTTGAAGGGAGGACGCACCCAGTCGCTGTGACGCGGCGTTTCCGGCTGCCAGGCTGGCGCAGGTGCTTTAGTCATCGGCGCGCTGGCATGAAACTTACCGGCCATGACGGAAGGCTGGCTTGCCGTTGCGCTTTCAACGACAGACGGCGTGGCAACCGCGACAGGCGCTTCATCGCGCGCCGGCACCGGCGCATGCGGCTCGGTCACCGGCAGCGTTTCTTCCGCATCGATAGCGGGCGCGTTCAGCACCTGCTCGACCTGCGCGGCGGTTTCTTCGCTGACGTCGGCGGCGCTGTTTTCAGCAATGGCGCTGGGCTGCTGTTCATCCTGCGCAGCGACTGGCGCGATTTCCGCAGGCGCAACCTCTTCCTGAGCGGCGACGCTGACTTCCTCAACCGGTTTCGCCTGCGCGGCGACATATTCAGCGCGCGCTTCAGCGGCGGCCGGGATTACGGAAGGTTCTTCGTTCACCGGCACATCAATGGCGGAGGTATCGTGCGTATCAACCGGCGCGATCGGCGCGGCGATCTGCTCAGGCTCGGCGTACTGTACCGTTTGCTCCGGCTGCTGCTGTTCAGCAACGGCTTCGCTGGCGGCGGCAGGCAGCGCTACGGCGGCGGCGGTCTCTTCGCGGCTGTAGTCCGGCGTCTCATTTACGACGTCGGTCGCTTCCGTGTTTTCGTTACTGGTCTGCGCGACCGGGTAGCGAATCCAGACCTTGCCTGAAGCCATTTCCGGCGATGCGGCGCCAGAAGCGATCGGCATCGGAGACTGCGTCGGGTAACGCTCGTCACGGTAACGACGACGACGCTGGCCGCTCACGCGCAGGTGACGCGGAGAACGGCGTGAACGACGCGGCATATTGCCGTTATCACGGTTTTCCTGTTCTTCCTGCTCATCAGCGTGCGTCTGCGGCTCTGTCGGCTGCGGCTCAACCGGTTCAACGTTGGACGGCTTCGCTTCTTCGGCCATCCGCTCGGCGGCTCTCGCGGCGCTTTCTACACGGACTTTCTGCGACAGCTGACGCGGCTTACGACGCGGCATGACCTGCACACGTTCTTCCACTGCGCTTTCATCTTCGCTTTCAACCGGGACGGCGGCCTGCTGTTCTTCCTGTTGCGCGGCGGCTTTGGCGGCTTCCTGCTGCTGACGACGCTCTTCCTGACGGCGACGCTGGCGCTCGGCGCGCTGTTCGCGGCGCTGTTGCTGCTGCTCTTCGCGCTGGGCGCGCGCTTCGTCGCTCAGAACGTTCTGGCGGTCATCACGCACTTCGGCGTTTGGCTGCTGACGTTTGTTGTTGCGACGCGGCTCTTCACGCGTTTCGCGGTTTTCGCGCGTATCACGGCCTTCACGCGCTGGCTGCTGCGCGGTCTCTCCATTGCGATCGCGGTTGCGACGGTTATTGTTATTGCCGTTGCGACGATTGTTATTGTTGCGGCGCTCGCGCGGCTGCGTTGACGCTTCGCTGCTCTGCTGTTCCTCTTCCTGCGGCTTTTCAGCGACGGCGGTCGGAGCAGGGGCGTCGGCGGCGAACAGTTTTTTCAGGCCGCCAAACAGACGGCCGATGAAGCCGGTTTGCGCAGCGGGTTCGGCGGCAGGCGCTTTCGCAGCGGCCGGGGCTGGCGCTGTTTTCTCGCTAACCAGGGCTTCCTGCGGCGCAGGCGGCGCATCCGGCATGACAAACGCGGCCAGCGCGGGCTGCTCAGGACGACGGCGTTCAGCATGCTCATCTTCAGACGGCAGCGCCATTTCCGCTTCGTGCAGTTTCGGCAGATGGTAGCTGAGGGTCTGCGTTTCTTCGCCGCTGCGGACGCGCAGCACGGAGTAGTGCGGCGTTTCCATCTGATCGTTCGGCACGATAATCGCTTTTACGCCGCCCTGACGTTTTTCAATAGCGCTGACAGCGTCACGTTTTTCGTTAAGCAGGTAAGAGGCGATCGGCACCGGCACGATGGCGTGCACTTCTTTGGTGTTCTCTTTCAGCGCTTCTTCTTCAATCAGACGCAGAATGGAGAGCGACAGGGATTCGTTATCGCGGATGGTGCCGGTGCCGCTACAGCGCGGACAGACATGATGGCTTGATTCGCCCAGCGACGGGCTGAGGCGCTGACGCGACATCTCCAGCAGGCCGAAACGCGAAATATGGCTAATTTGAATGCGCGCGCGATCCTGACGCACCGCTTCGCGCAGACGGTTTTCCACCGCGCGCTGATGGCGCACCGGCGTCATATCGATAAAGTCGATAACGATCAGGCCGCCCAGGTCGCGCAGGCGCAGCTGGCGGGCGATCTCATCGGCCGCTTCGAGGTTGGTGTTGAACGCGGTCTCTTCGATATCGCCGCCGCGCGTGGCGCGCGCCGAGTTGATATCGATGGCGGTTAACGCCTCGGTGCTGTCGATCACAATCGAGCCGCCGGAGGGCAGGCGCACTTCACGCTGGAAAGCGGATTCGATTTGCGATTCGATCTGATAGTGGCTGAACAGCGGGATCTCACCGGTGTAGAGCTTGATTTTGCTGCTGAAATCGGGACGGCCGAGCGCGGCGATATGCTGGCGCGCCAGCTCCAGCACTTTCGGGTTGTCGATCAGGATTTCGCCGATGTCAGGACGCAGATAGTCGCGGAAGGCACGCACGATGACGTTGCTTTCCTGATGGATCAGGAACGGCGCGGGGCGATTTTCCGCCGCTTTTTTGATCGCTTCCCAGTGTTTCAGGCGGAAGCTCAGATCCCACTGCAACGCTTCGGCGGATTTGCCGACGCCTGCGGTGCGTACGATCAATCCCATGCCGTCCGGCAGTTCCAGAGACGAGAGCGCCTCTTTCAGCTCGGTGCGATCGTCGCCTTCGATACGGCGAGAGATACCGCCCGCGCGCGGGTTGTTCGGCATCAGCACCAGATAGCTGCCCGCCAGGCTGATAAAGGTAGTCAGCGCAGCGCCTTTATTGCCGCGTTCTTCTTTATCAATCTGAACAATGACTTCCTGGCCTTCGCGCAACACATCTTTAATGTTGGGGCGACCATGGGCGTTGTAGCTGGCGGGGAAATACTCGCGGGAAATTTCTTTAAGCGGTAGGAAACCGTGTCGTTCAGCGCCGTAATCAACAAAAGCCGCTTCCAGACTGGGCTCAATGCGGGTGATTTTTCCTTTATAGATGTTGGCCTTTTTCTGTTCGTGTCCAGGGCTTTCGATATCCAGGTCGTACAGACGTTGTCCATCCACAAGGGCAACACGCAACTCCTCCTGTTGAGTTGCGTTTATTAACATTCTTTTCATCGTAACGTACTCGTTATTCTTACGTGAGTGACTAAGCTGCGGGCTAAGTAACACTGGACGAAGAATAACCGACGGCCCCGTGTCTTATCGCGTCAGCGTCAACCTCACGGTTGTCGGTCGCTCAAGGGGCGCAAAAATCTCGGCAGCCTGTTTTTATAAGGAAAAACAGCGCTCGGATGAGGGAACCGCCACTGAATTTACCAGAGAGAGTCAATCCCGTCTTATCGTCCAGGCTGCAACCCGCAGCCCGCTAAATGCCTGATTTCACAATACGTCTTACGCCATTGCTGCGTGTATGTGCTATCCGGCAAAATTTCTTAATTCGCTATTTATGGTTTTCTGACGGTATACAGCCAGAAGACCGAGCCATTATTCCATTGCTAACCTTGTTATAGCAAGGTGACTTTTCATTACTGATAAACTTTCTTGCTGCATTACGCATTCATTTTGCAGGCTTTTTCACCACGTCCATCAGAAAGCAGGGAACAGGCCGCAAAATTGGCGGTACGCTGTCAGTTAAGCACAGAAAAAGAAGTGGCGCTATTATCTGCCACTCATTAGAATCGCCGACCATGAATATGAACACGCCATCAGTACGAATCGTCGCTATCTCCGAAGAAGAAGCGGGGCAGCGCATCGATAATTTTCTCCGCACGCAGCTTAAAGGCGTGCCGAAAAGCATGATTTATCGCATTTTGCGTAAAGGCGAAGTGCGGGTGAACAAAAAACGCATCAAACCTGAGTATAAGCTGGAGGCGGGTGATGAAGTCCGCATCCCGCCGGTGCGCGTGGCGGAGCGCGAAGAGGCGGCGATTTCGCCGAAGCTCGATCGCGTCGCCAGTCTCGCCAATGCCATCCTTTATGAGGATGACTATATCCTGGTGTTGAATAAGCCGTCAGGCACCGCCGTGCACGGCGGCAGCGGATTGAGCTTCGGCGTGATCGAAGGGCTGCGTGCGCTGCGTCCTGAAGCGCGCTTCCTTGAACTGGTGCATCGTCTCGACCGCGACACCTCCGGCATTCTGCTGGTGGCGAAGAAGCGTTCCGCGCTGCGCTCGCTGCATGAACAGCTGCGTGAAAAAGGAATGCAAAAGGATTACCTGGCGCTGGTGCGCGGGCAGTGGCCTTCCCATGTGAAAGTGGTGCAGGCGCCGCTGCTGAAAAATATTTTGCAGAGCGGCGAGCGCGTGGTGCGCGTCAGCAGCGAGGGCAAACCCTCCGAGACGCGTTTTAAGGTGGAGGAGCGCTACGCCCAGGCGACGCTGGTGAAAGCCAGCCCGGTAACCGGCCGCACCCATCAGATCCGCGTGCATACGCTGCATGCGGGCCATCCTATCGCTTTTGACGATCGCTACGGCGAGCGGGAGTTTGATAAGCTGCTCGCGCCGACCGGGCTGCGTCGCCTGTTCCTGCATGCGGCAGCGCTCTCCTTTACCCATCCGCACAGCGGCGATCGCATGCGCATGGAAGCGCCGCTGGATGATGAGCTGAAACAGTGCCTGGCGGCGCTGCGCAAGCAGCAGTAAGGGGTTAGCGCCCTGCGAGCGGGGCGCTTCGTCAGGCTTATTCTGCGGCGGGCAGGGCATAACGCGTTGTCCACCGCTTTTTCATTACGCCGTCAAAGGATCGACGCCCACCTCGCGCAGCATTTCGCATAGCGCTATCAACGGCAATCCCACCAGCGTATTCGGATCGCGTCCCTCCAGCCGCTCAAAAAGCGTAATGCCCAACCCTTCGCTTTTAAAACTGCCGGCGCACTGTAACGGCTGCTCGCGACAAACATAGGCGTTAATTTCCGCATCGCTTAATGGGCGAAAGTGAACATGGAAAGGTTCTACCCGCGATAACGTGCGATTTTTCGCAGCGGAATAGAGCGCCAGCCCGGTATAAAAGGTGATCGTTTTACCGCTGGCGGCGCGCAATTGGGCGCGCGCATTTTCTTCCGTGTGAGGTTTGCCGGTTATTTTTCCCGCCAGCACGCAGACCTGATCGGAACCGATAATCCAGCCGTCAGGATAGCGCGCGCCCAGCGCCTGCGCTTTAGCCCGCGCCAGCCTTTCCACCAGCTGCGGCGCCGTTTCGCCCGCCAGCGGCGTTTCATCCACCTCCGGCGCAGCGGTAATAAAAGGAAGGCCGAGTTTATTCAGCAGGGCCTGACGAAAAGGGGAGGTTGAAGCTAAAATAAGCTGAGACATAAATTTTCAGTTAAAATATAGCGAATCGGATGCAGACATTTTAAACTGTGCACCGCACTGGATGCGAATATCAGGTGAAAGATGCTGTTAAACGGCCTTTTTCTTTGACTCTCTGTCGTTACAAAGATAATATGCGCGCCCTATGCAAAAGGTAAAATTACCCCTGACACTCGATCCGGTTCGCGCCGCTCAAAAACGCCTTGATTATGAGGGTGTGTACGCACCTGAACAGGTAGAGCGCGTAGCCGATTCCGTTGTCAGTGTGGACAGTGATGTGCAATGCGTTATGTCGTTTGCCGTTGATAACCAGCGTTTAGCCGTATTGAAAGGCACGGCTGACGTTAGCGTCACGCTGAGCTGCCAGCGCTGCAACAAGCCCTTTGCACATCAGGTTCACGTAACGTATTGCTTCAGTCCTGTTGCAGATGATGCGCAGGCAGAGGCGTTGCCGGAAGCCTACGAGCCGATCGATGTCAACGATTTCGGTGAGATCGATCTGCTGGCGATGGTCGAGGATGAAATTATTCTCGCCCTGCCTGTAGTTCCGGTGCATGATTCTGAACACTGTGAAGTGTCCGACGCGGACATGGTCTTTGGCAAACTGCCTGAAGAGGCGGAGAAACCAAACCCATTCGCCGTATTAGCCAGTTTAAAGCGTAAGTAATAGGAGTAAGGTCCATGGCCGTACAACAGAATAAACCAACCCGTTCCAAGCGTGGCATGCGTCGTTCTCACGATGCGCTGACCACTTCCACTCTGTCCGTAGATAAAGTTTCTGGCGAAACGCATCTGCGTCACCACATCACTGCGGATGGCTACTACCGCGGTCGCAAGGTCATCGTTAAGTAATTCTTGCGGCAACGCAAGGCGATACTTTGACACGTTTGACCCTGGCCATTGATGCTATGGGCGGGGATTTCGGTCCCTGCGTGACAGTGCCTGCAGCTTTGCAGGCACTGGCCTCACATTCGCAACTACAGCTTCTTCTGATCGGCGATCCCGCCGCTATCACGCCATTACTTGCTAAAGCTGATTCCGCTGTAAAGGGGCGTCTGCAGGTTATTCCTGCCGAATCGGTTATCGCCAGTGATGCCAAACCTTCTCAGGCTATTCGCCAAAGTCGCGGTAGCTCAATGCGCATCGCGCTGGAGATGGTGAAAGAAGGCAAAGCGCAGGCCTGCGTCAGCGCCGGCAATACCGGCGCGCTGATGGGGCTGGCGAAGCTTTTATTAAAACCGCTGGACGGCATTGAACGCCCGGCGTTAATGACTGTGCTGCCGCATCAGCAGCACGGCAATACCGTGGTGCTGGATTTAGGCGCCAATGTAGAATCTGACAGCGCCATGCTGGTGCAGTTTGCCATTATGGGCGCGGTGATGGCAGAAGAGGTGCTCGCCATCGAGCGGCCGCGCGTGGCGTTGCTGAATATCGGCCAGGAAGAAACCAAAGGGCTGAGTTCGATTCGTGAGGCTGCGGAACAGCTCAGGACGGCGCCGCAAATTAATTATATCGGCTACCTTGAAGGCAACGATCTGCTGACCGGTAAGACCGATGTGCTGGTTTGCGACGGTTTCGTGGGCAATGTCACGCTGAAAACCCTGGAAGGCGTGGTAAGGATGTTTCTTTCGCTGTTGAAATCATCCGGCGAAGGAAAGAAAGGGGCGTGGTGGATGAAACTGCTGGGACGCTGGATTAAGAAACGTCTGGCGAAGCGGTTCGGCCATCTCAACCCCGACCAGTACAATGGCGCCTGTCTGTTAGGATTGCGCGGCACGGTGATCAAGAGTCACGGTGCGGCGAATCAACGCGCGTTTGCCGCAGCGATTGAACAGGCAGAGCAGGCGGTGCGGCGGCAAGTCCCGGAGCGGATTGCTGCGCGCCTAAAGGCTGTATTAGCCAGGAGTGATTGAGCGGACATGTATACCAAAATTATCGGTACGGGCAGCTATCTGCCCGCTCAGGTGCGGACTAACGCCGATCTGGAAAAAATGGTCGAAACCTCGGACGAGTGGATTGTCACCCGTACCGGCATCCGCGAGCGACGTATCGCCGCACCGGATGAGACCGTAGCGACAATGGGTTTTCAGGCCGCTGAGCGCGCGCTGGAAATGGCGGGCGTGGACAAAAATGACATCGGGCTGATTATTGTCGCCACGACGTCAGGCAGCCATGCTTTCCCCAGCTCAGCCTGTATGATCCAGAATATGCTGGAAATCAAAGACTGCGCCGCATTCGATCTGGCGGCCGCCTGCGCGGGCTTTACCTATGGCCTGAGCGTCGCCGATCAGTACATCAAAAACGGCGCGGTGAAGCATGCGCTGGTGATCGGCGCCGACGTGCTGGCGCGCACGCTCGATCCGAGCGATCGCGGTACGATTATTCTTTTTGGCGATGGCGCCGGCGCCGTCGTGCTTTCCGCCAGCGAACAGCCTGGCATTATCTCTACCCATCTGCACGCGGATGGCCGCTATGGCCAGCTGCTGACGCTGCCTTACCAGAATCGCGCGACCCAGGATCAGCCCGCTTATCTCACCATGTCCGGCAACGAAGTGTTTAAGGTGGCGGTAACGGAACTGGCGCACATCGTTGACGAAACGCTGGAAGCCAACAACCTCGATCGCTCGCAGATCGACTGGCTGGTGCCGCATCAGGCTAACCTGCGCATTATCAGCGCAACGGCGAAAAAGCTCGGCATGGGCATGGAGAAGGTGGTGGTGACGCTCGATCGCCACGGCAACACTTCTGCGGCTTCCGTGCCGGCGGCGCTGGATGAAGCGGTGCGCGATGGACGCATTAAGCCGGGCCAGTTGGTTCTGCTGGAGGCCTTTGGCGGCGGTTTCACCTGGGGCTCGGCGCTGGTTCGTTTTTAACCGAAGGAACAAAAGATGACGCAATTTGCAATGGTTTTTCCGGGACAGGGTTCCCAAACCGTTGGGATGCTGGCCGAGCTGGCTGCGGAAAACCCGATTATTGAAGCGACCTTTAAAGAGGCTTCCGATGCGCTGGGTTACGACCTGTGGCAGCTGACGCAGCAGGGTCCGGCGGAAGAGTTGAATAAAACCTGGCAGACGCAACCCGCGCTGCTGGCCGCTTCGGTCGCTATTTATCGCTTGTGGCAGCAGAAGGGCGGCCAGATGCCGACCATGATGGCTGGCCATAGCCTGGGCGAATACTCCGCGCTGGTATGCGCAGGCGTCATTGACTTCGCCGATGCGATCAAGCTGGTTGAACTGCGCGGCAAACTGATGCAGGAAGCGGTACCGGCGGGCACCGGCGCTATGCAAGCGATTATCGGCCTTGACGACGCGGCCATTCAGCAGGCGTGCGAAGAAGCGGCGCAGGGGCAGGTTGTCTCGCCGGTGAACTTCAACTCGCCGGGCCAGGTGGTTATCGCCGGTCATAAAGAGGCGGTGGAGCGCGCAGGCGCAGCCTGTAAAGCGGCGGGCGCGAAGCGTGCGCTGCCGTTGCCGGTCAGCGTGCCCTCACACTGCGCGCTGATGAAGCCTGCGGCGGAAAAACTGGCGGTTGCGCTGGAAAACATCACGTTTAATGCACCAGCCTTACCGGTCGTCAACAATGTTGATGTAAAATGCGAAACCTCGCCGGAAGCGATTCGCAGCGCGCTGGTTCGTCAGCTCTACAGCCCGGTTCGCTGGACGGAAAGCGTAGAATTTATGGCGGCGCAGGGCGTTACCGCGCTGCTGGAAGTTGGTCCGGGCAAAGTCCTTACCGGTCTGACGAAACGTATTGTCGACACACTGACGGCCTCGGCGGTGAATGATTCCGCCAGCCTGGCAGCGGCGCTTGAACAATAATACGAGGATAAACATGAGCTTCGAAGGAAAAATTGCCCTGGTGACCGGTGCCAGTCGTGGTATCGGGCGTGCTATCGCGGAAACGCTGGCGGCACGCGGTGCGAAAGTGATTGGCACAGCCACCAGCCAGAGCGGCGCGGATGCTATCAGCGCTTATCTGGGCGAACACGGTAAAGGTTTGCAGCTGAACGTTACCGATCCGGCGTCGATTGAAAGCGTACTTGAAAATATTCGCGCCGAATTTGGCGAGGTGGATATTTTAGTCAATAATGCTGGCATTACGCGTGATAATCTCCTGATGCGTATGAAGGATGATGAATGGGAGTCCATTCTGGACACCAACCTCACGTCCGTTTTCCGCCTTTCCAAGGCGGTAATGCGCGCCATGATGAAAAAACGCGTGGGTCGTATCATTACCATCGGTTCCGTTGTGGGCACGATGGGTAATGCGGGCCAGGCAAACTACGCGGCAGCAAAAGCGGGTTTGATCGGCTTTAGCAAGTCACTGGCGCGCGAAGTCGCGTCACGTGGTATTACCGTTAACGTCGTGGCTCCCGGTTTCATTGAAACCGACATGACGCGCGCGTTGAGCGACGATCAACGTGCTGGCATTCTGGCGGAAGTACCTGCGGGTCGCCTTGGCGACGCGCAGGAAATCGCCAATGCCGTTGCATTTTTAGCCTCTGACGAGGCAGCGTACATCACTGGTGAGACGCTGCATGTCAATGGCGGAATGTACATGGTCTGATAATTGCGAAAACTATTTGCGTTAATTGCGGCAATAGCCGCAAAATAGCGTCAAATCGTGGTTGGACCAGCCGGGATTGAGTTGCATCTTTTCCAACTTTTTATACACTACGAAAACCATCGCGAAAGCGAGTTTTGATAGGAAATTTAATAGTATGAGCACTATCGAAGAACGCGTTAAGAAAATCATCTCCGAGCAGCTTGGCGTTAAGCAGGAAGAAGTCACCAACGAAAAATCTTTCGTTGAAGATCTTGGCGCTGATTCTCTTGATACCGTTGAGCTGGTAATGGCTCTGGAAGAAGAGTTTGATACTGAGATTCCGGACGAAGAAGCTGAGAAGATCACTACTGTTCAGGCTGCTATTGATTACATCAATAACCATCAGGCCTAATGAACTACCATCAGGCGGTCATTCGACCGCCTGAGTTTTTTGTCCACCCCACATAGTATCAATCTTTCCCTCCCTGGAGGACGAACGTGTCTAAGCGTCGTGTAGTTGTGACCGGTCTTGGCATGTTGTCTCCTGTCGGCAATACCGTAGAGTCAACCTGGAATGCTCTCCTTGCCGGGCAGAGTGGCATCAGCCTGATCGACCATTTCGATACTAGTGCCTACGCAACGCGTTTTGCTGGCTTAGTAAAGGATTTTAACTGTGAAGAAATCATCTCGCGCAAAGATCAGCGCAAGATGGACGCCTTCATTCAATACGGAGTTGTCGCTGGCGTACAGGCCATGCAGGATTCCGGCCTGGTAATTACCGAAGAAAACGCTACCCGTATCGGCGCGGCTATCGGTTCAGGCATTGGCGGACTGGGACTGATCGAAGAAAACCATGCATCGCTGGTGCAGGGTGGCCCACGTAAAATCAGTCCGTTCTTTGTGCCTTCGACCATTGTGAACATGATAGCAGGCCACCTGACTATTATGTATGGCATGAAAGGGCCCAGTATCGCCATCTCTACTGCCTGTACTACCGGTGTACATAATATTGGCCAGGCCGCGCGGATGATCGCCTATGGCGATGCGGATGCGATGCTGGCAGGTGGCGCCGAAAAAGGCAGTACGCCTTTGGGTATTGGCGGCTTTGGTGCGGCGCGCGCGCTCTCTACACGTAACGACAATCCGCAGGCGGCCAGCCGTCCGTGGGATAAAGATCGTGACGGCTTTGTGCTGGGTGACGGTGCAGGCATTGTGATGCTGGAAGAGTACGAGCACGCCAAAAAGCGCGGCGCGAAAATCTACGCTGAGCTGGTGGGCTTTGGTATGAGCAGCGATGCCTATCATATGACCTCGCCGCCGGAAAACGGCGCGGGCGCCGAAGCGGCGATGATCAATGCGCTGAAAGATGCGCAGCTGACGCCGGAGCAGATCGGCTACGTCAATGCGCACGGCACCTCGACGCCTGCGGGCGACAAGGCTGAGGCGCAGGCGGTGAAATCGGTGTTCGGCGCAGCGGCGTCAAGCGTGATGGTCAGCTCGACGAAGTCGATGACCGGTCACCTGCTTGGCGCGGCGGGCGCGGTGGAGTCTATCTACTCTATCCTTGCTCTGCGCGACCAGGCCATTCCGCCAACCATTAACCTCGACAACCCGGATGAAGGCTGCGATCTCGATTTCGTACCGCACACCGCGCGTCAGGTTAAGAATCTTGAGTACACCCTGTGTAACTCCTTTGGCTTTGGCGGCACCAACGGCTCGCTGATTTTCCGTCGCGTCTGATTGCCCCATTGCTGATAAAAGGCCCGCTCTGCGGGCCTTTTTTACATCTGGACTATTCCGATCCTGTCGGGCTGTAACCTGATGGCCGGTACCGGTAAGCTTATAGCGATACTGTTAAATACTGAGCGTGCGCATGATTTGGATTAACGGAGAACGACAACAGCAGATTGCGGTCAGCGATCGTGCTTTACATTATGGCGACGGCTGCTTTACCACCGCGCGTCTGCGTCAGGGCAACATCGACCTGCTGGAGGCACATTTGCAGCGACTGCGCGAAGCGACCTCCGCGCTCAGAATTAACGGCGTCGACTGGCGCATCCTGAAAGAGGAGATGCTGGCGGCGGCAAACTGTTGGCCGCAGGCGGAAGGGGTATTGAAAGTTATCCTGACGCGCGGTTCAGGCGGGCGCGGCTACAGCGGGGCCGATTGCCGTCAGCCGACGCGCATTATTATGCTGTCCGCCGCGCCGGGCCACTATGCCGCGCAGCGAGAAAGCGGCGTGCGGCTGGCGACCAGCCCGGTGCGCCTCGGCATTAATCCGCAGCTTGCGGGTATTAAACATCTTAACCGGCTGGAGCAGGTGTTGATTCGCACAGAGCTTGAGCAGAGCGGGGCGGATGAGGCGCTGGTGCTTGACACTGAGGGTAAGCTGGTGGAATGCTGTGCGGCTAATTTATTCTGGCGCAAAGAAAATCAGCTGTTTACCCCGGCGCTGAGCGGCTCCGGCGTCAACGGCATTATGCGCAGGCATGTGATCGGCCTGGCGCGGCGGCATGGCTATCTCTGTCAGGAGGTACGCGAGCTGCCTCAGACGCTGAGCGATGCCAGTGAAGTGTTTATCACCAACGCCCTGATGCCGATCTTGCCGGTCGTCTGCATTGATGAATGGCGCTATAGCTCCCGCGCGCTCTGTCACCTGCTGGCGCCGGATTGTTGAAAGTGGATGAATCATGACTCGTAAAATAAAAATCTTTGTCGGCGCGGCGCTGCTGCTTATCGCCGTCGCCGCCGTTTGTTACTGGCAGGTGCTGCGATTCGCCGATTCGCCCCTGACCATCAACCAGGAAAAAATCTTCACTCTGCCTGCCGGTACCGGCCGCGTGGCGCTGGAAACCCAGCTGGAAGAACAGCATATCATTGCGCCGTCGCCGTGGTTCGGCGCGCTGCTGAAGCTGGAACCGGAGCTGGCGAAGTTTAAAGCCGGCACCTATCGTCTTAAAGCGGACATGAGCGTGCGTCAAATGCTGGCATTGCTGGCGAGCGGCAAAGAGGCGCAGTTTCCGGTGCGCTTTACCGAAGGAACTCGGTTGCAGGATGTACTGCGCGAATTACGCAACGCGCCCTGGATCAAACATACCCTGAAAGACGATCGACCCGAGACGGCGGCGGCGGCCCTGCAACTGAAGGAAGGAGAGAGCCTGGAAGGCTGGCTGTGGCCTGACACCTGGCTCTACACCGCCAACACCACCGACGTGGCGCTGCTGCAACGTGCGCATCAGCGGATGAAAACCGAGGTTGACGCCATTTGGCAAAACCGCATGGCCGATCTGCCTTATAAAACGCCGGGCGAGCTGGTAACGATGGCTTCGATCATCGAGAAAGAGACCGCCGTCAGTGAAGAACGCACCAAAGTGGCTTCGGTATTTATCAATCGTCTGCGCACCGGCATGCGTCTGCAAACCGATCCGACGGTCATTTACGGCCTGGGCGAAAAATATAACGGCGCGCTGACGCGTAAGGATCTGGAAACGCCGAGCGCGTACAATACCTACACCATTAACGGCCTGCCGCCGGGACCGATCGCGCTGCCGGGCAAAGCCTCGCTTGAGGCGGCGGCGCATCCGGTTAAAAGCAACTACCTCTATTTTGTGGCCGACGGCAAGGGTGGACATACCTTTACCACTAATCTGGCCAGCCATAACCGGGCGGTGCAGGCCTGGCGCACGACGTTGAAGGAAAAAAATGAACGGTAAGTTTATTGTGATTGAAGGCCTGGAAGGCGCAGGCAAAACGACCGCGCGCGACTGCGTAGTGGAACAGCTGTGCGAGCAGGGCATTACCGATATCGTTTTTACCCGCGAACCCGGCGGTACGCCGCTGGCGGAAAAGCTGCGCGATCTGATCAAGCAGGGACTGGACGGAGAGCAGATAACCGATAAGGCGGAACTGTTGATGCTCTACGCCGCGCGGGTACAGCTGGTGGAAACGATCATCAAGCCGGCGCTGGCACGCGGCGCCTGGGTGGTAGGCGATCGTCACGATCTCTCGTCGCAGGCCTACCAGGGCGGCGGTCGTGGTATTGATCAGCAGCTGATGCAGGCGCTGCGCGATACCGTGCTGGGTGACTTTCGACCGCACCTGACGTTATACCTGGACGTCACGCCTGCCATTGGCCTGCAACGCGCGCGTGCGCGCGGCGAACTCGATCGTATTGAGCAGGAATCGCTGCACTTTTTCGAGCGCACCCGCGAACGCTATCTGGCGCTGGCGGCCAGCGATTCCTCCATCAAAACCATTGATGCCACGCAGTCGCTGGATGAGGTGACACTGTCACTTAGGCGCGTCGTGCGTGACTGGCTGATGGAGCAGAACTAATGAACTGGTTTCCGTGGCTCAATCCTGTCTATCGTCAGGTCATCATGCAGCATCAGGTGGGGCGAGCGCATCATGCGCTGCTGGTGCAGGCGATGCCCGGTATGGGCGACGGCGAACTGGTATGGGCCATCAGCCGCTGGCTGCTTTGTCAGCGGCGCGACGGCCTGAAAAGCTGCGGCCAGTGTCACGGCTGTCAGCTGATGCTGGCCGGCACGCATCCTGACTGGCACCGGCTGGCGACGGAGAAAGGGAAAAGCGCGCTGGGCATCGACGCGGTGCGAGACGTCAATGAGAAGCTGTTTAATCACGCGCAGCAGGGCGGCGCGAAAGTGGTCTGGCTGCCCGATGCAGGACAGCTGACGGAAGCGGCGGCCAATGCCCTGTTAAAGACGCTGGAAGAGCCGCCGCAGAACACCTGGTTTTTTCTGAGCAGCCCGGAGCCGTCGCGGCTGCTGCCGACGCTACGCAGCCGCTGTCTGCGCCTGCATCTGGCGCCGCCTGACGAACAGCAAAGTCTGGCCTGGCTGCAAAAACAGCATCAGGGCGAGCCGGAAGCGATCCGTACCGCGTTGCGCCTGAGCAGCGGCGCACCCGGCGCGGCGCTAAGCCTGCTGGAGACGCAGAACTGGACGCAGCGTCAGGCGCTGTGCGATGCATTGTCCGTCGCGCTGGAAGAAGACGTCCTGGCGCTGCTGCCGCAGCTTAATCACGATAATGCCGTCGCGCGCATCGCCTGGCTGACTACGCTGCTGACGGACGCGCTGAAGTGGCAGCAGAGCGGCGATCGTTTCCTGACTAATACCGATCGGCCACAGCTGGTTCAGCAGCTGGCGCAGCGATTGCCGGCCGCGGCGCTTGATAAAAGCCTGCGTCAGTGGCTGCTCTGCCGCGATCGCCTGAGTCATATTGTGGCGGTCAACCGGGAGCTGCTGCTTACCGAACAGCTGCTGAACTGGGAAAGTTTGCTTAAGCCGGCGGCCAGACCGCTGGCTCAATAATCGAAGAGAGTTGTTATGTTTTTAGTTGATTCCCACTGCCATCTTGATGGCCTGAACTACGAGACGCTGCATAAAGATGTGGATGATGTGCTGGCGAAAGCGGCGGCGCGCGATGTGAAATTTATGCTGGCGGTAGCCACTACGCTGCCCGGCTTTAAAGCGATGACGACGCTGCTGGGCGACCGGCCCAATATCGCCTGGTCCTGCGGCGTGCATCCGCTGAATCAGGAAGAGGAATGGGATTTCGCCGAGCTGCGTCAGCTGGCGGCCGATCCGCGCGTTATCGCCATGGGCGAAACCGGCCTGGATTACTACTATCAGCAGGAAACCAAAGCGCGTCAGCAGGCTTCTTTCCGCGAACATATCCGCGTCGGGCGCGAATTAAACAAGCCGGTGATCGTTCACACGCGCGACGCGCGCGAAGATACGCTGGCGATCCTGCGTGAAGAGCAGGTCGAAGGCTGCGGCGGCGTGCTGCACTGTTTTACCGAGGATCGCGAAACCGCGGAGAAGCTGCTGGATATGGGCTTCTATATCTCGTTCTCCGGCATCGTCACTTTCCGCAATGCGGAAGCGCTGCGCGATGCGGCGCGCTATGTGCCGCTGGACCGCATGCTGGTAGAAACCGATTCGCCTTATCTGGCGCCGGTGCCACATCGCGGCAAAGAGAACCAGCCCGCTTTTACGCGCGATGTCGCCGAGTATATGGCGGTGCTGAAAGGGGTGGACGTAGAAACGCTGGCGCAGGTCACTACGCAAAATTTCTCCAGGCTGTTTCATGTACCCATGTCGCGTCTGACGGATGCCTGAACCCCGACCTTTTTTTATAGCTCGTAATTAATCCCTGAAAATCGTAAAGTGCAGCGCGAAAAAGGTCGCGCCGCCACTTTTTTCCGCCTGAAAGTTGGCGGAAAAATAAAAAATATTCTAAAGGTTAGCCGCCTGATGGGCGAAACGTGACAGGTATCAAACAAAACTGAACGGATTTATTTTACTCTTCGTAATAAATCCAGAGGGCCCTAAAAAGCCCCAATGGTGAAGGATCCTCCCTCCTTCGCCACGCGTAGAACGCGATTAAAAGCACTCATACTCAGGAGTTCCACAATATGTTTAAGAACGCATTTGCAAACCTGCAAAAGGTCGGTAAATCGCTCATGCTGCCGGTATCGGTACTCCCGATTGCCGGTATTTTACTGGGCGTCGGCTCGGCGAATTTTGCCTGGCTACCTGCTGTTGTTTCTCATGTCATGGCGGAAGCGGGCGGATCGGTGTTCGCCAATATGCCGCTGATTTTCGCCATCGGTGTGGCGTTGGGCTTTACCAATAACGACGGCGTTTCGGCGCTGGCTGCTGTTGTTGCTTACGGCATCATGGTGAAAACCATGGCGGTCGTGGCGCCGCTGGTGCTGCATCTGCCGGCAGAGGAGATTGCAACTAAACATCTGGCGGATACCGGGGTATTAGGCGGTATTATTGCTGGTTCTATCGCTGCTTATATGTTTAACCGCTTCTATCGCATCAAGCTGCCTGAATACCTGGGCTTCTTTGCCGGTAAACGTTTCGTACCGATTATCTCCGGTATGGCGGCGATTATTCTGGGCGTGATCCTCTCCTTTATTTGGCCGCCGATTGGCAGCGCGATTCAGGACTTCTCCCAGTGGGCAGCCTACCAGAACCCGGTCGTCGCCTTTGGTATTTATGGCGTGATTGAGCGTTCGCTGGTGCCGTTCGGCTTGCATCATATCTGGAACGTGCCTTTCCAGATGCAGATTGGTGAATTCACCAACGCGGCCGGACAGGTGTTCCACGGCGATATCCCGCGCTACATGGCGGGCGACCCGACCGCAGGCAAACTTTCTGGCGGCTTCCTGTTCAAAATGTACGGTCTGCCGGCTGCTGCGATCGCTATCTGGCACTCCGCGAAACCGGAAAACCGTGCAAAAGTGGGCGGCATCATGATCTCCGCCGCGCTGACTTCGTTCCTGACCGGCATCACCGAGCCGATCGAGTTCTCCTTTATGTTCGTGGCGCCGATCCTGTACGCTATCCATGCGATTCTGGCAGGCCTGGCTTTCCCGATTTGTATCCTGCTCGGCATGCGTGACGGCACCAGCTTCTCGCACGGTCTGATCGACTTTATCGTGCTGAGCGGCAACAGCAGCAAAATCTGGCTGTTCCCGATTATCGGTATCATCTACGGCCTGATTTACTACACCATCTTCCGCGTGCTGATTGCTAAACTGGATCTGAAAACGCCTGGCCGTGAAGACGCGACCAGCGAGCAGACTACCGGTTCCTCTAACGAAATGGCAGCGAACCTGGTAACCGCGTTTGGTGGTAAAGAGAACATCACTAACCTGGACGCCTGCATTACCCGTCTGCGCGTTAGCGTGGCCGACGTATCCAAAGTCGACCAGGCTGGCCTGAAGAAACTGGGCGCTGCCGGTGTGGTCGTGGCAGGTTCCGGCGTACAGGCTATCTTCGGCACCAAGTCCGATAACCTGAAAACCGAAATGGATGACTACATCCGCAACAATTAATCTGTTGTGACTGGAAAAGGCTGCCCCTGGGCGGCCTTTTTTTCGTCTGTCGCCGCCTGTTAACGCTTCAGAGCGGAGAAAGAGGGGGTAGGGTTTCTGTTTTGCCTCTTTAGCATCGTCGTGCAGGCAGCTCCCGCACCGGCTAAAAGCAGGAAGTGGAGTTTTTGATATCCCAGCCCATGCGGCTTTCCGCGCCTTTAATCCCGGATGCGGCCTGTTCCCAGTACTGGAATTTCACTTTGTCCGCCTGGAACTCATACGCGGCCTCAGCGACATCATCCAGATTCACATCAGTGACGGTGACGTTTTCCAGCGTTATCCGACAGGATTCAATCATGCCGTTACCCGCCTTACACAATGAAAGATGCATTGCTTTTATCCGGTTGCTGTTAGATGCGAACAGGAGTACCGCCGCGGTAGCCTTGTCTATGGCGCACTGAACCGACAGATTTCTATAACGGGATGCGCCAGGCCCGGCGGCATCACCGTTTCTCCAGACGCCCCATGTGTAGCTTGTTACATCGATCCACCCCTGATGAGCCGCATCCTGCGACTCGCCGGTTATCCCTTCTATTTTGAGAAATGTGCTTTCCATAGATTTCTTTTTTTCCTGATTAATGTATTGATGATGGCTGTAGGTTTTTATTGTCCGTCTGCCTGTTTCGGTAAAATTTACAGTCCGGTGGTTAAATTGGCTCCTCTGTTTTTCCGCTTCATAAACAGTGTTTCTGTATTTCCCTTCTGTCATATACCATCAAATTAGCTTATTTTTAGTCAGGCGTTCTTTTTGTTATTTCACCGTTACCTTTCAAATAGTAATAACCATCGGTGGCGGTAAAATAGAGGCCGCTATTTTCACTGTATCTGACCATAAAGGCTTTATCCTTCTCTATACAGTTTTTTGGCGTTTTCATTTCCATAAAACACAGCTTGTCATCGTACTTGCCTCTTTCCGTGTAGCCGTCGCCGAAGTACCAGAAGATAATAGTATAGTTACCATAAGGATCAGGTTTAGGGATGCCGTAACGGTTTTTAAGCATTTCTCTGTTTTTCTGCCACCAGATTATCTTTCCCCGCACGGTAACAGGAAAGTGATCTACCAGAACATCGCTATAATTGCCTTCATTATGTACCGCAATGACTTTTACCGGACGCAGAGGCAACCAAAGAAACCAGGCTACTGCTATAACGGCGATAATCAATATTGCCCTGGTAAGCTTCTTATTTTTTCGTGTCATTTCGCTTCCCCGCTGATCTCTACCGTGGCTTCCATATGAGTGATAAAAGGCTTAAAGCCAAAGCGATGATATCGCTGCAGCACAAACCAGATGCGGAAAAACCGAAACAGGTTGAATTTGGATTTTAGAATATCATTACTGTCCAGACCAAAATGGTCTTGCACTTTATAGTGCACCTGCGCCCGATAGCGGTTGTTGTCGATAAAAAGGCTTTTTAAGGTGATATGCGTCGACCAAGTGTCATGCACGGTGATGCCCATGCCGTTAATATTATCCTGAAAACGATCGAATTTAGGGAGCTTTCCTTTTAAAACGGTTTTTATTAATTCTTCTTTCAATCTTGTTGGGTAATTCCTATTTTTCCAGTCAATAAATACTTGAAGCGCGTCTTGCAGCAGCAACCGTGTACTGTTCTGCGTCGAATTATCATTCATTATTTGCATTCTGAGCGCACTATCCAGCGATAAACGCCTGAACGGCTCGCCTTCGCCGCGCTGCATATGGATAATCATCTCTTCGATAAGATGCCTGTAGGGACCCCAGATGGCGAAGCTTTGCGACAGGTGACGCATCTCGTCAAACAGGATGCTGGCGCACTCCTGCTGCGTGATTTTCCGGCCTTCGCCGCGCATGCCGTAAAACATCGAGTGCGGCTGTCTGAAAGGAGTGATTTCCGTCAGCGTGTAAGGGTCAACGCGGGTAGAAACATCGATCAGGTGGTAATCGTTTTTCAGCTGCGACTCGGTCAAATCGCCGTAACGCATATCCTCCGTGCTGTAATCATCCATTCTGTTTTGTGTTTTAAATATTGTGCAGGGAAAGCGTAAAGCGGTCATGTACACTCCTTGTGTCATCTTTTTTCCATACGTTTATTTATTGATATCAGGCCGCGGACTGTCAGCGGCCTTCGTAGCAAGGGGCTAACCATGGTGCTGTCGCCATATACCAGCATGCTGCTGTTACAGGCTTCTCCATGCTCTCAGAAACCCGACAGGATTCAATCATGCCGTTACGCGCCTTACACAATGAAAGATGCATTGCTTTTATCCGGTTGCCGTTAGATGCGAACAGGAGTACCAACGCGGTAGCCTTGACTGTAGCGCACTGAACCGACAGATTTCTATAACGGGATGCGCAGGCCCGGCGGCATCACCGTTTCTCCAGACGCCCCATGTGTAGCTTGTTACATCGATCCACCCCTGATGAGCCGCATCCTGCGACTCGCCGGTTATCCCTTCTATTTTGAGAAATGTACTTTCCATAGATTTCTTTTTTTCCTGATTAATGTATTGATGATGGCTGTAGGTTTTTATTGTCCGTCTGCCTGTTTCGGTAAAATTTACAGTCTGTCGATTAATTGGTTGGGAGTTTTATTATTCCTCCATTATCTTTAACTCGGTAATAACCATTATTAGCAAGGAAATAGAGTCCGCTTTTTTCACTATATGAAACTGTGAAGACTTTGTTTTTCTCTACGCAGTTTTGTTGGTTTTTCATATCGGTAAAGCACAGTCTGTCATATTTATCACGTGCCCTATAACCATCGCCGAACAGCCAGAAAGTAATGGTATAGCTACCATAGGGTGCGGGATCAGGGATGCCATAGCGACTTTTAAGCATTTTCTTATTTTTTTTCCACCACTCTATTTTTCCTCTGGCAGTCAAAGGAAAGTGGTTTACCAGAACTGCACTAAACCCCTGGTAATCATGAAATTTATGGACCGCAATGACTTTAATTGGACGTAGGTTAAGCCAGAGAAAAAGGCACAGCGATGCGATGACAATAGTTAATATTGCCCAACGGATTTTTTTACCTACTATTTTCATTACATTCTCCGCTGATCTCTATCGTCGTTTTCATCTCGGTGATAAAAGGTTTAAAGCCAAAGCGATGGTATCGCTGCAGCACAAACCAGATGCGGAAAAACCGAAACAGGTTGAATTTGGATTTTAGAATATCATTACTGTCCAGACCAAAATGGTCTTGCACTTTATAGTACACCTGCGCCCGATAGCAGTTGTTGTCGATAATAAGGCTTTTTAAGGTGATATGCGTCGCCCATGTATCATGCACGGTGATACCCATACCGTTAATATTATCCTGAATTCTGTCAAATTTAGGAAGTTTTCCTGCCAGGATAGCGACAGTTAGTTCCTTTCCTTTAGCAGCAGGATAAAATTTATTTTTGCAATCAATATGCTTATCAAGCATATCTTTTAGCAACAGTCGCGTACTGTTTTCCTTTGAAGCATCATTCATTATTTGCATTCTGAGCGCACTATCCAGCGATAAACGCCTGAACGGCTCGCCTTCGCCATGCTGCATATGGGTAATCATCTCTTCGATAAGATGTCTGTAGGGACCCCAGATGGCGAAGCTTTGCGACAGGTGACGCATCTCGTCAAACAGGATGCTGGCGCACTCCTGCTGCGTGATTTTCCGGCCTTCGCCGCGCATGCCGTAAAACATCGAGTGCGGCTGTCTGAAAGGAGTGATTTCCGTCAGCGTGTAAGGGTCAACGCGGGTAGAGACATCGATCAAGTGGTAATCGTTTCTCAGCTGCGACTCGGTCAGATCGCCGTAACGCATATCCTCCGCGCTGTAATCATCCATTCTGTTTTGTGTTTTGAATATTGTGCAGGGAAAGCGTAAAGCGGTCATGTACACTCCTTGTGTCATCTTTTTTCCATACGTTTATTTATTGATATCAGGCCGCGGACTGTCAGCGGCCTTCGTAGCAAGAGGCTAACCATGGTGCTGTCGCCATATACCAGCATGCTGCTGTTACAGGCTTCTCCATGCTCTCAGAAACCCGACAGGATTCAATCATGCCGTTACGCGCCTTACACAATGAAAGATGCATTGCTTTTATCCGGTTGCCGTTAGATGCGAACAGGAGTACCAACGCGGTAGCCTTGACTGTAGCGCACTGAACCGACAGATTTCTATAACGGGATGCGCAGGCCCGGCGGCATCACCGTTTCTCCAGACGCCCCATGTGTAGCTTGTTACATCGATCCATCCTGGATGCGCACTATCTTTTGATTCTCCGCTTACGCTATCTATTTTCAGAAATATGCTTTCCATACAGTTCCTTTGCTGTTACGCCCGTTAATGGCTACAGAGCCTCCATGTGATATATCTTTTTATTTAAGTCAGCTACAGGGTTAGCTTTATTGGAAAATACGTAATTTTCTAATTATTATCTACTTCTACTGTCTCAGATGCCGCTTATGCCCGTTATGTAAAACGGCTTTTTACATATAGTGAAGTTATTTTTCTGAGAAAAGTTTTTTTACCCATTTACCGTTATTATCTGTTTTGTATATACCATCGTAAACCATGAGTTGCATGCCGCCATTACGACCTTTACTTACAGAAAAAACTTTGTTTTTCTCGATGCAATTCTTATCAGTCTTCATATGGTTAAAACATAGCCTGTCATATTTTTCTCGCTTCATATAACCCTCGCCAAACAACCAGAAGGTAATGGTAAAATTCCCATCCGACGAAGGCCTGGGGATACCGTAGCGGTTTTTGAGCATATCTCTGTTATCATGCCACCAGTCGATTTTCCCTGTGTCAGTATAAGGAAAGTGCGTTACCAAAACAGCGCTATAGTTTCCATCGTTATGAACGGCAAGGATTTTCACTGGTTTTAAATAGAGCCGGGATAAATAAATCAACAATATGGCAGAAATGATGAATGTCGCCAGGAGAATTTTTTTTCTCTTGCTCACGATTTTCTGTCTCCGTAAATTTCTATTATGGCTTCCATATTGGTAATGAAAGGTTTAAAACCAAATCGGTAGTATCGCTGCAACACAAACCAGATACGAAAAAATCGAAACAGATGGAATTTTCCTTTCAAAATATCATAAGCGTCAAGACCAAAATGATCCTGTATTCTGTATTTCACCCGCGCATGATAACGGCTGTTTTCAATATGCAATGATTCAATGATGATATGTGTTGCCCAGGTATCATGAACCGTAATGCCCATGCCATTGATATTGTCCTGAAACCTGTCAAATTTAGGCAATTTTCCATCAAGAATTGCTGTTCTTAGCTCTGCATTCTTTTGAACTGGATAAAGTTTATGTTCCCAGTCTATATTGTCTTTAATTGTTTTTTGCAATAGCAGGAGTGTGCTGTTAGCGGTCTTATCATTCATTATTTGCATTCTGAGCGCACTATCCAGCGATAAACGCCTGAACGGCTCGCCTTCGCCGCGCTGCATATGGGTAATCATCTCTTCGATAAGATGCCTGTAGGGACCCCAGATGGCGAAGCTTTGCGACAGGTGACGCATCTCGTCAAACAGGATGCTGGCGCACTCCTGCTGCGTGATTTTCCGGCCTTCGCCGCGCATGCCGTAAAACATCGAGTGCGGCTGTCTGAAAGGAGTGATTTCCGTCAGCGTGTAAGGGTCAACGCGGGTAGAAACATCGATCAGGTGGTAATCGTTTTTCAGCTGCGGCTCGGTCAGATCGCCGTAACGCATATCCTCCGCGCTGTAATCATCCATTCTGTTTTGTGTTTTAAATATTGTGCAGGGAAAGCGTAAAGCGGTCATTGGGCACTCCTTGTGCTGCTTCTTCCATATTCACTCCGGCGATAATAGGTTGCTGTGAAAATTGTGTAAATATCGAACGCCGTTACGCGATAAGGTAAAGTCGGGCTTGGCAGGCGCATAAGCGCCGAATAAAAAAGCCATAGAGGGGGCAGGTTGCTGACAAGAAGACAAGATGACGCCGAAAAAATTAAGCGGGGAAACAGCTACCTGACTGCGCCCCGTCAGCGGGGCGCATGGATTGACACCGATTAACTCAGAGATAAACGCGCAGATACTCCGTCAGGCAGAGCAGCGCCATCGCCTGACCGTAAGGCATGGAGGTCAGCGGAATCTGGCGATAGTAATCCAGAGCGCTGCCCATTGCGGTGCCGAATGACACCTGCGTCAGTTCTCCATCCTCATTGATATGATTCACTACGCCTTTCACCGCCAGCTCCGCCATCGGCAGGTAGTCGCGCGACAGGTAGCGCTTGCGCACCGCTTTTAAAATACCGTAGGCGAAGCCCGCGGTGGCGGATGCTTCCAGGTAGCTGTCGCGATCGTCAAGCAGGGTATGCCACAGTCCGCTCTCATGCTGCCACTGACGCAGCGCGGCGACCTGGCTCTCCAGCACCTGTTGCAGGAAACGGCGCGTGGCGTGCTGCTCCGGCCAGTCCATCAGCTCGATAAACTCAGGGATGACGATGGTCAGCCAGCTATTGCCGCGCGCCCAGCGCGCCCTGGCAAAATTGTGGCGGCCGTCGAAGTTCCAGCCGTGAAACCACAGACCGGTCTCCCGATCCATCAGGTACTGTACGTGCAGCAGGAACTGATAGCTTGCTTCCTCGACATACTCCGGACGATTAAGCAGCTTGCCGATTTTCGCCAGCGGCAGCACGCTCATCATCAGCGTGTCGTCCCACAGCTGCTGGTGGTTCTCATTGTTGTAGACGATATGCTGCAGGCCGCCCTGTTCGGTACGCGGCATTTCATACATGACCCATTCCGCCCAACGCTCCAGCACCGGCAGCAGCGCCGGATTGCGCGTCTCTTCGTAGCGATAAGCCAGCGTCAGCAGCGGGCAAACGGTATTGACGTTTTTGGTCGGCGTGCCTTCCGCCAGGCGCTGACGGAACCAGTCGTCGATAATCGCCAGCGTTTTTTCATCGCCGGTCTGCTGGTAGTAGTGATACATGCCGTACAGACCGATGCCGTGCGTCCATTCCCAGCCGGCCCAGCCTTTGGTATCGATGACGCGCCCGTCATCCAGCCGCAGTAAGAATTCGCCGCTTTCATCGGTAATAGCGACCAGGTTATCGGTCAGCTTCTCAATCAGCTGCACCAGCTGAGGACGCGGCAGAAGGAATTCAGGCTGGCGCAGCAGGGCGCTATGTTTTACAGGAAATACAGTCATCGTTCAGATCCTATCTATCGTTTCAAAGTATGCGGCAACGCCGCGTCGGCAGCCTGGACAGGGCGCAGCGGCGGCGCGGGCGGGCGATGGCGGTTAAGAAAGCCAATATTGTTATTGCCCCACAGGTTTTCATAAGGCAGACCGGCGAGCGTCTCAACCGTCTCGCGCGCTTCGGGCGTAATGCGATCCGGCACCGGATGTCCGGCAAGGCGCATTTTGTTGGTCTCTTCGCGCAGTACGGAATGGGTATGCAGGTTCAGGCGAAAGCGCAGGGAAATAAAGAAGCCGATCGCCAGCACGCACAGCGTGCCGACGCTCAGAATCAGCAGAATGGTGTGCTGTACGCTATCGCTCTGCTGCGCCTGGCCGGAAACAAAGCCGGAGAGTTGCAGTACGATGCCGACCAGCATCACGGCGCCCGCCTGAGAGGCTTTGCGCGTCAGCGTCATAATGCCGGCGAAGATCCCTTCGCGGCGCTGACCGGTAATCACTTCATCGACGTCAGCGATATAGGTGTAGATATTCCATGGCACATAGTTGATGCCACCGCGGCCCAGCCCGGCCAGCGCGGAGATCAGCACCAGCAGCGCCATGCTATCGTTCATGCCGGTATACCAGAGCGCGGCGTAGGAGAGGGCGCTCAGGGCGAACAGCGTTACTACCAGGCGATAGGAAGGCGCAGGCCCAAGGCGGATACAGAGCGGGATCATGCCCATTACCGCAATAAACTGCAAAATCGCCATCGTGCCCATCAGGCTGGAAGCGATCTGCGCGCTCTGCATCAGCACAAACACCACATACCAGGTGAAAACGGCATTAAACACATCCTGCGCGATATAGCCGCCGAGATACATGCCCAGATGCTGACGGAAAATGCGGATGCGCAGCGTTGAGGCGAGTTCGACATAAAGGCGTTTCAGGCTCTGCGCCAGCGTCAGCTGCCGCTTTTCCTCTTCTGCACGGCGCGATTCCTCGGAAAAATCTTCCGGCGCGCGCTCCCAGGTGAACAGCCACACCAGCGTCAACACGATGGCGCAGATAATCGAGAACACCAGGCTGGCGTAAAAAAAGGAGATGGCGTTGTCTTTACCGAAATGGTTAATCAGCACGCCGGGCAGGAAAGCCGCCAGAATGGCCGACAGCTGCGCCAGCGCGATGCGCGCGCCGGAAAACTTGGTTTTCTTTTTGAAATCGTCGGTCATCTCCGGCACCAGCGTTTCATAAGGCACCAGAATCATGGTGTAGACGATATCAAACAGCAGGTAGGTGAGCAGGTAATAGAGATAGCTCATCTCGCCGACCCACATCAGGCTGTAGCTGAATACGCAGGGAATGCCGAGCAGAATAAAGAATTTGCGGCGGCCAAAGCGCTTGCCCAGCCAGGTAGAGCCGAAGTTATCGGTCAGAAAGCCCATCAGCGGGCTGATGACGGCGTCAAGCACGCGCGCCATGGCGAAAATAAAGGTCGCCTCGATCGGCGTCAGACCACAGAAGGTGGTGTAGAAGTAAAGCAGCCAGGCCGCCGTCAGGGCGGTGGTGCCGGCGCCCAAAAAATCGCCCGATCCATAAGCCAGGTAGTGCCGTAAGCCAATTTTACGCTCTGGCATTGTCAATCTCCTCATCATGACTACTGAAATAACGCATGAATTCCGACAGCTCAGACGGATACCTCGAAAGTAGAATGGCTGGCGCGTGCAAACCTTCGCTTTTTTGCTGCAAAGTGGAGGATACTGGCAAAAAAACGAAGAAAAACCTGCCCTGGCTCTAATTTATAAAACAACGTTTTATTTTTTATAGATGGCGTGGATGGTAATGCGAAAAGGCGCACAATAAATCGGCGCAACGGCGAGAGGGTGTACAAAAAAGTGGCACTACGGCGGCCTGAACAAAAGAAAAATGGTGGGAAGGTTGAAAGAAAACGAAATTCTCGCTCATACTCCCATGACTTACTTCTCTGCTAAGGATATGCATCATGGCTGAAGAAACCATTTTCAGTAAAATTATTCGTCGTGAAGTACCAGCCGATATCGTTTATCAGGACGAGCTGGTCACTGCCTTTCGCGATATTTCACCGAAGGCGCCGACGCACGTGCTGATTGTGCCGAACATTCTGGTGCCGACCGCCAACGACGTCAGCGAAGCGCATGAGCAGGCGATGGGTCGCATGTTCACCGTTGCGGCGAAAATCGCGAAAAAAGAAGGCATTGCCGAAGACGGTTACCGTCTGATCGTCAACTGCAATCAGCATGGCGGGCAGGAAGTTTACCATATTCATATGCACCTGGTCGGCGGGCGCCCGCTGGGGCCGATGCTGAGCTAACCGGATTGCGGAACTTCAACATGCGCGCGTTATTCGCCAGTCTGCCGCTGGTTATGCTTCTTACCGCCTGTAGCAGCGATAAAGCGATAATCGATACGTCGCAGTCGCTGATTATGGAATCCTCTGTGCTTTCCGCAGGCATTCTGACCAGCAAACCGACGATTTCCGAACAGTCAGGGCAACAGCGGGCGGCGAGCGTGCTGGAGAACCAGCAGAGCAAACCGGTGACCGTCCACTATCGTTTTTACTGGTATGACGATAAAGGGTTGGAGATCCAGCCGTTCGAGACGCCGCGCACCGTTGTGGTATTGCCAAATCAGCGGCTTGAGATCAGTTCGCAAATCGGCAATCTGATGGCAAGCAAAGTTCGTCTTTATCTTTATCTGTAAGAGGAAAAAACCGTGTCCAGGCGTTTAAAACTCTCCGGCGTCGTGCTGCTTGCATTTTTTCTGGCGGGTTGTATCAACAACCAGCAGTCTCAACAGCCGCCTGCGCCGGTAGAACCTGTCCAACCTTCGCAGCCGTTGCCGCCGGTGGTGCAGCCGCCGCCGATCACCACTCAGCAGCCGGGCGAAGCGGTGCCGCAGCCGCCAAAACTGAAATCTATCGACTGGGACGCCAGCATTCAGCCGCTGGTGGCGCAGATGCTGAAGGCGCAGGGCATTACTTCAGGCAGCGTGCTGCTGGTGGATCGCATTAAAAACAGCACAAACGGCAGCCTGCAAACCGCGAAGGCGACGGCGGCGCTGCAAAATGCGCTGGCGAACAACAACACCTTTACGCTGGTGACGCCGCAGCAGCTGGCGCAGGCGAAGCAGACGCTCGGCCTGTCGCCGGAAGACAGCCTGACTTCGCGCAGCAAAGCGGTGGGCCTGGCGCGTTACGTCGGCGCGCAGTATGTGCTTTACAGCAACGCTCAGGGCGATATCAAATCTCCTGAGTTGCAGATGCAGCTGATGCTGGTGCAAACCGGGGAGATCATCTGGTCAGGCAATGGCAGCGTACAGCATTGACGCCGCGCTGCAGACGCTGATTGATGCCCAACAACCGGCAGCGAAAGCTGCCGGTTGTTTTTATCATCCCCTTAACGGTCTGACCGGCCTCTCCGGCAAGGTGGTTTGCGGTCGCCGGCAGTGGCTGGCGCGGCGTATTCCTTCCTCCCCGATTCCCTTTATCTCGCGCCAGCGCGAATGGCGTATCCTGCATCGCCTGACGGCAAGCGGGCTGGCGCCGCGCGCATTGGCGATCAACGCGCGCTGGCTACTGCTGGAGTGGCTGCCCGGCGAGACGTTGCCGCCGGATCGCTTTTCCGCATGCCAGCCGGAGCTGGTCACGCTGCTGACGCAGCTGCACCGCCAACCGCTGAGCGGCTACCGCCTGCGACTGTTGCCGTTGCTGCAACACTACTGGCTTCAGTGTCGACACCGTCATCCGCGCTGGCTGCGACAGCTGAAGCGGCTGGCGCGGCGCGGTGAACCGCCGCCGCTGCGGCTGGGACTGCTGCATATGGATATTCATCCCGGCAACCTGTTGACGCAGCCCGCCGGTTTGCGCCTGATTGACTGGGAATACGCCGCTGACGGCGACGTGGCGCTGGAACTGGCGGCCATTATCGACGGCAACGGCCTGAACGCCGCGCAGGGCGATGCGCTGTTGGCCGCTTACGCGCGGGCGAACCGTATCGCTCCCGCCGCGCTGCGGCGTCAGGCGGCGCGCTGGCGCCCCTGGCTGCGGCTGCTGATGGCCAGCTGGTATCAGCTGCGTTGGGAGCAGAGCGGCGATGAAACGCTGCGTCAGCTGGCTATCGACGCCTGGCGACAAATTTAGCGCGCGGGTCCCGCATTCTCGTTATGATGTGCGCCAGTTTTTACAGGAGGAATCATCATGTCGATACCCGGTCCGGTCATGCTGGATGTGACAAGTTACGAGCTGGACGCCGAAGAGCGCGAAATTCTGGCTCACCCGCTGGTGGGCGGGCTGATTTTATTTGCGCGCAATTATCACGATCCCGAACAGCTGCGCGAGCTGGTGCGTCAGATCCGCGCCGCTTCCCATGCGCGGCTGGTGGTGGCGGTCGATCAGGAAGGCGGGCGAGTGCAGCGTTTTCGCGACGGCTTCACCACGCTGCCGGCGATGCAATCTTTTGCCGCGCTGAATGCGCCCGAAGAGGCGGACACGCTGGCGCAGGAGGCGGGCTGGCTGATGGCGTCGGAGATGATTGCGATGGATATCGACATCAGTTTCGCGCCGGTGCTGGACATTGGCCATATCAGCGCGGCGATCGGCGATCGCGCGTTCCATAAAGATCCGCATATCGCGCTGCGCGTGGCGCGTCGCTTTATTGCAGGTATGCACGAAGCCGGGATGAAAACCACCGGCAAGCATTTTCCTGGTCATGGCGCCGTCAGCGCCGACTCCCATAAAGAGACGCCGCGCGATGACCGCGACGCGGCGATCATTCGTCAGCATGATATGGCGATTTTCCAACAGCTGATCGCTGAGCAGGCGCTTGATGCCATTATGCCCGCGCACGTCATTTACACTCAGGTTGACCCGCGCCCCGCCAGCGGCTCTCCCTTCTGGCTGCAGCAGGTGCTGCGCGGCGAGCTGAATTTTAACGGCATTATCTTTTCCGACGACCTGTCGATGGAAGGGGCGGCGATCATGGGCAGCTATGCGCAGCGCGCTCAGGCGTCGCTGGATGCGGGCTGCGATATGATTCTGGTCTGCAACGACCGCAAAGGCGCGGTCAGCGTGCTGGATAACCTGCCGCCGATCAAAGCAGAGCAGGTGAGCCGTCTGTATCATCAGGGATCGTTCAGCCGCCAGCAGCTGCTTGATTCCCCGCGCTGGCAGCGCGCCAGCCAGTTGCTGAGCGCGCTACAGCAACGCTGGCTGGCGCACAAGGCGTCGGGCAACTGATACGGGATGCCCGGCAGGTTAATCAACGGTGAGGATAACCATGATTATTTATCTGCACGGTTTTGATTCCAGTAGTCCGGGCAATCATGAAAAAGTATTGCAGCTGCAATTCATCGATCCTGATGTCCGCCTGCTGAGCTACAGCACGCGCCATCCTAAGCACGACATGCAGCATTTGTTAAAAGAAACCGACAAAATGCTGATGCTGAACGTCGACGAACGACCGCTAATCTGCGGCGTGGGGCTGGGCGGTTACTGGGCGGAGCGCATCGGTTTTCTCTGCGATATCCGCCAGGTGATCATAAACCCTAACCTGTGGCCCAATGAAAATATGGGCGACAAAATCGATCGACCGGAAGAGTATCTCGATATCGCCACCAAGTGCGTCAGCAACTTTCGCGCGAAAAACCGCGATCGCTGCCTGACGCTGCTTTCCCGCCATGACGGCATCCTTGACAGCCAGCGCAGCGCCGAGGCGCTGAACCCCTATTATGAGATTGTGTGGGACGAGCAGCAGCCGCATAAATTCCCTGACGTTTCGTCCCATCTGCAACGTATCAAAGCCTTTAAAACGCTGGGCTAAAGCGCCGTTCCGACGGGATAACGCCCTGCGTTGTCCCGCGTTTTTGCGTCATTCTCTGAGTTGTTGCGCTAAAATTGATCTGTATCAAATTTGGTATGACCAAATTACCCCGCCATGCTATTCTGCCTTTAGCTCGCGATTAACGTCGCAACCCTATGTTAATTAAGGGTTTATTTAACCTTTAATTAACTTTTGGTTTACATTTTTGAGGGGGTCTTTTTGACTACGCCATTGAAAAAAATTGTTATTGTTGGAGGGGGCGCTGGCGGACTGGAGCTGGCAACGCAGCTGGGACATAAGCTGGGCCGTCGTAAAAAAGCGGAAATTACCCTGGTGGATCGCAACCACAGTCATCTGTGGAAGCCGCTGCTGCACGAAGTGGCGACCGGCTCGTTGGATGAAGGCATCGATGCGCTCAGTTATCTTGCCCATGCGCGCAACCACCATTTCCAGTTTCAGCTGGGCTCGCTGGTGGATATCGATCGTGAAAATAAACGTCTGCAGCTGGCGGAAATTCGTGATGCGCAGGGCGAAGTGCTGGTTCCCGCGCGCGAAGTGCCTTACGACACGCTGGTGATGGCGCTGGGCAGCACCTCAAACGATTTCGGCACGCCGGGCGTGAAAGATCACTGCATCTTCCTGGATAATCCGCATCAGGCGCAGCGCTTCCATAATGAGATGCTGAACCTGTTCCTGAAATTCTCCGCCAACGCCAGCGCGCAGGAGAAGATCAATATCGCCATCGTCGGCGGCGGCGCCACGGGCGTTGAGCTGTCGGCGGAGCTGCACAACGCGGTGAAACAGCTGCACAGCTACGGCTATAAAGGGCTGGATAACCAGGTGCTGAACGTAACGCTGGTCGAAGCGGGCGAACGCATTCTGCCGGCGCTGCCGCCGCGCATTTCGGCGGCGGCGCATCAGGAGTTGACCAAGCTGGGCGTTAAGGTGCTGACGCAAACCATGGTCACCAGCGCCGATAAAAACGGCCTGCACACCAAAAGCGGCGACTTTATCGAAGCGGACCTGATGGTTTGGGCTGCGGGCATCAAGGCGCCAGACTTTATGAAAGATATCGGCGGACTGGAAACCAACCGCATTAATCAGCTGGTGGTGAAAGAGACGCTGCAAACCACACGCGACGAGGATATTTACGCCATCGGCGATTGCGCCTCCTGTGCGCTGCCGTCGGGCGGATTCGTGCCGCCGCGCGCGCAGTCGGCGCACCAGATGGCCTCTAAAGCGCTGGAAAATATCCTGGCGCAGATGAAAGGGCAGACGCTGAAGCCTTACGTCTACAAAGATCACGGCTCGCTGGTGTCGCTCTCCCGCTTCAGCACCGTCGGCAGCCTGATGGGCAACCTGATGCGCGGCTCGATGATGGTGGAAGGGCGCATCGCGCGTTTCGTCTATATCTCGCTCTACCGCATGCACCAGATTGCGCTGCACGGCTACTTTAAAACCGGCCTGATGATGCTGGTAGGCAGCATCAACCGCGTGATCCGTCCACGTCTGAAACTGCATTAATCACTGGTCCGGCCACGCCGGGCTTTTGCTGCGTCGCGTCTGCGGCGCAGCGCACTTTCTCCGCCCGGCGCAAAAGCGCCATCAGTACCGCTAGGAACTCTCTGAAAACGGAGCATTTATCCTGGTTTGCTGCGTTTCTTCCCTTTATCTGATTGCTGGTTTTCCTCCCTGTCTGCAAAATTTTCATAACTAGCACGGCGAGTCGCGCACGCCGAGTATGCCTCGCTGCAACGGAACCGGCAGCGGCAGGATTGCGCGGTAACATTATCAGGAGGATTTCCTGTGAATAAATCAATGATAGCGGGTATGGGTATTGGTGTAGTTGCTGCTCTGGGTGTGGCGGCCGTGGCCAGCATGAACGTATTTAATCCTGGCCCCCAATACGCACAGGTTATTTCCGCAACGCCTATCAAGGAAACTATCAAGAATCCGCGTCAGGAGTGCCGCAACGTTACGTTAACTCATCGTCGCCCGGTGCAGGATGAAAACCGCATCGCCGGCTCGGTGCTGGGCGCAGTGGCGGGCGGCGTGCTCGGCCATCAGTTCGGCGGCGGACGCGGCAAGGATGTAGCGACCGTCGCGGGCGCGCTGGCGGGCGGCTATGCCGGCAACCAGGTGCAGGGCGGTCTGCAGGAGCGCGATACCTACACCACGACCGAACAGCGCTGTAAAACCGTCTACGACAAACAGGATAAGATGCTGGGTTACGACGTAACCTACAAAATAGGCGACCAGCAGGGGAAAATTCGTATGGAAAATGACCCCGGCACCCGTATTCCTCTGGACCGTAACGGCCAGTTGATTCTTAACAGCAACAGTAATCAAGCGTAGCTGACGCCTTATAATCAGGCGTAGCGAACGCCATACAAAAAAACGGGGCCTGACGGCCCGTTTTTTTGCCTCGGTTTTCCATCGGCCGTTAACCGGTCAGCGTATGTTGCTGCATCTGCTCCATCAGTTCACGGAGCCAGCTCATGCGCAGCTTGCGTTCGGTCAGATCGCGCGTGAATTTCAGGCGCGTCGGACCATCCAGCCGCCACTGCTGCGGGTCCTGCTGCAACAGGCCGATCAGCCAGGCCGGGTCCACTTTGTTCTTCTCGGCGAACTCGATAAAGCCGCCTTTCTCGCTGGCTTCGATACGGCGCACGCCGAGCTGCTGCGCGGTCAGGCGCAGCGCGGCGATATCCAACAGGTTGCGCGCCGCATCGGGCAGGTTGCCGAAGCGGTCGATCAACTCCACTTTCAAATCGTCCAGCTCGCGGCTGTCGTCCGCGCTGGCGATACGCTTGTAGAAGGAAAGACGCGTATTGACGTCGGGGATAAAATCGTCCGGCAGCAGCGCAGGCATACGCAGCTCGATATCGGTCTGATTGCTGGTGAGGTCCTCCAGCGACGGCTCTCGTCCCTCTTTCAGCGCATCGACGGCGTTCTCCAGCAGCTCCATATAGAGCGAGAAGCCGATGCTTTCCATCTGGCCGCTCTGATCTTCGCCCAACAGCTCGCCCGCACCGCGGATTTCCAGGTCGTGCGTCGCCAGCGCGAACCCTGCCCCTAAATCCTCCAGCGAGGCGATCGCCTCCAGACGTTTATGCGCGTCGGTGGTCATCGCTTTCGGCGGCGGCGTCAGCAGCCAGGCGTACGCCTGGTGGTGCGAACGGCCAACGCGTCCGCGCAGCTGATGCAGCTGCGCCAGGCCGAAATGGTCGGCGCGTTCGATAATAATGGTGTTGGCGGTCGGAATATCGATGCCGGTTTCAATGATGGTGGTGCACACCAGCACGTTGAAACGCTGATGATGGAAATCGTTCATCACCCGCTCCAGATCGCGCTCGCGCATCTGCCCGTGTCCGATAGCGATGCGCGCCTCCGGCACCAGTTCCGTCAGCCGTTGCGCCGCCTTTTCGATATTCTCCACGTCGTTATAGAGATAGTAGACCTGGCCGCCGCGCAAAATTTCACGCAGGATCGCCTCGCGCACCACCAGATGATCGTATTCGCGCACAAAGGTTTTCACCGCCAGACGTCGGGCGGGCGGGGTAGCGATAATCGACAGATCGCGCATTCCGCTCATCGCCATATTCAGCGTACGCGGAATCGGGGTCGCGGTCAGCGTCAGGATATCGACGTCGGCGCGCATCGCTTTGATGCGCTCCTTGTGACGCACGCCGAAGCGGTGCTCCTCATCGACGATCAGCAGCCCCAGATCGCGCCATTTCAGGTCGCTCATCAGCAGCTTGTGCGTGCCGATCAGAATATCAATTTTGCCTTCGCTTGCCTGCTCCAGCACCTGCGCCTGTTCTTTGGCGCTGCGGAAGCGTGAAAGCATCTCAATGCGCACCGGCCAGTTGGCGAAGCGGTCGCGGAAGTTATCATAGTGCTGCTGCGCCAGCAGGGTGGTGGGCACCAGCACCGCCACCTGCTTGTTGTTCTCCACCGCGAGAAAGGCGGCGCGCATCGCCACTTCGGTTTTGCCGAAGCCGACGTCGCCGCACACCAGGCGATCCATCGCCAGCGGCTCACACATATCGCTTATCACCGCATGAATCGCCTGCGCCTGATCCGGCGTAGTCTCAAACGGGAAGCTGTCGCAGAACAGCTGATACTGTTCGCGGTCAAATTTAAAGGCGTAGCCCTGCTTAGCGGCGCGCTGCGCATAGATATCCAGCAGTTCCGCCGCCACGTCGCGCACTTTTTCCGCCGCTTTCTGGCGCGCGCGCGACCAGGCGTCGCTGCCCAGCTTGTGCAGCGGGGCGTTTTCATCGGCGCCGCCGGCGTAACGGCTAATCAGATGCAGCGAGGAGACCGGCACGTAGAGCTTGGCGTCGTTAGCGTAAGCCAGCATCAGGTATTCCGCCTTGATGCCGCCCGCTTCTAGCGTCGTCAGGCCGATATAGCGCCCGACGCCATGCTCCAGATGCACCACCGGCTGACCGGGATGCAGTTCCGCCAGGTTGCGGATCAACACGTCGGGGTTGATAGTGCGGCGCGTTTCCTGACGACGGCGGGTAACGCGTTCGCCCAGCAGGTCGCCTTCGCAGATTAATGCGCGCTGGCGCAGATTATCGATAAATCCGCGTTCGCTGGCGCCGATCATCAGGTAGTGACCCGGCTCGGCGGCCTCGTCGAAGCGTTGAATCAATTTCGGATTCAGCTTGATGCGCGCCAGCAGTTCCTGCAACGCTTCGCGGCGGCCTTCGCTCTCAACCGAAAAGATCGCCGCGCCGTTAAAGCTTTCCAGGAAGCGACGCAGATTATCGAGCGGCGCCTTCGCCTGCGGCTCCACCGCCAGCATGGGCAGCGGCTGATAGTCGAGATTGGTGTTGGCCGCTTTATCCGGCAGCGCCTCGGCGCTCATGCGCACGCGCGGCCACTGCTTGAGCTCGGCGAACAGTTGATCGGTGTGCAGCCATAAGGTTTCCGGCGGCAACAGCGGACGCATCGGATCGACGCGGCGGTTTTCAAAGCGCGCGGTAATATCCTGCCAGAAGCGGTCGGCGCTGGCCTCCAGATCGCCGGTGCTGACCACCAGCGTATCGCGCGGCAAATAGCTGAACAGCGGCACCAGCGGCTGTTCAAAAAAGAGCGGCTGCCAGTATTCAATACCGGCCGGCAGCGTGCCCTTGCTCACCTGCTGATAGATATGCTCCGGCTCGCGCAGCACGTCGAAATGTTCGCGCCACTGGCTGCGGAACAGCTCGATGGCGGCTTTGTCGGTCGGAAATTCGTGAGCGGGCAGCAGGTTGATCGCCTCCACCTCTTCCAGCGTGCGCTGGCTGTCGACGTCGAACAGACGCAGGCTGTCGATCTCGTCATCGAAAAAGTCGATGCGGTAGGGCTGTTCGCTGCCCATCGGAAACAGGTCCAGCAGCGCGCCGCGCGTGGCGTATTCGCCATGCTCCATCACCTGATCGACATGGCGATAGCCCGCCTGCTCCAGCTGCGCGCGCAGCCTGTCGCGCGACAGCTGCTGCCCTTTATGCATCACCAGCGCATGGCCGTGCAGGAAATCGTGCGGGCAGTAGCGCTGCATCAGCGTATTGACCGGCAGGATCAGCACGCCGCGCGTCAGCGTTGGCAGGCGATAGAGCGTGGAAAGGCGGGAAGAGATGATGTCCTGATGTGGAGAGAAGCTGTCGAACGGCAGCGTTTCCCAGTCGGCCAGGCTGATCACCGGCTGGCGGGTAAACTGTTGGATCTCATCCTGCAGCCGCAGCGAGGTTTGCATATCCGGCGCAACCAGCATTACCAGCCCCCGGTGACGCTCCGCCATCTCCGCGCATTCGACGGCGCAGGCGGCGCCGGTGAGCTGTCCCAGCTGGCGTTGATCGGCTGCCGCGGCGGGCAGGGCATAGCGAATCTGTTCAGGCATAGTCGTTTCGACGTTCTCTCTGTTTATTTCAGGGGCGTAATCATTCCACAGAACGCGGCACGGATCATCTGCTGAGGCAGGCTTTTTGCCTCAGCGCGATAACTGGCCCGGCGGCTGTCTCCTGACGCGACGCGGCTCAGGAGGCGGGGCGCGACAAATTAACGCGGTCGCAACGCATCTCGTCGCCGGGGTTCAGCTCTTTTTCGGCATGCAGGCTCCAGGTGCCGTCATCCCAACGCACATGGTAACTGGCGGGAAAATTTCCCTGGGAAAACACCGCCGTTACCTGACCGCGAATTTCCCCGGACTGATGTTTGACAATCGCGCCTTTTGCATACTTACTCATAAACGGCTCCGGTGCCAACGGCACGGCTGATGTTCCACCTTAACCCTTTAAATAGTAAGGGCCAGTATAGTGCAGATTGGCGCGGGAGCGAGGAAGGCGGCTTCGTCTGATGCTTTTTCCGGCAGCTGACGAGCGCTGAAAAATTCTGACGCATCTTTAGCGTTAACTCGAAGGGGTAAAGGTTCCATAAAGCAGGCGGCTCCTTTATCATCCTGACTACTTTTGCTTTTTGCCACGCATAAGACGGATCTCATGTATCAACCTGTCGCGTTATTTATCGGTCTGCGCTATATGCGCGGACGTGCCGCAGACCGCTTTGGCCGGTTTGTTTCCTGGCTTTCCACTATTGGCATTACCCTTGGCGTGCTGGCGCTGGTCACCGTGCTGTCGGTGATGAACGGCTTTGAGCGCGAGCTGGAGGGCAATATTCTCGGTCTGATGCCGCAGGCGTTGATCGCCGGCGAAAAAGGCTCGCTCAATCCACAACAGCATCCCGCCAGCGAACTGAAGCTGCAGGGCGTACAGCGCGTCGCGCCGCTCACCACCGGTGACGTTGTGCTGCAAAGCGCGCGCAGCGTCGCGGTGGGGTAATGCTCGGCGTTCAGCCGGACGAGGCGGACCCGCTGACCCCTTATCTGGTGAATGTGCAGCAGCAGGCGTTACAGCCCGGCCAGTACAATATCATTCTCGGCGAACAGCTGGCTGCCCAGCTGGGCGTCAAACGCGGCGACCAGCTGCGCCTGATGGTGCCTTCCGCCAGTCAGTTTACCCCGATGGGCCGTCTGCCCAGCCAGCGCCTGTTCAACGTGATCGGCACCTTCGCCGCCAACAGCGAAGTGGATGGCTATCAGATGCTGGTGAACCAGCAGGACGCCTCGCGCCTGATGCGCTACCCGGCGGGCAATATTACCGGCTGGCGCCTGTGGCTCGACAGGCCGCTGGCGGTGGACAGCGTCAGTCAACAGGCGCTGCCGCAGGGCCTGGTGTGGAAAGACTGGCGCGACCGCAAGGGCGATCTGTTCCAGGCGGTGCGTATGGAAAAAGATATGATGGGGCTGCTGCTGAGCCTGATCATCGCCGTGGCGGCGTTTAACATCATCACCTCGCTCGGTCTGCTGATCATGGAGAAGCAGGGCGAAGTGGCGATTCTGCAAACCCAGGGGCTTACCCCCCGGCAAATTATGCTGGTGTTTATGGTGCAGGGCGCCAGCGCCGGCATTATCGGCGCGCTGCTCGGCGCGCTGCTCGGCGTGCTGCTGGCCAGCCAGCTTAATAACCTGATGCCGGTGATCGGCATGTTCCTCGACGGCGCCGCGCTGCCGGTCGATATCTCTTTCTGGCAGGTGATCGCCATTGCGCTGACCGCGATGGCGCTGGCGCTGCTCTCGACGCTTTATCCATCCTGGCGCGCCGCCGCCGTACAACCCGCTGAGGCTTTACGCTATGAGTGATTCAATTCTGTTGCAGTGTGACCAGCTGTGCAAACGCTATCAGGAAGGGAGCGTGCAGACAAACGTGTTACGCGACGTCAGTTTCACTATGCGGCCCGGCGAAATGATGGCGATTGTCGGCAGCTCCGGCTCCGGCAAAAGCACCCTGCTGCATCTGCTGGGCGGCCTGGACGCGCCTACATCCGGCGATGTGCTGTTCAACGGCCGCGCCTTAAGCAGCATGAGTTCCGCGCAGAAAGCGGAGCTGCGCAACCGCGAGCTGGGCTTTATCTATCAGTTCCACCATCTGCTGCCCGACTTTACCGCGCTGGAAAACGTGGCGATGCCGCTGCTGATCGGTAAAAAAAGCAAGCCGGAGGCGCAGGAGCGGGCGATGGCGATGCTGAACGCCGTCGGCCTGGCGAAACGCGCCGCGCACCGTCCCTCCGAGCTTTCCGGCGGCGAACGTCAGCGCGTGGCGATCGCGCGCGCGCTGGTCAACAATCCTCGTCTGGTGATGGCGGACGAGCCGACCGGTAACCTGGATGCGCGCAATGCCGACGCCATTTTCGATCTGTTGGGTGAGCTGAACGTGCGCCAGGGCACCGCGTTTCTGGTGGTGACGCATGACCTGCATCTGGCGAAGCGCCTTCCCGCGCAGCGTGAGATGCGCGACGGCCAGCTTAGTGACCATGTCACGCTGGCGGGAGCGTTGTAATGGCGTCTCTTTCTTTACTATTGGCGACGCGCTTCAGCGGCGGACGGCGGCGCGGCGGCATGGTGTCGCTGATTTCAGTGATCTCCACGCTGGGCATCGCGCTTGGCGTGGCGGTGCTGATCGTCGGCCTCAGCGCGATGAACGGCTTTGAGCGCGAACTGAATAACCGCATTCTGGCGGTGGTGCCGCATGGCGAAATCGAACCGGTCAACGGCCAGCTGGCGGACTGGCGGCAGCTGCTGCCGCGCATGGCGCAGGTGCCGGGCATCGCCGCCGCCGCGCCCTATATTAATTTTACCGGGCTGGTGGAGAGCGGGGCGAAGCTGCAGGCGATTCAGGTGAAAGGGGTCGATCCCGCGCAGGAAACGAAGCTCAGCGCGCTGCCGCAGTTTGTGCAGAACAACGCCTGGGCTAGCTTCAGCGCCGGTAAGCAGCAGATTATTATCGGCAGCGGCGTGGCGAAATCGTTAGGCATTCGCCAGGGCGACTGGCTGATCATCATGATCCCCAACAGCGACGGGCAGAATAAGCTTCTGCAACCGAAGCGCATTCGTCTGCAGGTCAGCGGCATCTTGCAGCTGAGCGGCATGCTCGATCACAGTCTGGCGCTGGTGCCGCTGGCCGACGCGCAGCACTATCTGGATATGGCGGATAACGTCACGGGCATCGCGCTGAAAATGACCGATCCCTTTAACGCGGTGAAGCTGGTGCGCGACGCTGGCGAGGTGACGCGCGCCTATGTTTATATCCGTAGCTGGATCGGCACCTATGGCTATATGTATCGCGATATTCAAATGATCCGCGCAATTATGTACCTGGCGATGGTGCTGGTGATCGGCGTCGCCTGTTTTAATATCGTTTCCACGCTGGTGATGGCGGTGAAAGATAAAAGCAGCGATATCGCCGTGCTGCGCACGCTGGGAGCGAAGGATGGCCTGATCCGCGCCATCTTCGTCTGGTACGGTCTGCGCGCCGGGCTGCTCGGCAGCCTGAGCGGCGTGGTGGTGGGCGTGCTGGCGGCGCTGAACCTGACGCGGCTGATCCGTGGGTTCGAACAGCTGACCGGGCATCATTTTCTTTCCGGCGATATCTACTTTATCGACTTCCTGCCGTCGGAGCTGCACTGGCTCGACGTGGCCTCGGTGCTGGCGACCGCTATCGTGCTGAGCCTTGTGGCGAGCTGGTATCCGGCGCGGCGCGCCAGCCGCATCGATCCGGCGCGGGTGTTGAGCGGGCAATGATCTTAGCGTGACAGGTGACCCGATGTTCTACGGCTTTGATATGGGCGGCAGTAAAATCGCGCTCGGCGTCTATGATGCGCAGCGCCAGCAGATATGGAGCAAGCGCGTCGCCACGCCGCGCGACGACTATGCGCAGCTGCTGGCGGCCTTTACCGACCTGACGGCGGAGGCGGACGCCTTCACCGGCACGCGCGGAAGCGTCGGCGTCGGCGTGCCGGGACTGATCGATCCTGACGACGGCACGCTGTTTACCGCCAACGTGCCGGCGGCGCGCGGGCGGGCGCTGGGCCGCGATCTCAGCCGTCTGCTGGGGCGCGAGGTGCGGGTCGATAACGACGCCAACTGTTTCGCCCTCTCCGAGGCCTGGGACGATGAGTTTCAGGCCTGTCCGGTGGTGCTGGGCTTGATCCTCGGCACCGGCGTCGGCGGCGGACTGGTGGTGGAGGGCAAGCCGGTTTCCGGCCGCAGCTTCGTTACCGGCGAAATGGGCCACATGCGCCTGCCGATCGACGCGCTGGCGGTGCTGGGCCAGGATATTCCGCTGCCCCAGTGCGGCTGCGGCAAGCGCGGCTGTATTGAACTGTTTCTCTCCGGTCAGGGCTTCGCCTGGCTGTTCCATCATTTTTATCAGCAAACGCTCAGTGCCGAAGCGATCGCCGAGCGCTATTATCAGGGCGATCGGCAGGCGCAGGAACATACCGCGCGTTTCCGCGCGCTGCTGGCGGTGTGCCTCGGCAATTTGCTGACGCTGATCGATCCGCACCTGGTGGTGCTGGGCGGCGGATTATCCAATTTCGATGCGCTTTATGACGGGCTGGCGGAGCAGGTGAAACCGCACCTGCTGCCGGTCGCAAAGCCGCCACGCTTTGCTCGCGCGCGTCATGGGGACGCAGGGGGAATGCGCGGCGCCGCATTCCTGCATCTCAGGTAACCAAAGGAGCTTTTATGCGCACACCCCGTCGCCGTTTACGCATCGCGCGCTTTCGTAAAACCAGGCGCAAGATGCACCAGCGTTTCCGGCAGCGTATTTTTGAACGCGATCGTAATGCTGAGCTGGCGGCGCGTCCCCAGCCGCGGGTCGTGGTGTTGACCGGCGCAGGCATTTCCGCCGAGTCGGGCATTCGCACCTTCCGCGCCGATGATGGGCTGTGGGAGGAGCATCGCATCGAGGATGTCGCCACGCCGGAAGGGTTCGCCCGCGATCCGGCGCTGGTACAGGCGTTCTACAATGCGCGCCGCCGCCAGCTGCAACAGCCGGAGATTCAGCCGAACGCCGCGCATCTGGCGCTGGCGGAGCTGGAATCGGTGCTGGGCGATAATTTCCTGCTGGTGACGCAGAATATCGATAACCTGCACGAACGCGCCGGCAGCCAGCGCGTGCTGCATATGCATGGCGAACTGCTGAAGGTGCGCTGTGAAATGAGCGGGCAGGTACTGGAGTGGACCGGCGACCTCAGCGCCGACGACCGCTGCCACTGCTGTCAGTTTCCGGCGCGTCTGCGGCCGCACGTGGTCTGGTTCGGCGAAATGCCGCTGGGTATGGATAAGATTTACCAGGCGCTCTCGGAGGCGGACTATTTTCTCGCTATCGGCACCTCCGGGCATGTCTATCCGGCGGCCGGTTTTGTCCATGAGGCGAAGTTGCAGGGCGTGCATACCGTCGAGCTGAATCTGGAACCGAGTCAGGTGGGCAGCCAGTTCGCTGAAAAACACTACGGGCTGGCGAGCGAAGTGGTGCCCGCCTGGGTGGAGAAATTTCAGAAAGGACTTTACCGCCTGGTCTGAACCGCTGCGGCAATAAAAAAGGCGACCTCAGGTCGCCTTTTTCGTCTGTCGCGCCTTAACGGCCCGCTTTCAGCTTCTGGAACAGCATCTCATACTGCACGCTGGCGTCGCCGACATCATCCTGCCACTCGCCGTTTTTAATCACGTCTTCAGACGGATAGAGCGATGGATCGTTAGCCACGTTGGCCGGCAGCAGTTTTTTCGCCGCCAGGTTCGGCGTCGGATAGCCGATGGTTTCCGCCACCTGCGCCGCCACGTCCGGGCGCAGCAGGAAGTTAATCAGCTTCAGCGCACCCTCTTTGTTTTTCGCATTGGCCGGAATCGCCAGGCTGTCCATCCAGAAAATGCCGCCCTCTTTCGGCCAGACAATCTCCAGCGGCGTGCCTGCCTGACGCGCTACGTAAGCCGAGCCGTTCCAGATCATCCCCAGGTTGACTTCGCCTTCCATAAAGGGGTTGCCCGGATTATCGGAGTTGAACGCCAGCACGTTCGGCATCAGTTTTTTCAGCTCTTCGTAAGCGGCGTTGATCTCTTTGGCGTCGCGGGTATTGCCGGAGTAGCCTAACTTGCGCAGCGCCATCTGGAACACTTCGCGCGCGTCGTCGGTCAGCAGCAGGCTCTGCTTATATTCCGGCTTCCACAGGTCGCTCCAGCGGGTGACGCTTTTCGCATCCATCGCATCGGTATTGACGCCGATAGCGGTAGCGCCCCAGATATAGGGAATTGAATAGTCGTTATTCGGATCGAACGGTTTGTTCAGCAGATTCGGGTCGAGGTTGCTGAAGTTTGACAGTTTGCTTTTGTCGATCTTCTGGATCATTCCTTCGTTGCGCATTTTCGCCACGAAGTAGGTGGAAGGCACCACCAGATCGTACGCGCCGTCTTTATAGGTTTTCAGCTTGGCGTACATGCTTTCGTTCGACTCATAGGTGGAGTAGATCACCTTGATGCCGGTCTCTTTGGTGAACTGCTCCAGCAGCCCCGGCGGCACGTACTCCGTCCAGTTGTAGAAATAAAGCGTTTTGCCGTCGTCAGCGGCCTGCGCGCTCTGTAAGCCTAACGCCAGCGCCCCAGCCGCCAGCCAGTAACCCCATTTCTTCATCGCCTTTCCTCTATTTTGTTTTATCACGCAGCAACAGCTGACTGCCCGCCACCAGCAGCAGCGACAGCACCATCAGGATCGTCGCCAGCGCGTTCACCTCCGGCGAGACGCCGACCTTGACCATCGAGTAAATTTTCAGCGGCAGGATCTCGAAGCCCGGACCGGTGACGAAGGAGGAGACCACGACATCGTCCATCGACAGGGTAAAGCTGAGCAGCCAGCCCGCCGCCACCGCCGGTATCGCCAGCGGCAGAATGATTTTACGCAGAATCGTCACTTCGCTGGCGCCGAGATCGCGCGCCGCCTCCAGCATCCGCACGTCGAACCCTTTCAGACGTGAATAGACGGTGATCACCACAAACGGCAGACAGAAGGTGATGTGCGACACCAGCAGCGACCAGAAGCCCAGCGAGATCCCCAGCAGCATAAACAGCACCAGCAGCGAAATCGCCATCACGATATCGGGCGACATCATCACCACAAACAGCATGCCGCTGACGAACGGCTTGCCGCGAAAACGGTAGCGATAGAGCGCCACCGCCGTCAGCGCGCCGATCAGCGTGGCGAAGGTGGCGGAAAGCACGCCCATGATCAGCGAATGCTTCGCCGCCTGGATCAGACTGTCGTTGTTCATCAACAACGCATACCACTGGGTGCTGAAGCCCTGCCAGTTAATGCCGAAACGCGAGGCGTTGAAGGAGTTGACGATCAAAATCACGATCGGAATATACAGCCAGGCGTAAATGAGAAACATAAAGCCGCTGCGTAAGGTTTTGCCCATTATTCCAGCTCCACTTTCTTATTCAGCATGCGCGCCGCGCGCCAGTAGAAAAGCAGCATCAGCCCCATCACCAGCGTCAGTACGATGCTGGTGGCGGCGCCGAACGGCCAGTCGCGGATATTGAGGAACTGGCTCTTGATCACGTTGCCGATCAGCAGATTTTTCGCGCCGCCCATCAGATCGGCGACGAAGAACAGCCCCATCGCCGGCAGCAGCACCAGCAGGCAGCCAGCGACGATGCCCGGCATGGTCAGCGGCAGAATAATGCGCCAGAAGGTTTGCAGCTTGCTGGCGCCGAGATCGCGCGCCGCTTCCAGGCAGGGCTTGTCCAGCTTCTCCAGACTGGAGTAGAGCGGCATCACCATAAAGGGCAGCAGAATATAGACCAGCCCCAGCACCACCGCCTCCGAGGTATACATAATACGGAAGGGCTTATCGATAACGCCCAGCCACAGCAGAAACTCGTTCAGCCAGCCGCGCGTGCTGAGGAAAATTTTCAGGCCGTAGATACGGATCAGCGAGTTGGTCCAGAAGGGGACAATCAGCAGAAACAGCATTACCGGGCGAATGCGCGTGGGCAGCTTTGTCAGACACCAGGCGAAAGGATAGCCGAGCAGCAGGCAGCAGAGCGTGGCGATCAACGCCATATTCAGCGAATGCAGCAGCACCGTAGCGTAGAGCGGATCGAGCAGCCGGGTGTAGTTATCAAACGTCAGCGCCATGCGCACGAAGTTGGCGTCATCACGCGTCAGGAAGCTGGTGGCGATAATCATTAAGTTCGGCAGAAAGACAAACAGCACCAGCCAGCCGACAATCAGCGTGATAATCGTTTTCTGGAAACGGTTACGCATTATTTTCATCAGGCAACACCACCTCCCAGCTTTCAACCCAGGTAATCGCCATTTTTTGATTCAGCGAGTGGTCAAAATCGGGATCGTCCTCGTTAAAGAATTCGCTGACGGTGACCAGCTTGCCGTTTTCCAGCTCGACGGTGGATTCCAGCGTCATGCCTTTATAGTTACGCTCGCGCACAAAGCCCACCAGCCCTTCGGCGGCTTCGCTGTCATTGATCTCTTCGACGCGCAGATCTTCCGGGCGCAGCAGCACGTTCAGCTTCTGACCGGGCGTGACCGGGAAGGGCACCAGAATATCGCATTCGCGGCCTTCCACCTTTGCGCGCACGCGTTGATCCGCCAGCGGCGCGACCACTTCCGCGTCGAAGACGTTGATTTCGCCGATAAAGCGCGCCACGAACAGATTCGCTGGCTCCTCGTAGATTTCACGCGGCGAGCCGTCCTGCTCAATGCGTCCGTCGCGCAGCACCACGATGCGATCGGACATACTGAGCGCCTCTTCCTGATCGTGCGTCACAAACACGAAAGTGATGCCCAGCTTGCGCTGTAACGCCTTCAGCTCGTTCTGCATCTGCTTGCGCAGCTTATAGTCGAGCGCCGAAAGGGATTCATCCAGCAGCAGCACCTTCGGACGGTTGACCACCGCGCGCGCGATGGCCACGCGCTGCTGCTGACCGCCGCTGAGCTGATGCGGACGGCGATCGGCGAAGCTCTCCAGCTGCACCATCGCCAGCGCTTCGTTGACGCGGGCGGTGATTTCCGTCGCCGGGGTTTTCTGCATGCGCAGACCGAAGGCGACATTTTCAAACACTGTCATGTGCGGAAACAGCGCGTAGCTCTGGAAAACGGTATTGACGTGACGATGCTCCGCCGGGGTAGCGGTGATGGTTTCGCCGTCGAGAATAATCTCGCCGCTGTCGGTCTCTTCAAGCCCGGCGATCAGGCGCAGGATGGTGGTCTTGCCGCAGCCGGAAGGGCCGAGCAGCGTAATAAACTCGCCGTGATGTATGGTCAGGTTAAAGTCGGCAATAATTTCTTTGCCGTCAAAAGCTTTACTGATGCCAGAAAGCGTAACCAGCGCCGTTTGCGCGCGTGTTTGCGTCATTTTAGTCACTCAGCCCGAAGTTATCGGCAGTCAGGGCTGCCTGTATGTATCAGAGCGCGATCGCTACGGTCGACCGGCCACAAAGTCAGGGGCGCGATGATACCTGAAAACCGCATGATTTCCATGCTCGCGAGCCAATAACCGCTATTTACCCGGATAAAAACGCGTATTCTCTTTTTGCGCACTACGCTTTAACAGTATGACCTGACGCAATATGTTGGCAGAGCAGGCTTCCCATAATAGCTCACGGCCATTGAGAGAGAAGAAAGATGACAACGCTACTCGACCGGTTTTTACACTATGTTTCGTTTGATACGCAGTCGCGCCCGCATGCGCGACAGGTGCCCAGCACGGAAGGGCAATGGACGCTGGCGCGAGTGCTGCAGGAAGAGTTGATCGCGCTTGGGCTGGAAGAGGTGACGCTGAGCGAACACTGCTGCGTGACGGCGACGCTGCCGGCCAATATCGACCATCCGGCGCCGACCATCGGCTTTATTTCCCATATCGATACGTCGCCCGATTTCACCGGCAAGCATGTTAATCCCCAGATTGTCGAAAACTACCGCGGCGGCGATATCGCGCTTGGCGTCGGCGAAGAGATCCTGTCGCCGGTGATGTTCCCGGTGCTGCATCAGCTGACCGGCCATACTTTAATCACCACCGACGGCAAAACGCTGCTTGGCGCTGACGACAAGGCGGGCGTGGCGGAGATCATGACCGCGCTGGCGCGTCTGACGCAAGGCGACATTCCGCACGGCAAAATTCGCGTCGCCTTTACGCCAGACGAAGAGGTCGGTCGCGGTACTGAGCATTTCGACGTGGCGGCATTCGGCGCGGACTGGGCCTATACCATTGACGGCAGCGGCCTCGGCGAGTTTCAGTTTGAAAACTTCAACGCCGCTTCGGTGACGGTGAAGATCGTCGGCAACAATGTGCATCCCGGCACGGCGAAAGGGTGATGGTCAACGCGCTGGATCTGGCGATGCGCTTTCACGCCGAGGTGCCCGCCACCGAGAAACCGCAGTTCACCAGCGGCTACGAGGGCTTTTATCACCTCAACAATATCAAAGGCTCGGTCGAGCGCGCCGAGATGAACTATATCGTGCGCGATTTCGATCGCGACAGCTTTGAGGCGCGCAAGCAGAAGCTGATCGATATTTCCCGTCGCGTCGGCAAAGGGCTGAATCCTGACTGTTACGTCGATGTCACCATCGAAGACAGCTACTACAACATGCGGGAGATCGTCGAGGCGCATCCGCACAGTATCGATCTGGCATTACAGGCGATGCGCGACTGTGGCGTGGAGCCGGACGTGAAGCCGATTCGCGGCGGCACCGACGGCGCCTGGCTCTCCTTTAAAGGCTTGCCGTGCCCGAATATCTTTACCGGCGGCTATAACTACCATGGCAAACATGAGTTCGCGTCGCTGAATATTATGGAAAAAACGGTGGAAGTGATTGTCGGCATCGCCCGGCTGGCCGCCGAGAAAAAGTAGCAGGAAAGCGGCTGGCGTGGTGCCAGCCGCTAAAGCGATTACGCTTCGTTAAAGAACCAGTAGCCGCTGTTGACCAGTCCCGCCAGCTGCGCGAGGAAGGCCGGATCGTCGAGCGCCTCCGCGAAATCGTTCAAATTCAGCGTCTGTTTATCGGCGAGCGCGCTCAGCGCGGCCGGATGGGCCGATTCCAGCTGCTCGCCGTTGATAAACACCGCGTCGCCAATCTTCAGTACCCGCAATCCGCCGAGGCGCGTCAGCCTGTCGCCCTGCTGTAGCGCGTCATAGATCTCGTCAGGTTGGTAGGGCGGTTCCGGCGGCGCGATATCCAGCTCATGACGCGACTGCGAAATAAATTCGCCGAACCACTGACGGAACTGCTCCGGCTGATCGATAACCTCCAGCATCAGATCACGGATGCCGGCGATCTCCTGCGGCAGGATCTCGGAAGGACAGTCGCGCGCAGCGATATCGGGATCGCTGTAGCGACGGCCGCCCAGCTCGCGCGCCAGTACGAAGTCGGCGAAGCCGCTGATCAGCTCGCGGCCGCTGGGAGCGCGGAAGCCGACCGAATAGTTGAGCGCGTTTTCCAGCGAATAGCCTTCATGGGGAAACCCGGCGGAATATAGAGAATATCGCCCGGCTCCATCTCTTCATCGATAATGGCGTCGAACGGTTCGACCTGCAGCAGATCGGGGTGCGGGCAGTGCTGCTTCAGCGACGTTTTATCGCCCACGCGCCAGCGACGGCGGCCGGTGCCCTGGATAATAAACACGTCATACTGATCGAGATGCGGGCCAACGCCGCCGCCCGGCACCGAGAAGGAGATCATCAGATCGTCGATGCGCCAGTCCGGCAGAAAACGGAACGGACGCATCAGCGCGGCGCACGGCTCGTGCCAGTGGTTCACCGCCTGCACCAGCAGCGACCAGTTATGCTCGCCGAGGTGATCGTAACTTTCAAACGGGCCGTGGCTTACCTGCCATTTGCCGTCCTGCTGGCTCACCAGTCGGCTGTCCACTTCGCTTTCCATCGCCAGCCCCGCCAGCTCGTCCGGCGAGATAGGATCGATAAAGTTTTTGAAGCCGCGTTTCAGGATCACCGGACGCTTTTGCCAGTAATTGTGTAAAAAATCGGTCCAGTTAAGATCGAGCTGATAATCCATAAGGTTGTCCAGTTCAGGCGAGAAATTGCAGCAAGTATAACAGCGGCAGCGCGGTTCTACTCAAGGTTATGTTCCACTTCCTGACGCTGGAAAAGCACTTTCATTCTGGCGCCGCCCAGCGCGCTGGTGCCCGCTTCGATATCGCCCGCGTACTGCTCCAGAATATCGCGCGCCACCGCCAGCCCCAGCCCCTGTCCGGGACGCAGCGTGTCGGCGCGCTGGCCGCGCAGAAAAATAATCTCCCGCTTGCTTTCGGGAATGCCGGGGCCGTCATCTTCCACCACCAGCAGCAGGCAGGAGTCGGTCTGGCGCGCGCTGATTTCCACAAACTCCAGGCAATATTTGCAGGCGTTATCCAGCACATTGCCCATCACTTCCATAAAGTCATTCTGATCGCCGACGAAGGTGATTTCCGGCGAGACATCCAGCGACAGGGAGATGCCTTTGCGCTGGTAAACCTTATTCAATGCCGAACAGAGGCTGTCCAGCAGCGCGGAAACGGAATGCAGTTCGCGCTTCAGCGGGTTGTGATCCGCCTGCATGCTGGCGCGGTGCAGGTAGTAGCCGATCTGCTGCGAGATGCGGCTGATCTGCTCCAGCATGATCGGCTCCGCCTGCTCGACGGAGAGATTCTTGCCGCCGCGCAGCGATCGCAGGGTGCTTTGCAGCACCGCCAGCGGCGTTTTCAGGCTGTGGGTAAGATCGGAGAGGGTGGTGCGGTAGCGCGTATAGCGCTGACGCTCGTTTTCCAGCAGCAGGTTCAGGTTGCGCACCAGACTGCGCAGCTCCTGCGGCGGATTTGGATCGAGCGCTTCGCGCTGACTGCTTTCCAGTTCACGGATCTGGCCAGCCAGCGTGCCGATAGGCCGCAGGCTCCAGTGCGCCGCCAGCCACAGCAGCGGGATCACCAACAGCAGATTAACCAGCAGCACATAGCTGAACCAGGACCAGACCACGTCAGAATGCTGTAATTCCTGCGGGATCGAATCGACTACCACCACCGTCAGCGCCGGCAGCGTGGTGGTGGCGTCATAGCGGTTAACCGCCACCGAGTGGGTAAAGGTGTCGTCGCCGTTATCGTCGTAGGCGTGCAGCTTATTTTGCGCCGCCTGGTCGTTGCCGAGCGCTTCGCGGCTGGTCTGATTACTGGTGTCGATTTCGTAAAAATCGGGCTTTTTCAGCCAGTCCGGGTTGATCTTCTGGCGGATCTCCGGCACGTCGCGCTGCTGCCACAGCAGGCGGCCGCGCTCGTCGTAGATAAACACCAGCGTCGGCGAATTCAGCGTCAGCTGCTCCGGCTGGGCGATGGTCAGCTGATTGTTTTTCCACTGGGCGAGGGTATAGAACAGATTGCTTTCGCCGCGCATCACGCGGTAGGTAGTCTTATCGAAGCTGACGATATACCCGACCACGGCGACCATGCCGTAAGAGAGAGAGAGCACCAGCACCACAGCGGCAGTGGCCAGCAGAAAGCGGGCGCGCAGCGAAAAGGGCCGTTGGCTTTGCAGGAAGCGCATCAGGAATCAGATATCGAAGCGGTAGCCCTGACCGCGCACGGTGGTAATCACCTCTTGCGGATGCACGGCCTGGATTTTTTTACGCAGTCGCCCCATTAACACATCGATGGTGTGGCTTTCTCGCAGCTCCGCGTCGGGATAGAGTTGCAGCATCAGGGAGTCTTTGCTGACTACCTTGCCGACGTTGCGAATCAGGGTCTCGATAATAGTGTACTCAAACGCGGTCAGCTTGATCTGTTGCTCATTGACCGTCAGTTCACGGCGCGAGAGATCGATCTGGAAGGGCGGCAGAGTAATGATCTGCGACGCCAGCCCGCTGTTGCGGCGCATCAGCGCCTGCATGCGCGCCACCACCTCTTCAATATGGAACGGCTTGGTTACGTAGTCGTCGGCGCCCGCTTCCAGCGCTTCCACTTTGGCCTGCCAGCCTTCGCGCGCGGTCAGCACCAGAATCGGCTGTTTGACATCCTGACCGCGCCAGCGGCGGATCAACGCCATGCCGTCTTCATCAGGCAGACCGAGATCGACCAGCGTAATATCAGGAGAGTGTTCAGCCAGAAAGTAATCCGCTTCTTTCGCATCTTCCGCGGCGTCGACCTGATGGCCCATTTCACGCAGCTGTACCGACAGGTGATGGCGCAGCAGAGCGTTATCCTCAACAACCAAAACGCGCATAGTCCTTTCCTTGTACAAATCATTCAGCGCTGAGTATAGGAGAGTGCAGATAAACCGCGCGTTAACACAGCGACAATCCTGGACGGACGCGTCGCGCCCGTCCAGGAAACACGGTTATTTCAGCTCGTCGACCATCTGCACCGCGCGGCCGAGGTAGTTGGCCGGGGTCATCTGCTTCAGGCGGGTTTTCTCTTCTTCCGGCAGCGCCAGGCTGTCGATAAACGCCTGCATGCCGGCGGCGTCGACGCGTTTGCCGCGCGTCAGCTCTTTCAGCTTCTCATACGGCTTTTCAATGCCGTAGCGGCGCATCACGGTCTGGATCGGCTCCGCCAGCACTTCCCAGTTCTGATCCAGCTCCGCCAGCAGGCGGTCGCGGTTCACTTCCAGTTTAGAGATGCCTTTCAGCGTCGCCTGGTAGGCGATCAGCGCGTAGCCGATGCCGACGCCCAGGTTGCGCAGCACGGTGGAGTCGGTGAGATCGCGCTGCCAGCGGGAAACCGGCAGTTTGGCGGCCAGGTGCTGCATCACCGCGTTCGCCAGGCCGAGGTTGCCCTCCGAGTTTTCGAAATCGATCGGGTTCACTTTGTGCGGCATAGTGGAGGAGCCGATTTCGCCAGCGATGGTTTTCTGTTTGAAGTGGTTCAGCGCAATATAGCCCCAGACGTCGCGATCGAAGTCGATCAGGATGGTGTTGAAGCGCGCGATGCAGTCAAACAGCTCGGCGATATAGTCGTGCGGCTCGATCTGTGTGGTGTAGGGGTTCCAGCTGATGCCCAGCGAGGTGACGAACGCTTCGCTCAGCTGATGCCAGTCCACTTCCGGGTAGGCGGACATGTGCGCGTTATAGTTGCCGACCGCGCCGTTGATTTTGCCGAGGATCTCCACCTGCTCCAGCTGACGCAGCTGGCGCGACATGCGGTAAGCGACGTTCGCCATCTCTTTGCCCATGGTGGAGGGCGTAGCGGGTTGGCCGTGGGTACGCGACAGCAGCGGAATATCGCGGTACTGCTGCGCCAGATCTTTCACCGCGTCGATCAGTTGGGTCCAGTAAGGCAGAATGACCTCGCGGCGTGCGGTTTCCAGCATCAGCGCATGCGACAGGTTATTAATATCTTCTGAGGTGCAGGCGAAGTGGATAAATTCGGAGACGGCGTGCAGCGCGGGCACCTCAGCCACTTTTTCCTTCAGGAAATACTCAACCGCTTTCACGTCGTGATTGGTGGTGCGCTCAATCGTTTTGATGCGCGCGGCGTCGGTTTCGTTGAAATTTTCAACGATCGCGTCAAGGAAAGCGTTTGCGTCGGCGTCAAAAGCAGGAACTTCCTTGATCTCTGCAGTCGCGGCCAGTTTTTGTAACCAGCGAACTTCAACCTGAACGCGGAATTTCAGCAGGCCATACTCGCTGAAAATGGCGCGCAGCGGGCTGACTTTTTCGCCGTAACGACCATCGACAGGTGAGACGGCGGTCAGAGAGGATAATTCCATCAGAGCAACTCCTGGATCGTTAACTAAAGGTCTGGCGTCTGTCGGCCATCAGGCCGACGGCATACCGGCTAAAATACGTTTCGCCTCACTCATGAGACGATTTCGGAAAAACATTAACTGCAGGCGGCCGCCGCCCACCTGCTGCCAGAGCACCGCGGAGCGGATGCCGGCCAGCAGAGAGGCGCGAATTTTACTCTGCACCTGGCTGTTTTGCAGCACCGCAGGCGATCCTGTCACCTGAATGCGCGGGCCGAGCGGGCTGATGACATCGACATAGATGCCCGCCATGGCGGCGACGATCGTCTCGGATTCGATATCGTAATGGGTCAGCTGGCGATCGAGCTGGGCGATACGCTGCGCCAGCGTATTGAGCGCGGATTTATTGGCGTTCAGCTTTCTTTCCAGCACCATCAGGCTCAGGGTATAGCGCGTCAGCTCCGCCCCGGCGCCCTGGCGGCTGGGCGTATTCAGCACCGCCAACAGCGTCTCCAGCCCGAAGCGCAGATGGGTTTCGTCGTTGCCGTAAACGGCCAGCGTGGAAGAGGGGTTTAAATCGAGCAGGCTGCTCAGGGAGGTTTTCAGCGACTGCGCGTCGCACTGGCCCTGATGGGCCAGCTGCTGCGCCAGATGCGCGGCCTGGCAGATGCCTGCCAGCGCCAGCGTGATGTCGTAATAATTTTTAGCCACGGTTACTCCTGTATACACATCGGCGCAGCATAAGCGATTATGCCGACACCAGCGGTAAACGCTGCTCGATGATGCCGCCGCCGAGGCAGATTTCGCCCAGATAGAAGACGGCGGACTGGCCTGGCGTGACGGCGGCCACCGGCTGCCCGAAGCGCACTTCGATGCGATCGTCGTCCAGCGGCGTAACGACGCAGGGGATATCTTCCTGACGGTAGCGCGTTTTCACCGCGCACTGCAGCGGCGCGCGCAACGGTTGACGGTCAACCCAGTGCAGCTGTTGCGCAATCAGGCCGACGGACATCAGGCGCGGATGGTCGGCGCCCTGCGCCACGATCAGGCGGTTATTGGCGACATCTTTATCCACCACGTACCAGGGATCGTCGCTGCTCTCTTTCAGGCCGCCGATGCCGAGGCCTTTACGTTGCCCCAGCGTATGGTACATCAGGCCCTGATGTTCGCCCACGGTCTGACCGTCGACGGTGACGATTTCGCCAGGCTGCGCCGGCAGATAGCGTCCGAGGAAATCACGGAATTTGCGTTCGCCGATAAAGCAGATGCCGGTAGAATCTTTTTTCTTCGCCGTCACCAGCTCCAGATCTTCCGCGATGCGGCGCACTTCCGGCTTCGACAGCTCGCCGACCGGGAACAGGCTCTGAGCGATCTGCTGGTGGCTGAGCGTGTAGAGGAAGTAGCTCTGATCTTTATTGCCGTCGAGACCGCGCAGCAGCTGGCTCTGGCCGTTGCTGTCCTGGCGGCGAACGTAGTGGCCGGTGGCGATAAAGTCGGCGCCGAGATCTTCCGCCGCGAACTCCAGGAACGCTTTGAACTTGATCTCTTTGTTGCAGAGAATATCGGGGTTAGGCGTGCGGCCCGCCTTGTACTCTTCAAGGAAATGCTCGAAGACGTTATCCCAGTATTCAGCGGCGAAGTTGACCTTATGCAGCTTCATGCCGAGTTTGTCGCACACTGCCTGGGCGTCGGCCAGATCGTCCGCGGCGGTACAGTACTCTTCGCCGTCGTCCTCCTCCCAGTTTTTCATAAACAGACCTTCCACCTGATAGCCCTGCTGTTGCAGTAACCAGGCGGAAACGGAGGAATCGACGCCGCCGGACATTCCGACGATCACTTTTTTCTGGCTGTTGTCAGACATGACACACTCACGACAAGGAACAAAAACAGGCGGCGTATTCTAGCACGCGTCAGACGAGGACGCATCCCCGCCGCGCGGCTGGCGCGATGGGAAAGCCATTATCGATAAATTCGCACCAGCGACAGCGGATAACGCACGCCGCTTTGCCAGATACGCACGCTTTCCGCCACCAGCGGCGAACGCAGACGATCCGCCGTCAGGATCTGCTGCGGCGACAGCCACCAGCAGCGGTCGATATCGCTGTCCTGCGGCTGCGTCGGCAGACGCGTCGGGAGATCGACGGCGAACAGAAAACGGATAAAGGGAGTATTGTCCGGCGCGGTCCACTGCTGCACGCCGAGAAAATATTCCATCTCCGCCTGAATGCCGGTCTCCTCGTACAGCTCGCGGCTGGCGGCCTCCAGCAGACTCTCGTCCGCTTCCAGATGGCCGGCGGGCTGGTTCCAGGTCGCTTTGCCGTGGACGGTTTCTTCCACTACCAGCAGTTCGCCTTCCGCCTGCACTATGCAGGCGACGGTCACGTGCGGTTTAAACATCAGCTGCTCCTTTCGGATTAAAATTGATCGGTGACGTCGCGCCATTCACCCTGCGCCAGGCCGTCCAGCGTCAGCGACGCCAGGCCGTAGCGGATCAGCCGCAGCGTTGGGAAACCGATATGGGCGGTCATGCGGCGCACCTGACGGTTGCGTCCTTCATACAGGGTGATTTTCAGCCAGCTGGTGGGAATCGCTTTACGTTCGCGGATCGGCGGCTGGCGCGGCCAGAGCCAGGCGGGTTCCGCCACCTTTTCGACGCCAGCGGGGAGGGTGGGGCCATCTTTCAGATTAACGCCATCGCGCAGTGCCTGCAGCGCGCTGTCATCGGGTTCGCCTTCCACCTGCACGTAGTAAATTTTGCCGGTGCGTTTGCCCGGTTGGGTCAGCTTCGCCTGTAACGCGCCGTCGTTGGTCAGCACCATCAGGCCTTCGCTGTCGCGGTCCAGGCGGCCCGCGGCGTAAACGTCGCCGACCGGAATAAAATCCTTCAGCGTGGCGCGGCCCGCTTCGTCGGTGAACTGCGGCAGTACATCATAGGGTTTGTTAAAAACGATCACCCGACGCGGCCCTTTACGTGACGGTGGCGGGGCGGAAGCACGGCTGAATCGTTTAACGTTGTGATTCTTAACGACAGTTTTACGCATGAGCTTTGCACTTGAGGGTAATGAGCGCATTATAACGCGAAATCGAGATGATTGGCGCGGCGGCAATATTCAAGTAGTATTGACGCGCATCTTACAAATCATTAACAAAAAAGCGCTCGAAGGAGAGGTTAATGGAAAGCAAAGTAGTTGTTCCGGCGGAAGGTCAGAAAATCACGCTTGACGGTCAGGGCAAACTGGTTGTCCCTGCTAATCCGATCATCCCTTATATTGAAGGTGACGGCATTGGCGTGGATGTATCTCCTGTCATGATCAAAGTGGTTGATGCCGCTGTGAAAAAAGCCTACAACGGCGAGCGAAAAATTTCCTGGATGGAAATTTACACCGGTGAGAAATCCACGCAGGTGTATGGCCCGGACGTATGGCTGCCGGAGGAGACGCTTGACCTGATTAAGGACTATCGCGTTGCCATCAAAGGCCCGTTGACGACGCCGGTTGGCGGCGGTATCCGTTCTCTTAACGTTGCGCTGCGTCAGCAGCTGGACCTGTACATCTGTCTGCGTCCGGTACGCTACTATCAGGGCACCCCAAGCCCGGTAAAACGTCCGCAGGACACCGATATGGTGATCTTCCGTGAAAACAGTGAAGACATCTATGCCGGCATCGAGTGGAAAGCGGGCACTCCGGAAGCGGATAAAGTGATCAAGTTCCTGCGCGAAGAGATGGGCGTGAACAAGATTCGCTTCCCGGAACAGTGCGGCATCGGCGTGAAGCCTTGCTCTGAAGCGGGCACTAAGCGCCTGGTGCGCGCGGCGATTGAATATGCCATCACCAACGATCGCGACTCTGTGACCCTGGTTCACAAAGGCAACATCATGAAGTTCACCGAAGGCGCGTTTAAAGACTGGGGCTACCAGCTGGCGCGCGAAGAGTTCGGCGGCGAGCTGCTGGACGGCGGCCCGTGGGTGAAAATCAAGAACCCGAACACCGGCAAAGAGATCGTTATTAAAGACGTGATCGCCGATGCGTTCCTGCAGCAGATTCTGCTGCGCCCGGCCGAGTACGACGTGATCGCCTGTATGAACCTGAACGGCGACTACATCTCTGACGCTCTGGCGGCGCAGGTTGGCGGCATCGGCATCGCGCCGGGCGCTAACATCGGCGACGAGTGCGCGCTGTTTGAAGCGACGCACGGCACCGCGCCGAAATACGCAGGCCAGGACAAAGTCAACCCAGGCTCTGTTATCCTTTCGGCGGAAATGATGCTGCGCCATATGCAGTGGTTCGAAGCCGCAGACCTGATTGTTAAAGGCATGGAAGGCGCTATCGCCGCGAAAACCGTGACCTATGACTTCGAACGTCTGATGGAAGGCGCTAAGCTGCTGAAATGTTCAGAGTTTGGCGACGCGATTATCAGCAACATGTAATGATTGTTGATGTGAAATAATAAGCGGAACTATGGTAGTTCCGCTTTTTTATTTTTCCGGCGATACGGCAGGGGATCTTCGCTGACGCATTTATGAGCACTCCTGTCAAATCGCCGTATCTTATCCTTTGAAAAAAGGTGTGTAACTGTATGGTTTTTCATCATAGGGAAATGATGTATGAGCCATTGCCTGCCTGGAACGGATCTTTACTATCTGCCGCGCGATAATCTCGAACCTGAGAAATTTAAGTTAATCATCAGTCCCTCTCATGCCTGGTCGCGTATTGACGATGAGTACGTTTTTGATGACCGCTGGTCATCGGGTTTTCAGCTGATCAATATGCAGCGCCGCGCTTTTAACGGTTATACCAATCAGCAGCCGCTACACGGGCCGCGCGAGCGTGAAAAACTGAAAAGCATGGTATATGGCGGCGAGATGGTGATGCTCGAAAGGTCCAATTCTTCGTCAGGCAGACTGTTTGATATCAATGATGACGGCGAACTGATTTGTCGCGATCCGCTGGCCTTCAGATTTGACGGCGCGCAAAGGATTATTGATGCGTATAAAAATGCCGTGGCGTGGCGTGGCGTGGCGTGACAACAGCGGCACGGATGGCAAACCACGCCCCACCGTACTGCCTGAGCAGTTGACAAACACATCACAGCCCGCCGCGCTCAGCACCATCAACAGCAAAATGGCGGGGCGCCTGTTAGCCGCTGGTGGTATTTATAATCAGAATCCTGAGATGTTTGCAGAAACCGCGCGCAAGCTGGGCGGCGAGGCGGCACAGGGTTTTGATGAAGTACTGAACGAGCAGACAGCCGGATCGCTAATTGCGTTAAGCTCAATATTTGCAGCTGGACGGGCAGGCATTCACTCTGCATCCATTACAGAGATAAAAAACTGGAAGCTTTTTTGGGCTGGTATAAAGGAAACCGAGTGTTACTCCAGAACATTGACGTTGTGAAAATGGAGTATGTTAAAAGAGACAGTACAGAGCTGAAAATATTAAGAAATTCTTTTAACAGCACTGTCAGGCGAGATTTCGTACAGCGCATAGCTGAGCACCCGGATGTGATTAATCGCTTGAGCGCATCTCAACGAGAGTTACTACAGGCTGGAATGATACCGAAGAAATACAGTGTTCATCATAAGTTGCCGCTGGACGATACTGGAACAAACGATTTCTCGAATCTGGTATTGATTAAAAATACGACCGAGCATTCTGTTTTCACCACCACTCAAAATGCTATCCGTCGAGGCATGGCGCCAGGAGACCACAGAACAGTTTTATGGCCGGTTCCCAAAGAGGTAATTTATCCATGAATAAAGAGATGAGCAGTTTAACATTAGCCGTAAACGAATTTAATCGGCTGAGTGAAGAACTGGGGTATGACATTAATCCTCCATACAAAGGGACGTTACCCACTCACGATTTTGGTCGTGGTATTACGCAGCTTGCACAATTCTGGCTGCAATATAATGAATTACTTCGTATAAGTAACGGATTATCCGCAGATGGGCATACTTGCTATGGCCTATCGACAGCCAGCAATGAGCCAGGATTAATTGAATTTAACGACGCGTTAAATACACCCGGTTTTGAATTTGATGGCATGCATGGGCGTATTGTTATTGGAGAAAATAATACTGATACGCTCTATTATGACACCGTTACAAAACGATGGGAGTCCTGCGATCGCATCGGCACTGAAAACGTATGGGAATCCTGCGATACGCTGGCAGAACTGATAGAAACTAAAATAAAATTGTTAAAAATAAAGTGACGCCATGTTAGAAGCTGAAAGGCGTAGTGTAATTAAAAAATAAGTTAATTTGTAATGGTGGGTGCTACGCCCCAATGATTAATCATTAAACCTTGCCATCCGGCGGGGTTTTATTTTTTATTTTATTTTTTTCGAATTTTCTACACCATATATAGTAAACTTATCGCCTGGCACAGATATGCATAATTACCCCTCCTGTAATCCAATATGTTTTAAATGCTGGGCTAATGTATGGTTGGCAACAATATTTATTTTGGCTATGAAGTGGGGGTGCAAAATTATCACCCGCCGTATTTACTTTTTTTCATTTAAATCCATGTCGTCTTGGTTAAATTTTATTGTCGAGAATTTTGAATCTTCTGGTCGGTTTTCAATCTTCTGAAAGACAGGCTGAACAGGGAAAAATATTTATACTCATGCGATGTCCACGGTGTTTAAATCAATCATTATATTAACCATAATACAACCGAGTGGGATAACAGTTATAAATGAACAATGTATTTGTTGATCATCACTGGCGATAATTCAGGCATTTTACAGCCCCAGCCGGGCAATTTTTATGGAGAAAACATGTCTGTTAAGATAACTCTTTCAGGGGTTTATTCGGACCCTGAAACTGGCCCTCTGGCATGCGTGACGCTTAATTTCACTACCATGAACAATTCATGCCAGAACCAACGACAAAGCGAGGTGTCAACCACAACTAACGAAAATGCTTTTTATAAGATTAGCCTGGTGCCGAATATCTACAGCGTTTGCGAAGTTGACCAGCGGTGGCAGCGTAAAGAGCTTGGCTTAATCCATATTTTCGCCGACAGCCAGCCGGGCACATTAAACGAATATCTGGTCGCATCCCAGCCCGATGAAGCTCAGACATGCGTCCTGCAGGCTATGCAAGAAATTCTCAGTGAAACGCGTGAGGTTGCCAACAACGCCGCGCAGCTAACAAAAGACGCGGAGGCAGCGGCGGCTAAGGCGCAGCAGGCCGCCGCTGGCGCAAGTGCTGCGGCACAGGCGGAGACTGAAAAACTGACTGAAAAACTGGTAACGGATGGCTCAGAAATAGCGGGGCACGGTGCAACGACGATTGCTAACGTGCTGGATAGTCACGGTGCCACTACGTCGTCGCGTGGGATCGGATTCGGGCCGGATGATGAGACGGATTTGACTACAGATCACAGCTCAGCGCTACAGGCGATGCTGAACACATACAAATACGTGGTGCTCGATACCATAGTGAACTGCGCCGCAACGGTAATGACCGGCGGCGCGGGGCAGGAGATCAGCGCCACGGGGATGGGTGAGTTGCGCCCGGTTGGCAACGCAATGAAGAATAAAGCACTGCTGGCGTTGGCGCATCCACGTTGCATTGTTGATGGCATGCTGATAACCAATCCGCTGCTGTTGAAAGCGCAGACGGGCGGACGGCAGTGTGCAATAGAAATTCGCGCAGACGACTGTCATGTGAATAACTCGACGCTGATTAATCAGCAAAGCGGCGTACTGGCCACCTCGGTTTATGCCCCGGCGCGCACAAAAATCACCTTCAACCGATTTATCGATGTTATCGGCGCGGGCGACGGGGAAGGGGCGCTGACCAGCAGCTATGGCGAAGATCGCGGCGACGCCGTTACGATATGGGGCAGCAGTACGGTGATCATGGGAAACCATGCAACGTGCAAAGCGGGCGAGGACGCGCGCATAGCGTTTCAGGCGGAATACCCGGTGTCGAAACCGGCGAACGTGCGCGATATTGACGGATGCCACACGCTGATGATTGGCAACTACGCGCGTGGGCCCTTTCGGAGGCACTTTGTTATGGAGGGCATTACCAACGGGCTGATGACCGGCAATATCTCAGCCGGCGGCGCAACATGGTGGGCCGTAGCCGTTATTCAGTGTACGAACGTGGAAACCAGCAATCAGATTTTCTGGGACAATCCGGGCAGCACCGCAGGCGCAAAATGGAACCCTATCCGGGCCGCCATCGGGGCGGTCAACTTCAATACAAACGTGACCATCAACGACCGCGTCACGTTCGCTAAAGGGGCACAGGGGTACGGGTTTGCGATTGCCACCCAGACGGGCGAGCATATTATTGATTTGAAAGCTTCGCTTTTCTGCGCGGGGAACAAATACGCCACTTATCTGCTACGGCCAAAGCTGCTGCGCATGCGTGGCGTAAAAATCGATGGTACAGAGAATGGGCACCGGTTTATCGGGGCAACAGGCCAGACGGGATTTATCCCGACCGTTTACGATATTGATGGCGCGGTAAACACATCTTCCCAGTGCGTGACAATGGACACCGGGATCAATGGCCGCTGGATTGCCCGCGGTTGTACTTATCAGAGCGCCGGTGATACGGCGCTGTCCCTGTTCAACATGGACAGCGTTATTCTGCAGGGCTGTATGCTGGATGCGACAAAATATGCCGTGTCGCTCAACAAGACCCGCTCAATCAAAATAACAGGCTGCATCAGCAACAGCGACGCGGCGCTGGCGGTGCGTATCAACTCAGACACGACCGGCAATATAGGACTAAGCGACTGGTTTTTTGACGGCAACGCGCTGACCGTTGATTTTGTGTATACAGACGAATCGCTGAGTAATATCAATTCGCCGCTGAATGTAAAGCACAAATGGCCCGGCCGGGTTGTCAGCACAGGGGCAGCTCAGTATGTGGCCGCAGGCGGTCAGCCTGGCAGCGGCTGGGTACCCCTGGTCGGTGGGGAAAAAATCATGCCAGTGCAACAGGAGATAATCGAACAATGAATTTTTATTACGCGTAATTAATAATTTTTGCAGCCTCGCTGAGATTGACGGGGCTTTTTATTCGAGCTGTCATAAAGGCGGAGTTTTTGTAATGAAGCAATCATATTAAATTTCAATAGAATGCGTATTGCATGACGGCTGTTTTTCACCCTGGTTTTTACGCAGCTTTAGTTTGACATTACCACTGTCCTTGCTAAATCTGGTAGTTATCCACCAAAAGGAATACCTTTTGTTAGGGCATTTTATTGCACGATGGATCGCTCTGGTGCATGAGAAAGGTTTGTTGCTTAGCATGACTTTATAGCGAAGGCATTCATGCCAGTCTCTTTTGAATTTTCCTGTTAATGACACAAACTCTAATCTCTTCTTCCTTTATCTGCACGTTGGCTTTGCCTGACATTCTGAGTAACGTCTTTTTTATGTTTAAGCTAAGTGGGAGGCTATGGACTCTCTGTAAGAGTAAACGCTGAATTAATGGCTTTGCGCAAAAATGCGAAGAGAGTAGCCGAAATTTTGTTCAGTATGCTTATCAGGCCCCGTTTATAGCGGGATCATTCGACTACTGCAGATGTAATGGATGTTTCGCATTTTGTATGGCGTTTAGTCTGTCTCTGGAGCCACAATCACTCATCTGTCATATAAACAGGGAAGATGAGATAAAGGCGCTGAAGCCGGTGATTAGGCTGCAAACGATTTGCATGGTACTGATTAACCGGGATTAAAAGACAAAAAAGAGAGCAATGCCCGGTTACGCAGCCGCTAAGACCAGGTAAAGCGCTGGCAGGCGGCCCGTTTTGCGAGACATTCCAGGCGGTGGGGAGAGGCGTACGCCATGCGCTTAGACGGCTTGTTAAGTGCTTCCTATCACTACAATAGGTAAAACTTTAGTACCAAATTTTATTTTGTGACTACGTTTAATTGTCACAACAATAAATAGAGAAGAAAAAATGCCTAAGTTTTATTACATTGAGAAACTGTCACAGCGCAATATCAAACACAATGTGCATTCTGAAGGATGTGCCGCATTACCGACCTGGGAACGGCGTGAGTTTTTAGGCACGTTTTATCATGAGCGTGATGCGGTAAAAGTATCCCGACAACGGCATCCTGCCGCTACGCCGTGTCCTGAATGCTTTGATAATCCCAGAAAGTATCTCATCAAACTTTAACCGCCTTCGGGCGGTTTTTTTAACGTTATTATCCAGTGGTTTACATTATTATTGAAGCGATCAGACCGCTTTTCGTCCAGCAGAACGGAGCATCCTGTCAAAAGAAATGTCAGTGTTACAGACAGTGCGTTTTACCATGCCCGCATATTTATTAGCCCTGAGAGGCTAAAAATATCTGTTACTGCGACAAGCGAACACAAAAATTGCGCCATAGTTATTTTGTTAAACTTCTCCATGGCGAATTTTTGATAAATTCCCCGATTAAGATTTTTTGGGCAAAAGCTCAGCGAGTTTTTGTTTCTGTTTGCCCGTTTCATCATGGTTAGCCGGGCTTAACCACCAGGCCATCGCATTTCTCATTTCAGACCACTCTTCTTCTATTATCGAATACCATCTTACGTCACGATTACGACCGTTCGATACCTGCATATTTCTGAATAGCCCTTCATACTGAAATCCCAGCCTTTCCGCAGCATTAATTGCGGACTCATGCAGGCTGTCGCACTTCCATGCGCATCGTCTGTAATGCAAAGTATCAAAAATATAACAAAGCAGAAGATAAATAGCTTCCGTGCTCATTGAAGTGCGCTTCATTAATGGAGACCAGTTGATATAGCCAATTTCTAATACTCCGTTCGCAGAATCGATGCGCTGTAATGCTACCGAGCCGACAGCCTTATGCGTTGCCTGGCAGATCACGGCATAAAACATAGGGTCGACGCTTGATGCGGGTGATGCTGCCAACTTACTGATTTAGTGTATGATGGTGTTTTTGAGGTGCTCCAGTGGCTTCTGTTTCTATCACCTGTCCCTCCTGTTCAGCTACTGACGGGGTGGTGCGTAACGGCAAAAGCACTGCCGGACATCAGCGCTATCTCTGCTCTCACTGCCGTAAAACATGGCAACTGCAGTTCACTTACACCGCTTCTCAACCCGGTACGCACCAGAAAATCATTGATATGGCCATGAATGGCGTTGGATGCCGGGCAACCGCCCGCATTATGGGCGTTGGCCTCAACACGATTTTACGTCACTTAAAAAACTCAGGCCGCAGTCGGTAACCTCGCGCATACAGCCGGGCAGTGACGTCATCGTCTGCGCGGAAATGGACGAACAGTGGGGCTACGTCGGGGCTAAATCGCGCCAGCGCTGGCTGTTTTACGCGTATGACAGGCTCCGGAAGACGGTTGTTGCGCACGTATTCGGTGAACGCACTATGGCGACGCTGGGTCGTCTTATGAGCCTGCTGTCACCCTTTGACGTGGTGATATGGATGACGGATGGCTGGCCGCTGTATGAATCCCGCCTGAAGGGAAAGCTGCACGTAATCAGCAAGCGATATACGCAGCGAATTGAGCGGCATAACCTGAATCTGAGGCAGCACCTGGCACGGCTGGGACGGAAGTCGCTGTCGCTCTCAAAATCGGTGGAGCTGCATGACAAAGTCATCGGGCATTATCTGAACATAAAACACTATCAATAAGTTGGAGTCATTACCCTTTTTTCAACTTCTGATGGATGCGAGTGATTGAACTCATACATTAATGTTTTCCCACGAAGTCTTTTTTCAGGTAAGCCTTCGCACATATCGGTAAATAGCTTGCCTGCTTTTATTTTTTCTGTCATCGACATGTTCATTTTTAACATTCCGTCCTGATAAGTTGGTCGGATAAGGCGCTCGCGCCGTATCCGACATTAATTTCTTAAGCGACTTCATTCACCTGGCGACGCAGCAGGGAAAGTGGGCCGGGGCCGCTAAGCGTGAACACGGAAATTAAGGTGAAGCCCAGCGCCACCAGACCCAGCACCAGGTAAGCGCCCTGGAAACCGATGCTTTCATACATATTGCCCGCCAGAATAGACATAAAAATCATCGCCAGTTGCTTAAAGAAGCAGAAACAGACCAGATAAATCGTCGCTGAAAAACGCACTTCAAACTGGCTGGTAATATATTTAAAGCAGCCCACCAGCAGGAACGGTACTTCAAACATATGCAGCGTTTTCAGAATAACCACTTCCAGTGCTGAGGTAGCGAACGATGAGCCAATAATACGTACTGACATAATAGTGCCAGCCAGCAGCAGGGCGTTTTTCCCACCGATGCGATTAATGATCAGTGGCGCAAAAAACATAATCGAGGCGTTAAGTAATTCGCCCATTGTCGTTACGTAGCCAAATACCCGCGTACCCTGTTCACCGGTAGCAAAGAACGAAGTAAAGAAATTAGCAAACTGTTGGTCAAAAACATCGTAGGTGCAGGAAACGCCAATAACATACAGTGACAAAAACCACAGTTTTGGCTGTCTGAACAGTTCCAGCGCCAGCTTAAGGCTAAATGCCGAATGGTTGGCACCTACCGCATTGGCAACCGTGGCAGAAGAGGGCGCATCCGTTTTGGCGAAAAAGAGTAAAACGGCGAGGATGAATGCACAGCCAGAACCCAGCCAGAAAACAAACTGATTATTGATGGTGAACATGATGCCGACAATCGAGGCACACAGCGCCCAGCCAACACAGCCAAACATCCGCGCGCGACCAAATTCGAAATTACTGCGACGGCTGACTTTCTCGATAAATGCCTCTACTGCTGGCGCACCGGCGTTAAAACAAAAGCCTAGATAAATACCACCAACAATCGATCCTACTAAAATGTTGTATTGTAACAGTGGCCCGAAGATAAAAATAAAGAACGGCGCAAACATCACTAACATGCCGGTAATAATCCACAGCAGGTATTTGCGCAGCCCGAGTTTGTCAGAAAGCAGACCAAACAGCGGTTGGAATAATAGCGAGAACAGAGAAATAGCGGCAAAAATAATACCCGTATCACTTTTGCTGATATGGTTGATGTCATGTAGCCAAATCGGGAAAAACGGGAAGTAGGCTCCCATGATAAAAAAGTAAAAGAAAAAGAATAAACCGAACATCCAAAAGTTTGTGTTTTTTAAATAGTACATAATGGATTTCCTTACGCGAAATACGGGCAGACATGGCCTGCCCGGTTATTATTATTTTTGACACCAGAGCAACTGGTAATGGTAGCTACCGGCGCTAAGCTGGAATTCCGCCGACACTGACGGGCTCCAGGAGTCGTCGCCACCAATCCCCATATGGAAACCGTCGATATTCAGCCATGTGCCTTCTTCCGCGTGCAGCAGATGGCGATGGCTGGTTTCCATCAGTTGCTGTTGACTGTAGCGGCTGATGTTGAACTGGAAGTCGCCGCGCCACTGGTGTGGGCCATAATTCAATTCGCGCGTCCCGCAGCGCAGACCGTTTTCGCTCGGGAAGACGTACGGGGTATACATGTCTGACAATGGCAGATCCCAGCGGTCAAAACAGGCCGCAGTAAGGCGGTCGGGATAGTTTTCTTGCGGCCCTAATCCGAGCCAGTTTACCCGCTCTGCTACCTGCGCCAGCTGGCAGGTCAGGCCAATCCGCGCCGGATGTGGCGTATTGCTCGCCACTTCAACATCAACGGTAATCGCCATTTGACCACTTCCATCAATCCGGTAGGTTTTCCGGCTGATAAATAAGGTTTTCCCCTGATGCTGCCACGCGTGGACCGTGGTAATCAGCACCGCGTCGGCAAGCGTATCTGCCGTGCACTGCAACAACGCTGCTTCGGCCTGGTAATGGCCCGCCGCCTTCCAGCGTTCGACCCAGGCGTTAGGGTCAATGCGGGTCGCTTCACTTACGCCAATGTCGTTATCCAGCGGTGCGCGGGTGAACTGATCGCGCAGCGGCGTCAGCAGTTGTTTTTTATCGCCAATCCACATCTGTGAAAGAAAACCTGACTGGCGGTTAAATTGCCAACGCTTATTATCCAGCTCGATGCAAAAATCCGTTTCGCTGGTGGTCAGTTGCGGGATGGCGTGGGGCGCGGAGGGGAGTGTCACGCTGAGGTTTTCCGCCAGACGCCACTGCTGCCAGGCGCTGATGTGTCCGGCTGCTGACCATGTGGTCGCGTTCGGTTGCACTACGTGAACCGTTAGCCAGAGTTGTCCGGCGCTCTTCGGCTGCGGTAGTCCAGGCAGTTCAATCAACTGTTTACCTTGTGGAGCGACATCCAGAGGCACTTCACCGCTTGCCAGCGGCTTGCCATCCAGCGCCACCATCCAGTGCAGGAGCTCGTTATCGCTATGACGGAACAGGCATTCGCTGGTCACTTCGATGGTTCGCCCGGATAAACTGAACTGGAAAAACTGCTGCTGGTGTTTTGCTTCCGTCAGCGCCGGATGCGGCGTGCGGTCGGCAAAGACCAGACCGTTCATGCAGAACTGGCGATCATTCGGCGTATCGCCAAAATCACCGCCGTAAGCCGACCACGGATTGCCATTTTCATCATATTTAATCAGCGACTGATCCACCCAGTCCCAGACGAAGCCGCCCTGTAAACGGGGGTACTGACGAAACGCCTGCCAGTATTTAGCGAAGCCGCCAAGACTGTTACCCATCGCGTGGGCGTATTCGCAAAGGATCAGCGGGCGCGTCTCTCCAGGCAACGAAAGCCATTTTTTGATGGACCATTTCGGCACAGCCGGGAAGGGCTGGTCTTCATCCACGCGCGCGTACATCGGGCAAATAATATCGGTTGCGAAGGTGTCGGCTCCGCCGCCTTCATACTGTACCGGGCGGGAAGGATCGACAGATTTGATCCAGCGATAGAGTGCGTCGTGATTAGCGCCGTGGCCTGATTCATTCCCCAGCGACCAGATGATCACACTCGGGTGATTACGATCGCGCTGCACCATTCGCGTTACGCGTTCGCTCATCGCGGGTAGCCAGCGCGGATCATCGGTCAGACGATTCATTGGCACCATGCCGTGGGTTTCAATGTTGGCTTCATCCACCACATACAGGCCGTAGTGGTCGCACAGCGTGTACCACAGCGGATGGTTCGGATAATGCGAACAGCGCACGGCGTTAAAGTTGTTCTGCTTCATCAGCAGGATATCCTGCACCATCGTCTGCTCATCCATGACCTGACCATGCAGAGGATGATGCTCGTGACGGTTAACGCCGCGAATCAGCAACGGCTTGCCGTTCAGCAGCAGCAGACCATTTTCAATCCGCACCTCGCGGAAACCGACATCGCAGGCTTCTGCTTCAATCAGCGTGCCGTCGGCGGTGTGCAGTTCAACCACCGCACGATAGAGATTCGGGATTTCGGCGCTCCACAGTTTCGGGTTTTCGACGTTCAGACGTAGGGTGACGTGATCGGCATAACCACCACGCTCATCGATAATTTCACCGCCGAAAGGCGCGGTGCCGCTGGCGACCTGCGTTTCACCCTGCCACAAAGAAACCGTCACCCGCAGCTCATCGCGCAGCTCGCCGTACATCTGAACGTCTGCCTCCAGTACAGCGCGGCTGAAATCATCATTAAAGTGAGTGGCTACATGGAAATCGCTGATTTGCGTGCTCGGTTTATGCAGCAACGAGACGTCACGGAAAATGCCGCTCATCCGCCACATATCCTGATCTTCCAGATAACTGCCGTCACTCCAGCGCAGCACCATCACCGCGAGGCGGTTTTCTCCGGCGCGTAAAAATGTGCTCAGGTCAAATTCAGACGGCAAACGGCTGTCCTGGCCGTAACCGACCCAGCGCCCGTTGCACCACAGATGAAACGCCGAGTTAACGCCATCAAAAATAATTCGCGTCTGGCCTTCCTGTAGCCAGCTTTCATCAACATTAAATGTGAGCGAGTAACAACCAGTCGGATTCTCCGTGGGAACAAATGGCGGATTGACCGTAATGGGATAGGTCACGTTGGTGTAGATGGGCGCGTCGTAACCGTGCATCTGCCAGTTTGAGGGGACGACGACAGTATCGGCGACAGGAAGATCGCACTCCAGCCAGCTTTCCGGAACCGCTTCTGGTGCCGGAAACCAGACAAATTGCCACTCACCATTCAGGCTGCGCAACTGTTGGGAAGGGAGATTGGTGCGGGCCTCTTCGCTATTACGCCAGCTGGCGAAAGGGGGATGTGCTGCAAGGCGATTAAGTTGGGTAACGCCAGGGTTTTCCCAGTCACGACGTTGTAATACGACGGCCAGTGAATCCGTAATCATAGTCATAGCTGTATCCTGTGTGAAATTGTTATCCGCTAACAATTTCACACAACATACGAGTCGGACGCATAAAGTGTAAAGCCTGGGGTGCCTAATGAGTGAGCTGACTCACATTAATTGCGTTGCGCTCACTGCCCGCTTTCCAGTCGGGAAACTTGTCGTGCCAGCTGCATTAATGAATCGGCCAACGCGCGGGGAGAGGCGGTTTGCGTCTTGGGCGCCAGGGTGGTTTTTCTTTTCACCAGAGAGACGGGCAAAAGCTGATTGCCCTTCACCGCCTGGCCCTGAGAGAGTTGCAGCAAGCGGTCCACGCTGGTTTGCCCCAGCAGGCGAAAATCCTGTTTGATGGTGGTTAACGGCGGGATATAACACGAGCTGTCTTCGGTATCGTCGTATCCCACTACCGAGATATCCGCACCAACGCGCAACCCGGACTCGGTAATGGCGCGCATTGCGCCCAGCGCCATCTGATCGTTGGCAACCAGCATCGCAGTGGGAACGATGCCCTCATTTAGCATTTGCATGGTTTGTTGAAAACCGGACATGGCACTCCAGTCGCCTTCCCGTTCCGCTATCGGCTGAATTTGATTGCGAGTGAGATATTTATGCCAGCCCGCCAGACGCAGACGCGCCGAGACAGAACTTAATGGGCCCGCTAACAGCGCGATTTGCTGGTGACCCAATGCGACCAGATGCTCCACGCCCAGTCGCGTACCGTCTTCATGGGAGAAAATAATACTGTTGATGGGAGTCTGGTCAGAGACATCAAGAAATAACGCCGGAACATTAGCGCAGGCAGCTTCCACAGCAATGGCATCCTGGTCATCCAGCGGATAGTTAATGATCAGCCCACTGACGCGTTGCGCGAGAAGATTGTGCACCGCCGCTTTACAGGCTTCGACGCCGCTTCGTTCTACCATCGACACCACCACGCTGGCACCCAGTTGATCGGCGCGAGATTTAATCGCCGCGACAATTTGCGACGGCGCGTGCAGGGCCAGACTGGAGGTGGCAACGCCAATCAGCAACGACTGTTTCCCCGCCAGTTGTTGTGCCACGCGGTTGGGAATGTAGTTCAGCTGCGCTATCGCCGCTTCCACCTTTTCCCGCGTTTTCGCAGAGACGTGGCTGGCCTGGTTCACCACGCGGGAAACGGTCTGATAAGAGACACCGGCATACTCTGCGACATCGTATAGCGTTACTGGTTTCACATTTACCACCCTGAATTGACTCTCTTCGGGTGCTATCATGCCATACCACGAAATGTTTTGCGCCATTCGGAGGGGGCACGCCGAAGTGAGATTCAAAATGCCGACGTCAGTTCACAGGTGGGTAATGATACCAACGGGTTAATTTCGTATTTTCACTGACACCAGGATCATCCTGATGTTACAAGGATTGAATGACTACAGATTAAAATAGTCATCAACAGGTTGACAGCATTACAAAGTTTAGGTGATGCTGCCAACTTACTGATTTAGTGTATGATGGTGTTTTTGAGGTGCTCCAGTGGCTTCTGTTTCTATCAGCTGTCCCTCCTGTTCAGCTACAGACGGGGTGGTGCGTAACGGTAAAAGTACTGCCGGACATCAGCGCTATCTCTGCTCTCACTGCCGTAAAACATGGCAGTTACAGTTCACATACACAGCCTCTCAACCCGGTACGCACCAGAAAATCATTGATATGGCCATGAATGGCGTTGGATGCCGGGCAACCGCCCGCATTATGGGCGTTGGCCTCAACACGATTTTACGTCACTTAAAAAACTCAGGCCGCAGTCGGTAACCTCGCGCATACAGCCGGGCAGTGACGTCATCGTCTGCGCGGAAATGGACGAACAGTGGGGCTATGTCGGGGCTAAATCGCGCCAGCGCTGGCTGTTTTACGCGTATGACAGGCTCCGGAAGACGGTTGTTGCGCACGTATTCGGTGAACGCACTATGGCGACGCTGGGTCGTCTTATGAGCCTGCTGTCACCCTTTGACGTGGTGATATGGATGACGGATGGCTGGCCGCTGTATGAATCCCGCCTGAAGGGAAAGCTGCACGTAATCAGCAAGCGATATACGCAGCGAATTGAGCGGCATAACCTGAATCTGAGGCAGCACCTGGCACGGCTGGGACGGAAGTCGCTGTCGTTCTCAAAATCGGTGGAGCTGCATGACAAAGTCATCGGGCATTATCTGAACATAAAACACTATCAATAAGTTGGAGTCATTACCTGGGTTGCGTATGCTTATATATTAAAAAGAGTGATTTAATAGTGGAGGTTAAGTGGATAATAAAGGTGTTTCACTTTTTCAGCAGAGGCTCGCCTGCCGAGGCCGCCTGTTAAGCTGTTATCAGACTAACGTTCGTTCAATAAGTCGTTTGTAGTCATAAAAATCGGCGGATGCAGCCTGAGCCAGCGCTCAGCTTTGCATAGCGCGGCCAGCATTAACTGTCTACCTCCTTCCAGGTAAGTTCCATAAGAAAAAATTTACCGAAACGATTCGCTATGTAACTTATTAATAACGATAGATAACGCAGGGGATATATGGAATAAACGGCTAAAGTTTATGTCTGATTCGCTGTTATTCTGTCCACGATCATCGGGAGGAAGCATGTACTTTCTAAGTTTTTGCTGCCCGAAGTGCGGCTGCGAAAAATTCGTCTTTACCCGTTACTGTCACTTTAGGCGGACCGGGCATGGCGCCGCCTGCGCAAGGTGTAAAGCGCCGCTGACCATCGCCTCGTGCCTGAGCCATAAGCATGGCCAGCCGACGGGCTCGAACCATCAGGCGGAAGCAACGCGCTTGCGCGAATAGGCGATTCGCCACGGAGCGAAGATTTCTCTTCGCCCGTTTTAATTCTTTTCACCGTCACAGCAAAAACGCCTCGCCAGGCTATAGTCAACAGGTTCCCACAACGCCGGAGGTAGATATGTCTGAACGCCCCGATTTTGACGAACCCTTGCCAGATGATATTGAAGATGATGAAGACGATATTGAATACATTGAGGGGGAAGACGATTTGCCTCCCGATGCCGGAAAAGATATCTGAGCAAGAATCAAACCGCCTGCGGGCGGTTTTTTTATGCGGTAAAAAATCCTTAAACGTGAAAGTGCGCCACAGGTACCCTGTAATGGTGATGCCGGGAAACGCGTGACGACGAGCATTACCCATACCGGACATTGTTTTATCATTTTTGTCTTTCCGACCCGTAAAAGAGAAGCGGAGTCGGTACGTCGTAACGTATCCGCATAAGGTATCAATACCGGTGCGTTGCCAGCGTGCGCGCGTGCGGCCAACAGGGGCAGCGGGCGGTGCGTTTGAAGAAATTGTAAAAGGGAAGAGAGCCATGATGTTCAGCATTCGCCGCGTTCGTCAGGATGAGGGAGAGATGGTCATCGCCATCTGGCGCCGAGCCGTCGATGCCACCCACCACTTTTTAACGTCGGCTGATAAACAAGACATTGAGCGCGAGGTGCGCGCATTTTTGCCGCAGGCGCCGCTGTGGGTTGCGGTCACACCGCAGGACAGGCCTGTCGCTTTTATGCTGCTTTCTGAAGATCATCTCGACGCGTTGTTCGTCGATCCCGAACTGCGCGGCTGCGGCGTGGGACGACTGCTGGTGAAACATGCGCTTGCGTTGATTCCGTCCTTAACCACTGATGTCAACGAACAGAATGCACAGGCCGCAGGATTTTATAAAAAGATGGGGTTTGTCGTAACCGGCCGCTCGCCCGTCGATGATTGCGGTCGGCCTTATCCGCTGCTGCATTTACGCTATCGCGGCGCCTGAAAAGGCGGTTTACAGGAATAAAAAAGCCCGGACTGAACGGGCTATGGAAAGTGCGACATTCGATATAAAACGGGTGACAATTAAGACTGCGGCTGGCCAACCGGGCCCTGGCCCTGGGTGCCGCCAGGCACTGACTGATTGCTTGGCGCGTGCGGACGGCCATCAGGGCCGACGGCGCTGCTGTCGTGCTGACAACCCGCCAGCGCAAACAGGCTGGAAAGAATAAATAAACCACCGATAATCTTTTTCATGAAATTCCCTGTGTAAGTTTAACGCAACAACAACGTTGCCCTTAAAGGGTAGTGAACAGCGGCGCGTTGTCAAAGCCGCAGGCGCGGCAGCGTCTTGTTTTTATGGATGTTTAAGATAAAACTGAGGAAGGAGTAAAGACCTGCGTGCGTCGGTAAAGAGGGCATAGGCCTGGTCGCGCGTTTTGAAGAAAGGGCTACTGAGGGAAATTCACCACGTCCGCTGACATATCGTCAATTGCCTGTTTCACGTCCGCCGCGCTGTTGGCGACATTTTTACCGTATTCCTCAATGCGTCCTGCGCCGCACCGGCAGTGTGATGCTTTCACACTATGCTTAAAGCGTAAAATCCATGATGAGGAGAAGGAAATGGCGATGATGCCGCTATGGGCGCAGGCAGGATTCTGGGGGTTTATTTCTGGCTTTGCATTAGTGATCGGCGCAGCGGTCGCGTGGTTTATCGCCGTGCCGCAGCGCGCTATCGCGGCGATAATGGCCTTTGGCAGCGGCGTGCTGATCTCCGCGCTCTCCTTTGAGCTGATGGATGAAGCGTATAAAACCGGCGGCTTTGATTCTACCGCCGCTGGTTTTGTCGGCGGCGCGGCTATCTATACTCTGGCGGGCTGGCTGCTGGCGAAGCGCGGGGCGCAGCATCGCAAACGCTCCGGCGGCAAACAGCCCTCGGAGCAGGAGGAGAGCGGCAGCGGTACGGCGATCGCGCTGGGGGCGCTGTTGGACGGCATCCCGGAATCGATTGTTATTGGTCTGTCGATGCTGCATGGCGGCGCCGTCAGCGTGGTGGCGGTGATCGCTATTTTTCTTTCCAATATTCCTGAAGGGTTATCGAGCGCGGCAGGGATGAAAAGAGCGGGGCGCAGCGCTGGTTATGTATTCGGCGTGTGGGGCGGCATTGCGCTGGCTTCCGGCCTGGCGGCGCTGGTGGGCTATACGCTGTTTCAGGGGTTCTCTCCTGACATTATCGCCGCCACGACCGCTATCGCCGCTGGCGCGATTCTGGCGATGCTGGTGGACACCATGATCCCGGAAGCCTTTGCCGAAACGCACAACTTTGCCGGTCTGATTACGGTTAGCGGATTTCTGGCGGCGTTCGTGCTCAGTAAAATGGGCGGCTAAAAGGGGCGGGCCTCCTTACATAAAGGGAAATTCGGGGCTTTGGCTGACAGAAAACGCGCCGTTTGTTGCGCTGGCCCGGCAAAAATGTCAGCAGCGGCCTGCCGTTCGGATAACAGCGCCTATAATAGGTGCGCAGGTAATCTCAGGACAGAAAAGCGCATCAGAAGGGGGCTTATGAAAAAGGTGTTTGTGCTGGTGGTCTGCTTATCTCTGACGGGCTGCTCATGGGGCGTCGCATCGCTGATCCCCGCAACGGATGTTTGTCCTAATGGACGTGACGGTGTAACAGGTCAGTGCCACTGACCATCAGCCCGGTTTGAACGCCGGGCTGTACCTCGCTTTAGCCTCCACCATCGTCTCTGGCCACCTTTCTTTACGCCCTGACAGACGGCTTGCCTGAACGTCTGCGGGCATAATGAAAAGCCCCGCCGGAGCGGGGCTGTGAGCCTGGCGGCTGCGCGCCGGGGAAAGACGTCTCAGTCGCGTGAGACAAAAATAATATGCGAGGCCGTTTCATCGCTCAGCAGCATCTCTTCAGCTTCGCCGCTGGCGGAAACGAAAGTCACGGTATCTCCCTGAATCAGATCCTGAAATGCCTCTGCGGGCTGCGTCGCCTTCTGAATTTCAAAATGGCGGCGAAGCGGTGCGTTTTCTCCTGCCGGCTGCTCGGTGAAGTAGTGGCCGGTAAATGCATATTCCGGGTGGTCTTTGATGTGCAGTTGAACAGAGGGCATAACAACCTCCACATTGCCGTAAACCGAATTATCAGCCTAAACCCAGTTAATCAGTTTGCCATCTTCAGGAGGGCGCGCTGATTGCGATTAAGAAAATTCCTAATCGTCAGGCAGAGATATCACGCCGTGAGCGGGGCGGGCTGCGGCATTGCCCGTTGAATGAAAATTATTCTGTCGTTTTACCTTTCGCCTCTGCTTGTTAAAGCAGCAGTAAAGCGTAGGCTTAAGACACATCAGATATTTACGAGGCGTCTCTTTATGAGGTAACTATGCGCTCACTTAAGTTCAGCTGTCCCGCCTGCGGTAGTCAGAAATTCATGTTCACCTGCTATTCCAGCACGAAAAAAACGCGCCACGGAGCCATCTGCGCCTGCTGTCGCCTGCCTTTAACCAAGACCTCCTGCTTTGCCGATATTGCGGCCAACTCGTGGTTGGAAGAAAAAGTCTGATGCGCTTTCGCCGTTTAACGGCATAACGCGTCCCCTCATTTTCGAAACGGGCGTGGTATAAGTGGAGATTACGCCGGCCGTACAGGCTGAGGATGCAGGTTCGAATCCTGCTGCCCGTTCCACTTCCGCCGCCATAACGTTTCTTCCAGACGGTACGTCTTGCATGGCTGCCTTATTCCGATCTTCCCTGCGCAACGCTGACCCTTTTGCTCTGCCGTGATAAAGTCTGCATGATGATTAACTGCCTGGCGTCGTCGCCAGATTGACCGGAGAGGTTCATTCGCGGATGACCGTCAGAAAAGCTACGGCCACGGGGCTTATCGCCATTTTTCTCTGGCGTCTCCTTGTCGGCTTCCTGCGCGGCGTTACCGAAGGGCCCGGCGCCATCGGCGGCGCGACGACAGGGCGTTGCTACTGCGTTATCACTAAAAAAATCGCTGGCGGCAGCAACGGCATCAGCCTGTTTTTTATCCTCACCGCCGTCACGCTGTGGATGACCTTTTTCTTTAACGCGACGCCCGCGTTTCACTTCAGCATGAAAGTGGCGGCCGAATTATTTAACACAAAACGGATGCGGTTTTAACTGCGGCCAGGGAAGTGAGAAAATGCCGGTAAATTTCGATCTGAACGACCTTTACGCCTTCCGGGCGCTGGTGGAGTATGGCAACTTTCGCATCGCGGCGGAATCGATCTGCCTGTCGCAGTCGGCCCTGAGCCGAAGAATCGACAAGCTGGAAAGCGCGCTGGGTCTGAAGCTGTTTGAAAGAACCACCCGGCGCGTAACGCTGACGCTAAAAGGACAGGCTTTTGCCGAGCGCTCAGGGCGACTACTGGCCGATTTTGAAGAGGTGATGGCCGACATCAGCGAGGTCAGCCAGACGCGAACCGGCCTGGTGACCGTCGCCTGCGTGCCGTCCGCAGCCTACTATTTTATGCCGAACGTGATTAGCCGCTTCCAGGCTCGCTACCCGCGCGTACGGGTGAAGCTCATCGACAGCAGCGCGGGCAATGTCTATGACGCGGTGATGAGCGGGCAGGCCGATTTCGGCATCAGCTTTTCCGGCGTATCGCAGCCGGATATCGAATTTCTGCCGCTGCTGGAGGATGAGTATGTCGCCGCCTGTCGACATGAGCATCCGATCGCCGGCAATAGCAGCATCAGCTGGCGCGATTTCTACCGGCACGCCTGGGTCGGGCTGGATAAAACCTCCGGCAACCGCAACCTGCTCGATCGGGCGCTGGAGGATATCGTACCGGAACGGCCCAGCATCTGCGAAACCCGACACGTCACCACCATGCTGGGCATGGTTGAAGCGGGGCTCGGCATTGCCGCCGTCCCCGCTATGTCGATGCCTTCGTCGGGTCATTCGGCTCTGACCAGCGTGCCGCTGACCGATCCAGTGGTGAAGCGCACGGTCGGGCTGCTGCGTAAAAATGGCCGCATGGTGTCGCACATCGCCAGAGAGCTGGAAAACCTACTTATTGAACAGTACTGCTCTGTTTAACCGGCGCGACCGAATGCAGGCCGGTTGAGCGCACTACCGCCTGCACCGCCGGCGAAGCCAGGTAGTTCAGTAAATCTTTTGCTTCATGACGATGCGCGGAGGTGACGACAACCGCGCCGGCGAAGCGGGTAATGTACTGGACGCTGGCGGGCAGCTCGCCGATAAAGGTGACGCCCGGCACCGGCAGTAGCTCGCTCACCTGCTGAAAGCCCAGCGTATATTTCCCGTCAGCGACCTGCGAGGCGACCGGAATTCTTTCCACCTTGTGCGCTTTGCCCTGCATCTCCTTCTCAATGCCGAGCGTGTTAAACAGCCGGATGCTGACATACCTGCCGCTGGCGCTGTCGGAATAAGCCACCGAAGGAGCATCAAGCAGCGCCGCGCGTAATGCTGCCACGGTTTTGATGCTCACCGGCGCGTCGCCTTTTTTAATCACCGCGCCTATCGGCGAATCGGCCAGCTCCACCCTGGAGCCGGGTAAGATCCGGCCCTGTTTCTCCAGTTCGCTCAGCGCATCGCCAACCATAATCACCACGTCCGCCGTTTCCCCGCGCGCCAGCCGCGCCGGGATCGCCTGCGGCGTATTGCCCATTGAAGGGCCGGATACCGTTTTAATGCTGTAGCCCTCCTGCGCGGCAAAGCGCGGGCCCAGCGTCTCCCAGGCGGTTTTAAAGCCGCCGGAGATCATGACGGTCAGCGCTTTCGCCTGCGCGCTCGCGCTGCAAAAGCAGACCATAATCAAAGCAAATAAAGCGTGATGAATTTTCACAATAGCGCTCCTTAGCTAACCGTCTTACCGGCCTGCGGGAAGGGAACGGCGCTGCGGCGATAGAGGTAAAGCGTCGCCAGCAGCGCGCACAGGGCGGCAAAGCTCATCCAGTAACCAGGCGACGCTTTATCGCCGGTATATTCAATCAGCGCGGTGGAGATAACCGGCGTAAAGCCTCCGAACACCGCCGTCGCCAGGCTGTAGGCCAGCGAGAATCCCGCCACTCTGACCTCGACAGGCATGATCTCCGTCAGCGCCGGGATCATTGCGCCGTTGTACAGGCCGTAAATCAGCGACAGCCAGAGCAGTACGCCCAGCATCATATGGAAACTGGGCGCGGCCGCCAGCAGGCTCAGCGCCGGATAAGAGGTGGCCAGCGCCAGCAGCGTCATGACGACCAGCACCGGCTTGCGGCCAAAGCGGTCAGAGAGCGCGCCGCCCACCGGCAGCCAGAAAAAGTTGGATACCGCCACCAGCAGCGTCACCAGCAGGCTGTCAGAGGCGCTGAGCAGCAGCACCTTTTTGCCGAAGGTCGGCGCGTAAACGGTGATCAGGTAGAAGGCGGTCGTCGTCATCGCCACCATCAGCATACCGGCAATCACGACCTGCCAGTTGCCAAGCAGGGTTCTGAACGCCTGTCCCATGCCCGGATGGCTGCGGCGGGCGTTAAACGCCTGCGTCTCTTCCAGCCTGCGGCGCAGCAGGAAAATGAACGGCACAATCAGGCAGCCCAGCAGGAACGGAATACGCCACCCCCATGCGCGCAGCGCCGCATCGTCAAGCAGGGCGTTCAGCGCGAAGCCGATCGCCGCAGCGACCATAATGGCCACCTGCTGACTGCCGGATTGCCAGCTGGTATAGAAGCCTTTGCGTCCCGGCGTGGCGATCTCGGCCAGATAAACCGATACGCCTCCCAGCTCCGCGCCAGCGGAAAAGCCCTGCAACAGACGGCCCATCAGCACCAGGAAGGGCGCCCAAAGGCCGATGCTCTGATAAGAGGGGATCAGGACAATCAGGAAGGTGCCCGCCGCCATGATCGACAGAGTCACAATCAGCCCTTTACGTCTGCCCACTTTATCGATGTACGCGCCGAGCACCACGGCGCCGATCGGTCGCATCAGAAAACCCGCGCCAAAAACGGCGAAGGTCATCATCAGCGAGGCGAATTCGCTGCTCGCCGGAAAAAAGGTGTGGGCGATATAGGTGGCATAGAAACCGAACAGGAAAAAGTCGAACTGTTCGAGAAAATTACCCGACGTCACACGGAATATTGCGCCAATACGGGAACGGGTTGTTGTGGGTGAGGTAGAAGATGTTTGCATCTGAGTCTCCGGTTTATTGATGACGCTTCTTGCTGCGCCTGTTTTGAAGACTGAACCAGCCGGACAAAGTTAATAAGTGCAATATGCGAATGATCCGATGCGTTTCGCGCATGAATAAATGACGCGTTGCAATAACAGGCCGTATTTACAGTGCTTTACCTTTCAGATGCTGATTATCCTGTCGCCCGGCACGGCAGAGTGAGTTTTCTATTTTGTGACATAATTCATAATAGAAATGCAAAGTTATGTAGGTTAAATGTTATTCGAAAAGGGAAGGCCGGGTGATAAAACCGTACTGTTGCGTTCACCAATTCAGCATGTCGCTGCGGGCTCGAACTGCCCAACAGGGTTATTTATTAATCTTTTGTAAAATAACGTCGCTGTAAAATAACCTGACTAAACATATTTAACGTTGCGGCTACGGAGACAAATTAAAAATGTGCTTTATTTGCCTTTTTAATGAGCATTGCCGCGTTCAGGGCGGCCTTAGATCAGTTTTTTCTGATAAGATCCGCGCGCCGTCGCTTCGCCATCTCGTCTGTTAATTCCTGCGGCAATACCGCAGTAAAACTTTAAACCAGACAGATGGCCTGTAAATTTTACTGAATAGCTGATTTTTTTATTTTGCAGGACTTTTATGAAACATCAGGGTTGGAAACTCCAGGATACGATCTGGACGTTAGGTTTATATGGCACCACGGTGGGCGCAGGCACGCTGTTTCTGCCGATTGAAATTGGCACCCGCGGGCCGGTGATCTTTATCATTATGCTGCTGCTGGGCCTGCCGCTCTCTCTGCTGCCGCACCTGGTACTGGGCCGCATCTATATGAGCGAGCCGGATCGCCAGCGTCTGCCGTCGCTAAGCACCTGGTTCGGACCGCGCGGCGATCGGCTGATGACCCTGCTTTACTGCGTCGCCTTCTATCCGGTCATGCTGGTCTACGGCATCTCACTGGTCAGCGCGCTGGATAACTTCCTCGTTGAGCATCTTCACTTCGCCAGCGTCAATAAGGGACTGCTGACGCTGATCTGCATGGTAGTGCTGTTCGGCATTCTCAGCAAAGGACGCGACCGGGTGGTCGGCACCATGAGCGTGCTGGCGCTGCCGTTCGCCATCGCTATTATCGCTATCGCGGCGGTGCAGATCCCCGCCTGGCGCTGGGAGAACGTCACCGATGCGCTGAGCGCGCTGCCGGAAACCTCTGCCTCCACCACCTTTAAAAATATCTGGCTGACGCTGCCGCTGATCACGTTCTCCTTCTGCTGCGCCCCGATTATTTCTCCGCTGGCCGCGCACTATCAGGAAAAAGGCGACGCGCCGCGCGCGTTCCGCGTCATTCGCATCGCCTACCTGGCTATTTTTGTCAGTATTATCTTTTTTGTGTTTAGCTGCGTGCTGAGCATGCCGCACGATATTTTTGTCGAAGCGAAAGAGAAAAATCTGAACGTGCTGTCGATTATTTCCTCGCCCGATAACGCTGGCGTACTGTTTTATATCGCGCCGTTTATCGCCATTATCGGTATGACCAAATCGTTTCTCGGCGTATCGCTGTCGGTCACCGAGACCTTCAGCGATTTTACCGTGCGGCTGTTTAACTGCCGTAGCGAAAAAGGGCGGAAAAGAGGCCAGACCGTCGCGGTGCTGACCATGTACGTGATGACTTCGCTGATCGTTTACGCCAACCCCAACGTTATTACCCTGATTGAAGCGTTTTGCGGCCCGCTGATCGCCATTATCCTGTTCCTGATCCCCGCCTGGCTGATCTACAACAAACCGGCGCTGGCGTTCCTGCGCGGCGGGAAGGCGCTTGGCATTTTAGCTGGCGGCATCGCCACGCTCTCCGCGCTGCTCTACGCGATGGCGTAACCTTTGCCGACGCGGGGTTTATGGCCCCGCTGTCGGCGACGCGGTATGAACCACCGCGCGGTCGCGGCCATTGCGCTTCGCCTCATAAAGCGCATGGTCGGCGCCTTCTTTGAGCAGCTGCGCATCCTGAACGTCGCCGCTGCTCTGCAGGGCGAAACCGCCCGCGCTAAGGGTAACGGTGCGCCCCGGCAGCTGCGTGCTTTCATGGGGAATAGCGATGTTACGCACCGCCTTGACGGCGTTTTCCGCCACGCGATTCGCTACCTCAAGCGTGGCGTTCGGCAGCACGATAGCGAACTCTTCACCGCCGTAACGCGCAATCAGATCGGCCTGGCGCATCGACATATTTTTCAACGCCTCGCCGACGCGACGCAGGCAATTATCGCCCGCCACATGGCCATAGGTGTCGTTGTAATATTTAAAGAAGTCGATATCCATCATGATCAGCGCCACCGGCTTGCCGGTAAGCGCCGATCGCTTCAGGCTCTGCGCCAGAAACAGATCGAACTGCCGCCGGTTCGCCAGGCCGGTTAAGCTATCCAGCAGCGCCATCGCCTGCAACGTCTGGTTGATGGTGGTCAGCTCGTCACGCAGCGCCGTCAGCTCTATCTGGTTATCCACGTTGGTACGCACCTGCCGCAGCATCACGGCGCCGATCATAATAATGATTAGCAGCAGCGTGCCGTTCAGCACCAGATCCGGCAGGCTGTCGTGCAGCCACTGCGACCATAGCGCTGACTTATCGAAGCCTGCCGCCACGATCAGCGGATACTGGCCGGAGCGCGCGTAGCCGAAAATACGCTCTTTCTCGTCCAGCGCCGAAAGCCAGGTGCCTTTGCCGCGATCGGCGCGCAGCAGCTGCGTGGTAAACAGCGAGCTGGAGGAGAGACTGCGGTTAATAAAGGAATCGGGGAAAGGGCGTACATAGAGCGCGGTGCCGTCATCCAGCAGCAGCGCCAGCAGATCCCCTTCGCCCAGTTCAAAGTAACTATAAAAACGCTTAAAGGAATCGACGCGCACCGTAGCCAGCGCCACGCCGGCGAAACCGCCGGCGGCATCGTTTAGCCGCACCGACACCGGGATCACCAGATCACCGGTGGTGCGGCTGCGGATAACGTGACCGATGTGGGAACCGCCGTGGCGATTCTGGCGATGATAGATAAAATATTCACGGTCGCTGTTGTTGGCGCCAGCGGGAATATGCGCCGCCGACGTGGCGACCCAGTTGCCCTGCGCATCATAAACAAACAGGCCGTTGAGCTGAGGCAGGCTGCTTTTCATCTCCGCCAGCACCGCATTCAGTTCCGCCTTATTGGCGTTATTCGGCCCGCTGTCGGGGATTTCACGCTGCATGGCGCGCAGCGTAATTTCAGTTTGCAGAAACGTGTCTTCTGCCTGGCGCGCCTGCGATACCGACAGGTTGACCGCGCTGCTCTCCGTATCCTGTAGCTTGCGCTCCCAGGATCTGTCCAGCGTCCAGGCGCTGACAATCAGCACCGCCGTCAACAGCAACAGCATAAAAATGGTCATGGTTCTGCCAAGCGAAGAGTGCAGAACAAACGCGCCGGAAACTTTTTCGCCGATCTTCATAAATAGTTTCGCTGTGAGGATATGGCGTTAAGTAAAGCACAGCTTATGCTTGTGCGCAGGAAACCAGTGCGTTGCGCCCAAAAACAGGCAGCTAAACGATGTGCGGTCCGTCACTTTCAGGGCATAATGTACTCTTAATTTGATAAATCGTGATACCGGATGCTAAAAATGGACGAGCTGGATTTTCGTATTCTGCGTGAATTGCAAAAGGATGGACGTATCGCTAACAACGTGCTGGCGGAAAAAGTGGGGCTGTCGCCGTCGCCCTGTCTGCGGCGCGTCAAACAGCTGGAGGAGAGCGGAGCCATCGCGCGCTACGTCGCCATTCTTAACCCGGCGTCGATGGGGCTGGAGCTGACGGTATTTGTCCGGGTCTGGCTGCATAGTCAGGATGCGGAAACGGTCGATAACTTCGCGCGCGAGGTGTGCGCGCTGCCGGAAGTGGTGGAGTGTCATCTGATGGTGGGCGACTGCGATTTTCTGTTGCGCGTGGTGACGGCGGACTTAAACGCCTATCGTCAGTTTCAGATCGACCATCTGGCGCGTATCAGCGGCGTCCAGTGCCTTAAAACCGAGCTGCCGATGCAGACCATCAAACAGACTTCCGAACTGCCGCTCGGCTGATGCCTTATCGCAAGACGCGTCAGAAACAACGCGTCTTGTCCTTATTTGCCGCTTAAAGAAGATGACGTAAAAGGGCGGTCGCGACGACGCTGATGACCACCACCGGCAGCAGCGAAAAGCGCATTGCTGCCAGCAGCGAAATTGCCAGCGCCAGTAGATCTGCCGGGTTGCTGGTGACAAAGTGCGGCGCGATAACCGTAATCAGCACGCAGCCGGGCGCCGCTTCCATCACCGCTTTGATGCGCGGGCTGAACGCGCGGTCGCGCAGCAGCAGATAGCCGCCGATGCGCGTCAGGTAAGTGGTCAGCGCCATCAGTACAATGGTCAGAATCGTCAGGCTCATGCGGATTTCCTGTGCAGCAGCAAAATAGTGACGATGCCTGACGCCGTGCCCGCCGGCACGAACCAGGCCGCGTCGGGAAAGGCGTGCCAGGTGGCACCGGCGCAAATCAGGCTGACCAGCCACGGCAGCGCGGAGCGCATCCCTTTCCACATCCCTTTCAGCAGCACCAGAAACACGGCGGGGAAGGCCATATCAAATCCCCAGCGGGTAATGTCGCCCAGCACCGGACCGATAACCACGCCCGCGCCGGTGGAAAGCACCCAGACCAGCCACAGCGCGCCGGCCACGCCGGTATAATAACCGGCGCTAAAAGCGGGCAGCCCCTGCGCGCGTCGTCGCGCCGCGTCCGCCATGCTCATCGCCCAGCTCTCGTCGCACATAAAAAACAGCGCCAGCAGCGCCTTGCGCGGCGGCAGATGCGCCAGCGCGGGCGTCATGGCGGCGCCCATCAGCAGATGGCGGCTATTGATTAGCATACTGACCAGCACAATGGTCAGCACGTGCGGCGGCGAGGCCCAGAGCGCGATGGCGGCGAATTCCGAGCCGCCGGCGAAGTTCAGGCCGGTCATCGACACCAGAGTAAAGGGCGACAGGCCCTTTTGCGCCGCCTGCGCGCCCAGCAGCAGACCAAACGGCACAACGCCGAGCAGTATGGGAACGGCTGCCAGCAGCCCGCGCTGGATTTCACCCAGCAGCGAGCGTTCAGCGGCGATGGAAAGATTACGGTGCATAACATCTCCTTATTTGCGGAGATTATATCTTCTTGCTGCGGGCAGCGGGATGCGTTTTCCGGCGAAAAAAGGCTGTAAAAGCGTTTGAATTTCAATAATAAAATAAAAAACAGAATTCAGTGCTAAAACCCTGCGCGATGAAGGGACTAAGCTGCGCATTCTCAACGTTTCGATATCAGGCGTCATAAAAAAGCCCGCGCGGAGCGGGCTGGACATTCCCGAAACGCCGGGGATAACCGGCAAGCAGCTTACAAGATTACGTTCGTGGTTAGTCACCCGACGCACGATAACGTCTCACGATTAACGCATCCTGCGTCAGGCTTGATGACTATCGGCGTAGCGCCAGGGAACTTTAGAGGCGAGGGCGCAATTAAACGTAAAGAGGTCAGGCCAGTCAAACGGGCGCTGCGATGCGTCGATTAAGCCTGCCGGGCGAGTGCGAACGAGGGCGCCTACTCGCTGTCCGCCATCGCGCTGACCTGCGTATTGATCAGCCGGTCGGAAACGTGAATAGCGGCGGTGAAGCTCGCTGCTATCGCCAGCACCCATATCAGTTTTTTCAGCGTCATTACCTTCTCCAGTGTGTTTTAACAGGGGATATCCTGGCGCGTCCGGGGCCATGTAAAAAGCGTAAAATATCCTACAGTTAAGCCCTTTTCTTGTACAGAAAGATATCTGTAAAGGCGCCACTTTGAGGCCGCGCTGCGCGACGGCTCACACTCTTAGCTTTTGTCTATTTCAGGAAGAACCCTTATCAGCTGGCCTGCGTCGCGCTTTGCGAAAATAATCGGGTCATGACGACTTATCGCATTCGGGTTGGGTTTCATAACCCTTCCGCCCTGACATTCTTACAGCTCGACGAGCTTCTTGAACCGCGCCGCTTCTGTCGGCTCAGCTCCTATGGCGAGAAGTTTCGTTGTTACATTGAATATGAGTATCAATCCGAGGTGCATGATTACTGCTCCGTCTGCCAGCTGGCGCGCGACCAGGTCTGCCGGGTAAAGAGAAATCCGCTGGTGCTGGTGGAGATTAAAAACGCCGATCCGCGCGCGCAGACATAAAATCGTACATTTCCGTAAGCGGGACGCAGACCGCGCCGCGCCTGCCTTTCGCCGCTGCGGAGCGAATCGGGCGCGGCTTTCGCTTTGACGCTTTCAAACCGGTAGACAACACTGCCCTGTGTACTCTATTTCATTAATAAGCTGGCACAGAGGAGCGTCGGATGAAAAAAACGGTGGTAGTCGCAGGTGCGGTAGGCGTGATTGGACGCGGCGTACTTAACCATTTTGAACATCAGGATGTGGAGTTGATTGCGCTGTCGCGTCGCGCGCCCGATTTTCCGACGCGCGCGCGTCATATCGCGGTAGATTTGACCGACCGTGCGGCGTGCGAAGCGCAGCTCGCGCAGCTGACGGACGCCACGCATCTGGTGTTTGCCGCATATCAGGAGAAGCCGACCCCGGCGGAGCTGGTGGAGGTTAACCTGTTGATGCTGCAAAACCTGGTGGAAACGCTGGAAACGCACGCGCCAGGTTTACAGCATGTGGCGCTGATGCAAGGCGGCAAGGCGTACGGCGCCCATATCGGGCCGTTCCCGTCGCCGGCAAAAGAGAGCGATCCGCGTCATATGCCGCCTAACTTCTATTACGATCAGGAAGACTTCCTGCGCAGTCAATCGCAGGGGAAAAGCTGGTCATGGACCGCGCTGCGCCCTGAGGCGGTTATCGGCATGGCGGTAGGCAATCCAATGAACTTGCTGATGGTGATCGCCGTTTACGGCAGCATCGCCAAAGCGCTGGGCGTGCCGATGTCCTTTCCTGGCCCGCGTGCAGCCTGGGACGCGCTCTATCAGGTGACCGACGCGCGCATTCTGGCGAAGGCTATCGACTGGGCGGGGGAAAATTCGGCCTGCCGCGGCGAGATCTTTAACATCACCAACGGCGACTATTTCCGTTGGTCGCGTATCTGGCCGCGCATCGCCGCTTTCTTTGACGTACCGGTCGGCGAGCCGTTCCCGCTGTCGTTGCAGCAGATGATGGCGGACAAAGCGTCGCTCTGGCAGCAGCTGACGCAGCAGCACGGCCTGCAAGCGTATCCCTATGAGAAGATCGTCTCATGGCAGTTCGGCGACTTTATTCTGAAAACCACCTTCGACAATATCACCAGCACCATCAAAGCGCGCCAGCACGGCTTTGCTGACTGTATCGACAGTGAAGAGATGTTTATCGAACTGCTGACCCAGCTGCGCAACCAGCGCTATATTCCTTAATCGCGCGGTAAAAAAGAAAACCGGCGCTGAGCGCCGGTTTTTTTATAGCGGTTATTCAGGAATGGCGAAGCCGAAGGAGGTCTGATCGAGATGGATATCGCAGACGGCGCTGTCGGCGTAGGGCGTATCGTTGGCGCTCATCAGCAGCCACTGTCCCGCTTTCAGGATGGGCAGATTCAGCACGCCCTGCGCATCGGTATGATCCTTCATCGCGGCGTTTTCATAGGCGTACGTGTGCGCCAGCGCCGGATGGGTCAGCGTCGTGTCGGCAGCGTGATGATGATGGTGGTGATGCTCGTGCGGCGCGGCGGCTTTGGCGGAAAGATCGACCATTGCGATGCCCACCTCGTGATTCGCCAGCGGCTTGCCGTTCGCCAGCAGCGTGACCTGCAGCGTATCGCCGGTTTTCAGCGTGGCGGGATCCACCTGCGGCACAAACTCCAGACGCGCGCCGGTGGGCTGCGTCAGGGCGCGGTTTTCGCCCGGCGCGCCGATATAGCTGGCGCTTTTCGCACTCATGGTGCTTTCCATGCAGTAGCTGCCCGGCCACTGTTGTTTGTTACTTTGCCGCCACTGATATTTTTCGCCGTCGGGTTTCAGCGACCAGAACGTGGGTTTATAGGTCGCGCTCACCAGCCATGAGCCCGCGGCAGGATGCGCCAGGCTGAACCGGTATTTTTCGCTGTTAATCGGAAACGACTCCGTTTGACCTGCGCCGTTGGTGGCGACCAGCGGGGCGAACAGCGCCTGACGCGCCGCCGGAATCGGCTCGCCGTGCGGAAAGCTGTCGCCATAGGCCATTTCAATGTCCAGTGTTTTATCAGCGGCCACGGGCGGCACGTTTAGCCAGAGCTCGTGAGCGTGCGGCGCGAATGAGGCCAGCGAGAGCGCGGCGGTAAACAGTGTTTTTTCATCTTATCTCCAGATCGTTCCCAAAGGTTGAGTTGCGCACGGCATAAATCGGGCGCGACGGCGCCCGTAACGTGAAATGTTATATCATAACAATTGTGCGAGTGGTAGCACAGCGGGAAGACAATCGCGTTGATAAAATAACAGGCGAGCGCCAGCGTTAAGGCCACGGCCGCGTTTATACGGGCTCTTCGGCAGCGCGCTGTTCGTCGTAAACCACCTGCGCCTGCTCCATATCCCCGCCATATTGTTTGGCCCAGCTCACCAGAGCCGTAAAAGGCTCCTGCAAGGTCCGGCCCAGCGGCGTAATTGCATACTCGACCGCCACGGGTGACGATGCGATCACGCGACGGCTGACCAGGCCGTTGCGCTCAAGTCGGCGCAGCGCCTCCGTCAGGGCCTTGTGCGTGATCGGATCGAGCCTGCGCCTGATGGCGTTAAAGCGCGCGGGTTGGCTGCACAGCACGGTCAGGATCAATACCGACCATTTGTTTGCCACCTGTTCCAGGATGGGGCGTGTGCTGTTGATCTCTGCCAGCAGAGCCGGGATATCGTTCGCCATTAGGTTTCCTTCTGTATATCTGATGTAGATCAGGTGCGTAATTGACACCAAATATACGAAATATATCATCTGGTTTCTATCTCTCTTTATCTGGAGCAATCATGTTGAGACTTGAAGGAAAAACCGCCCTGGTGACCGGCGGCAGCAGCGGTATCGGCCTTGCGATCGCCCGCCGCTTTGTGCAAGAAGGCGCCCATGTTTTCATCACCGGTCGACGCGAAGCGCAGCTGGCCGAGGCGGTTGCGCGTATCGGCGGTCGGATCGAGGCGATATCCGGCGACCTCACCAACGCCCGCGATCTTGCCCGTTTGTTCGAGACTATCCATGCCAGGACTGGCCGCCTCGATATCCTCGTCAATTCTTCAGGCGTGGCCGAGCCTACGAGCCTGGAAGAGACCACCGAGGAGCATATCGATCGCATCTTCGGCCTCAACGTGCGCGCCATGGTGTTCACGGTGCAGCAGGCGGTCCGGCACATGGGCGAGGGGGGCGCCGTCGTGTTGATCGGCTCGATTGCGGGAGCTATTGCCAATCCCGGCTATGGCGCCTATTCCGCCAGCAAGGCCGCAGTACGCGCCTATGCGCGCACCTGGAGCACCGAGCTGGCGCCGCGCGGCATCCGGGTCAACACAGTCAGTCCCGGACCTACGGATACGCCGATGTTCGACCAGGCCAGCGACGACGTCAGGCGGACGCTAAGCGCGCGGATACCGGCCGGACGTCTGGGAAATCCCGACGAAGTGGCGGCTGCGGCCTTGTTCCTTGCCTCGGACGACAGCACGTACGTCAGCGGCGCCGAACTGGTTATTGATGGCGGCATGACGGCGTAGAGGTATCGCTGCTGCCCGGCGCGATAGATATCACGCCGGGCAGGGTCCGCTTTGAGCGAAAAGCGGACCGTATGACCGTTATTACAACGCTCAATCCTCAAATTTCAACCACATTGCTACGCGCCGCGTTGGAATGAAACCTCTCTCCATTTCCTCTGCTTTTTGTCTTATCAGGTGCAGTGGGCACGAAGGGCCGTCAACAATTTCAAAACCCAGCCTGGCGTAAAATCTGGCATTGAAGGCCGCTATATTATCTGTGGTGAGTGTGGCGCCAGCCAGACCGCGTTGCTGCGCGGATGAGAGCAGAGTCTGCATCAATAAGCTACCGATGCCACGGCGCTGCCAGTTTGGATGCACATCCATTTCAGCAATGTGCAACCATATATCCTGGAATTTGCCTGCGATAAACCCTACGGGTTTAGAATCTGACGCAAAGGCGGCAAGCAGCAGACCGTCGCGGCTGAAAACACAAAATTCTTCCAGACTATTTACGACAGCCTGACCTGTTACCGCACCCGCTTCACGCAATGTTTCAAAAGCAGCCAACTCAATGGCGCGCAGATCGGCAAAATGTTCAGGCTGTGCAGCGCTGATAGTGATGTCCAACTGTACGTTCTCCCTGTGCTTTATCCATTCAAACAGCCCATCATAGCTGGCCTCTTTGTATAACGGAAAATTGTGTTGCTGGCACGATGCGGCCAGACAGAAGGAAGGCAGGGCAAAGCCCGCTTTGAGCGGAAAGCGGGCCTTTTAAGCTTTGTCTTCAACGGTGGCCATCATGGTCGGCAATGCGCTCACCAGTTTATCCACGGCCAGCCTGACTTTCAGAGGCAGATGAGGATTTCGCAGCCATACTGCATAGACAGGCCAGCTTCCTGAAGCGTGGTCTTTTAATATTGCTTTAAGCTCTCCACTGGCTAGTTGTTCCCTGACGAGCCAGTAAGGGAGCCAGACAATGCCGCCTCCCGTAACGGCAAAATTTTTTACCGCCTGCATATCGTCCATCATGATTCTGGCGGGCGGATTAATTTCTGATATTCCATCCTCTTCGTTTTTTATCTGCCACTTGAGAATACGTCCTGAATGAACATAAGCAACCGCCGCATGTCGCTGTAGTTCTTCTGGGGAGGCCGGCTCGCCGGCCTGTTGGAGATAATCCGGGGAGGCGCAGAAGACCATGGTGTACGTGGCCAGTTTTCGGGCGATAAGGCTGCTGCTGTCAGCCAGCGTGCCGATCCTGACGGCCAGATCAAACCCTTCTTCAGTCAAATCCACCTGACGATCGCTGAATGAGATTTCAAGCTCAAGCTTCGGATGTTCGTGTGCCAGCGCCGACAGTAAAGGCGCAATACAGAGGTGTCCTAACAGGACAGGAACAGTTACCCTCAGTTTCCCGCTCGCCTGAAGTTTGCCGCCTTCCAGAACATCCTCCGCCGTTTTTATCAGACTGAGCGCCCGGCGGCAGTATTCATAGTAAAGCGTGCCTTCGTCGGTCAGACTCTGACTGCGGGTGGTACGGTTAAAGAGAGTAACGCCAAGCCTTTCCTCAAGCCGGGATATGGTTTTCGCCACTGCCGAACGTGTAACGTGCAGTTTTTCAGCTGCCTGTGCAAAGCTCACTGTTTCAGCTGCGGCCACAAAAACAGGAATGCTGTTCATTTCACTTTTCATATTGTCGCTTCACAGGAATCAATAAGTGGAAATAGTATCCCCATTGTATCTTAAAGTGCAGTGCTAGAATCCTGTGCATCCGTTATTTGCCACACAGGAGTCTCTATGAATCGCACAATGAAATACTGGACGTTAAACGAAATCGGACGTCAGAACCTGAAACTCAAAGAAGAAGAAATCCCTCAGCCTGGCCCGAATGAAGTACTGATCCGGGTCAATGCCGTCTCTCTCAACTTCCGTGACAAGGTCATTATGGAAGGCGGAATGGGTATGGGGATGCCAATGCCTTTCACGCCCGGTTCCGATATGGCTGGCGTGGTTGAGGCTGTCGGACCGGGCACGACCCGTTTCAGCCAGGGAGACCGCGTTATCTCATCTTTTAACGCAGACTGGATTGACGGGAAACTGAACAACAATGCTAAGAACCCACATTACAACACTATAGGCTATGCGTATCAGGGCGTGCTGGCTGAATACGTGATCATGAGTGAAGAGTGGTTGGTCAAGTCCCCGCAGACGCTCAGCGATGCTGAAGCCAGCACGCTCGTCTGTGCAGGACTGACCGCCTGGTTTGCTCTGATTGAACGCGGCGGCCTTCGCGCCGGCGAAACCGTACTGGTGCAGGGAACCGGCGGCGTGGCGCTTTTTGCTCTTCAGATCGCCAAGGCTGTGGGTGCCGAAGTGTTTATTACCTCATCCAGCGATGAGAAGCTTGCCGCTGCGGTTGCGCTTGGTGCCGATCACGGCATTAACCGTAAAAAAGAGGACTGGGTCGAGGCCATTTACCGTCTGACGAACGATCGGGGCATTGATCACGTTGTGGATACAGTAGGTGGTCGTAACTTTGCAGATTCTGTTCGCGCCGTCGCTTCGCATGGGCGTATCTCGCTGATCGGTATGATGGACATGGACGATACCTCAGCGTCGGGGGGATTACTGCTGCTTAAATCTCCAACTATTCAGGGGATAGGTGTAGGCCACCGCAGAGCGCTGGAAGATCTGGTTCGGGCCGTTGACAGGATCAAGCTGAAACCGGTTATCGACAAATCCTTCCGCTTTGACCAACTCCCGGAGGCGCTGAAGCTGCTTGATCAGGGAGCGTTCGGAAAAATTGTTATCAACGTGGGCTGATATATCAGGCTTCAGAAATCCCGGCAGCGTTGTTCTGAAAACACCTCTGCCGCTTACACTTGCCACCGGCCTTAATGATTTTTATTGCACTATTGCTTTTAAGGTCCGCTAAGCGCGATAAGCGGACGTTACGTCTTCGAACCAGTGGGTTAAATGGCTGTAGAGCCGAAAAACGGTCGCCGTCCGGCTGCCCGTCATGAACCCGGCGCCAAAGCGCCTGGGCAGGCGCGCTCTGAACGGGGTACATAGTATCAGTCGGCCTGGGCGGGCGTTTTTCTCACGCTTATTTTATCAATGCAAACAGATCGTTTAACGATTCACTCATGGTCGGGTGAGTGAAGATCTGATCCCGCAGCACGGTGTATGGCAAGCCTGCATCCATGACCGTTTTCACCAGGTTGATCACTTCGTGGGAATCCGCCGCCAGCAAGGCTACGCCGAGGATGCGATGGTTGTCATTGTCGACCACGGCTTTGAGCATGCCCCGTGTATCGTTAATCACGCGTGCTCGCGGAGTCGCTGCCACGGGTAATGATACCACCTGGATATTCCTGCCCTGGGCACGTGCCTGCGCTTCGGTTAAACCGATGCGCGACAACGTGGGCGTCATAAATACCGAGTAAGGTATATTAACGCGATCGTCTGTCGTGCGCGTGCCTTTACCCAGCAGCTGATCATACACAATGCGGAAATCATCGAGAGAGACATAGGTAAACTGCGGCCCACCGGTGACGTCTCCCATAGCCCAGATATGATCTGCAGAAGTTTTCAGGCTTTTATCGACCCGAATCGCCCCACGCTCATCTGTTACCACTCCGGCTTTTTCCAGCTTCAGCGCCTGCGTTGCCGGGCGGCGCCCGATAGCGACCAGCAGGACATCCATCTTATGATCGCCCTTCATCGTGCGCAGCGTAACGCTGTCGTTGCCGTTGGTAACAGACTGAACTACCGTGCTCAGTTCTGTCTTCACGCCCTGTTCCTGCAGGATTGTACTTATTGCCGTGCTGATATCGGCATCTTCACGCGCCAGAAATTGCGGTGCAGTTTCAAATATCGTGACTTTACTACCGAAGCTGGCAAACATGGAGGCGAACTCGACGCCAATATAGCCACCGCCGAGAATGCCCAGTCTTTCTGGCAGGCTGGTTAAATTCAGAAGGCCGGTGCTGTCGACAATACGTGGCCCGGGAATCAGGCCTTCAATTTGAGGGAAGATGGCTTCAGCGCCGGTATTAATGAAAATGCGGTCCGCGCTGAGCGTACGGGCGTCCTGCTCAGTGGTGATTCTCAACGTGTGGGCGTCAAGGAATTCCGCCTGACCATCAATCACTTCGACTTTTTCCATCTTTGCCAGATTGAGATAGTTTTTTTCTCGCAGAAATTCAACCACTGACGCTTTGCGCTGCATAGCTTCACTGAAATCAGTTGCGGCTTGTGCATCATGCACCAGCGCTTTGGTGGGAATACAACCGATGTTAATGCAGGTGCCGCCATACATGGCTTTAGATTTTTCGATGATTGCCACGCGCCAGCCAGCGCGGCCCAGCGCCCCCGCCAGCGTTTTGCCTGCTTTACCAAATCCAATGATGACTGCCTGATAATGGTTCATGATGTTCTCCGCTGTAAAAGGCGGTAAAACTGTCACCACCTTCACTAACAATCCCACTGTAGTTTTTCCCGAACGGCTCCAGTCCACCGGGAAAATTCAGTACTACTGCCTGCATAATTATTTCGCTCCAGATTTACAGAGGGTTTAGCCGCCCTCACTGCCATTAATAAAGGCCAGCCTTCCTGACTGGCCGGAGCGGTTCTGTAAATCTGCTCGCATTAAATCTGGGAAGAGGAGGGCTGATAACGCGCTGCGGGCACGTTATGGGAAAAGTCCTCAATAACAGCCTGACGCGCCTGTTCCCAGCGCTGTAGACGGCTATCGTCATGCAGGGAAGGAATGGTAATCAGCTCACCGAGCTGGAAACCGACAAGAGCGGCATCAACCATATCTTCCGCCTGCATGACAATACCTGGGTCAAGCTGGCTTAAGGGCAGGCCGCCGTTTTCCCAGAATGGTGTTGCAGTAGCGCTGGGCAGTACTGCCTGAACCTGAATACCTTTATCAGCTAACTCGCGCTGTAAAGACCGGGTAAACGCCAGCACATAGGCTTTACTGCCACCATAAACGCCGTTTAAGATTTCAGGTGCTATCCCGACAATAGAAGCAATATTGATGATTGCGCCTTTTCCCCGGTTTATAAAACCGGGAACGACGGCATAAGTTAGTCGGGTGAGGGCGGTCACATTGAGATTGATCATGGTGATCATCTGCTCAACGTTACTGTCTACAAGAGAAGTGTGGGTGCCTACGCCTGCATTATTAACCAGCAGCGCTATGCTGGCGTCATTACGTAATTTTTCTTCAAGAGCAGCCAGTTGCTGTGAATCGTTCAGATCCGCAGCCACGACTTCTACATTACGCTCGGTGTCAGCAGTGATGTGGCTGGCCATCTGATTAAGCCGGTTATGATTGCGGGCAACAATCATCAGGTCGTAACCCATTCT